>CAYQNV010000098.1:0-28342 GCA_964418975.1 uncultured bacterium | reverse complement strand
GGTCGATGGTGCCCGAGTTCACATGGTCCGACGATGCCCGGCTCGTGGTGGTGTTGTCCGCGATCGTGATCGTGCCCTGGTTGTTCAACTGGGCGGTGAGGAGCCGGGCGCCGCCGGAACCCGGAAGCGAACCGATCGTGCCGGTCACCGAGTTAAGCAGCGTTCCGGCCGTGACCGCGAGTGTCGCAGCGCCGGCGCCGCTCGACGTGAGCTCGATCGC
This sequence comes from uncultured bacterium, assembly GCA_964418975.1. Taxonomy (GTDB): domain Bacteria; phylum Eisenbacteria; class RBG-16-71-46; order RBG-16-71-46; family RBG-16-71-46; genus JAIOPA01. The sequence goes on along the minus strand of CAYQNV010000098.1, from coordinate 28,122 downwards.
GGCCGAGTTCGTGAACCCGTTGGCCACGGTCAGGGCGCTGTTCCCGCCCGTGCCCAGCACGCGCAGCGTGGACCCCGACTGCGTCGTGATGAGTCCGTTCGAGGTGGAGGCACCCGTCACCTCGACGAGGCCGCTGTTCGAGAGCGTTCCGAGTTGGTCCGAAGAGACGAGCTGAAACGTGCCGCCGCTCTCGACCACCATCGGCGCATTGATCGTGCTGCTTGTCGAGTTGAAGGTCGTCCCGGCGCTCACCGTGAGCGTGCCCGGACCGTTGATGATGCAGGTGGTGGCGTCCAGATGCGTGCTGCTCGTGGCCATCGCGACGCCAAGCGCCAGTGTCGAGTTGAGCACGGATACCGTGCCTGCGCCGCCCATCGTGCCGCCGTTGTAGTTGTACGGCTGCCCGGAGCCGCCGGCGACGTTGCCTTGCAGCGTGAGCGTGCGGCCGACCGGCACGTTGATCGTGCCCGTGGTGGTGAACGTCGGCGTCGTCCCCGAATGGATGATCGTGTAGTTGCCGGTCGTCAGGTCGATGGTGCCCGAGTTCACATGGTCCGACGATGCCCGGCTCGTGGTGGTGTTGTCCGCGATCGTGATCGTGCCCTGATTGTCGAGCTGGGCGGTGAGGAACCGGCCGCCGCCGGAACCCGCGAGCGAACTGATCGTGCCGGTCGCCGAGTTGAGGAGAGTCCCGGCCGTGACCGTGAGCGTCGCCGCTCCGGCACCGCTCGACGTGAGCTCGATCGCGCCTCCGTTCGTGAACCCGTTCGCCGCCGTGAACCCGCTGTTTGCGCCGGTGCCCTGCACTCGCAACATGGCCGCGGCAGGGTTCGTGAACGCTCCCGCCACCGAACTGGCGCCCGTGATGGTGAGCGTGCCGGTGTTGGATAGCGCCTGGGCCACCGTGGTGGTGGCGAGCGTCAGAGCGCCCTCGTTGGCGATCGCTCCGGCGCCGTTGACCGTGGAGCTGGTGAGACTCAGCACTCCCTGCGTACCGATAGTCGAGGCGTTGGGGAGTGAGAGCGTGCGCGAAACGCCAGTCACCGTCTGCACGCCGCTGGCGGCGCCCGAGATGCGCAGGGCCGCGATCGTCGGGTTCACGTTCATCGTGACGATGTAGGTGCCGGCGAAGTCGATGACTGCCGTGTCAGAGGCGGTCGGCACCCCAGCCGACCAGTTCGCGGCGACGTTCCAGTTTCCGCCGGCAGCGTTCACCCAGTGGACGGCCGCGGCGGAGGCGAGCGCGGGAGCAACCAGCAACCCCATGATGCAAACATAGATACGCCAAGCAAGCTGTCGGGACATGGTGATTCCCCAAGGGGTGGGAGGCGGCCGGGCCGAAGCCCTGGAGCACCCGTCGGGGGGGCGGGAGGGGATTGGACGAGCTCGATTCTCCCGAGGAATCGGTGTGGACTCAAGGAATTACTCGCGAGAGCGAACTGAGAACACTCCGTCAGCCCTCCTCGCCCCACTGAGCCGGCGCGATCGCCGGCCCGTGTTCGCGGCGGGCGAGCAGCATGCGTGGCCGGCCGGCGAGGTCGGGCAGCACCTCCACGGCGCGCCAGTCGTGCGCGCCCTCCAACCACGCGGCGACTTCGTTCGCGCGCGCCTCGGCCAGCTCCAGCGCCAGCAGGCCACCCGTCACCAGGTGGCGAGGCGCGTCGTCGAGAATCTCGCGCAGGTCGGCGAGGCCGCCGTCGGCCGCGAACAGCGCGGCTTCGGGCTCCCAGTCGTGCACGTCGCGCGGCAGCTCAGCAGCCTCGTCGCGCGCGATGTAGGGCGGGTTCGACACGATGACGTCGAAGCGCTCGTCGGCGCCTACCGCTTCGAACCAGCGGCCGTGCTCGAACGAGACACGATCGGTGAGCCCGCACGATTCGGCGTTCGCGCGCGCCACGGCAAGCGCGTCGAGGCTTGCGTCGGTGGCGGTGACGCGCGCGGCCGGATGCTCGTGGGCGATCGAGAGCGCGATGCAACCCGAGCCCGTGCCCAGGTCCAGCACGCGCGGCGCGCGGTGCTCGCTGAAGATATCGGTCAGGTGTTCGAGCACGACCTCTACCAGCAGTTCGGTCTCGGGACGCGGCACCAGCACGCGCCGGTCCACGGCCAGATCCAGCAGTCGGAACGCGGCGCGGCCGGTGATGTACTGCACCGGCTCGCCCGCCTCGCGACGTGCGAGCTGAGCGGCGAACGTCTCGTCGACGCCCGGCGCCAGCGGGCTCGTCGCCATGCGGCGCAGGTCGCCGCGGCCCACGCCGAGGAGCCGCGACAGCAGCTCCTCGGCGTCACTGGCCGCGTGCCCCGCTATTGCGAGCCGCGTCACGGCGTTACGCAGCGCCTCGCCCACGGTGTTCGCCATGCGCGCGAGCATAGCGGGCGTGCGCGGCGCAGGCTATGGGGTGGGCGAAGGCGCGGGCGGCGAATCGGCCGGGGGATCGTCGGGCGAGAGTGCTGCGTCCAGGAGCCCCATGAAGCACGACACCACCGCGATGCCCGCCCACGGCACCGGCGTCGGGATGGCGGCCTTGAGCGCCAGCCCGCACACCACCATGAGCATCACGCCCACGCGGGACTCGGACGTGGTGTCGTCCCCGTAGGCACGGGCCGGGGCCAGCGGCAGGGCGAACAGCAGCACGGCAAGGGCGAGTGCCAGCCACGGGCGCGCCGGCCTCACGGCTGGCTCCCGGGCAGCGGCGGTTCGTCCAGGAACAGCCGGCCGCAGTCCACGAACGCCGCGGTCCACTGCGCCGGGCTCACGGCGCGGAACACCAGTAACGCGCAGCGCCCGTAGGACAGCACCTTCTTCCAGCCCTCATCGGTTTCGTCGGCCCAGTCGCCGTCTGTCGCTCGCGCGTTCGGCGCGACGGCCAGCAGGATCAGCAGCGTGAGCAACGCGGGCGCACGCGGCGCCCGGCGGACATTGCGGGTGATCATGAGCATCCCCCTCTGGTGGAGTCCGGGGGGCGCGGACGGTTCACATCCGGGAGCCTGAACTGTCGGGGACCACTCCGGTCGGCGTGGAAGACAGCAGCTTTCCCTTGGCGTCGAATCGGAACGTCTCGCCGTAGGCGCGCCGGCCCCACGACTCGCGCCACACGCGCGCGCTGTCCCACCATGCGCCGCCCTCGAGCGGAACGCCCAGGTCCACGCGGCCCGGATGTGCAGTGTGGTCCACGATGAGCGCCGCCAGCGCGGGACGCACGCTCCGGCCCGCCGTGCGCGCATAGAGCGCGAGCAGATGCTGCTGGCAATGCGAGCAGTTGAGGTTGACCGCCACGACCCAGCGTTGGCGGGATGGCATGTCCGGCGCCTCCGGCGCGAGCTGCACGAGGCGCTCCGAGTTCCAGCGCGGCCGCTCGAACGTGTGCGCGCGATCGCGCCACCACGCCAGCCCCAACGCCGCCAGGATGCCCGCGGCGAACAGCAACGCCACCAGGTTCACACGCTGCCAGCGCTCGTGTGCAGCCACCGATCCTCCCGCTATTCGTGAACGTGTCATTCGAAGCTACGCCCCTGCATAAGATCGAGACTCCACCACATCGCGCAGCGCGTGGCGAGGTAGAACGCCAGCACGAGCAGCGCGGCCCGGCGCCAGGTCACGGCGGCCGCTCGCGTGTGCGCGAATGCCGCGAGCGCCAATCGCAACAGTGTCAGCGCGCCGAAGGCGGCGAATGCCTGCGCGGCTTCACCCGTTGCGGCCGCTTCCGGCGCCGCGCGCGAGCCCGCGAGCAACACGGCCCAGGGCGCGGGGAGCGCCGGGTGTCCCGACGCCAGCGCCACGGCCGCGGCTTCGGCGCTCGAGACCGCGAGCAACAGCGGCATCAACACGCCCCAGCGCGCGCGCACGCCGAGCGCGGCCCAGGTTGCCATGCCGAGCGACGCCTCGAGCGCGGTGAACGCCAGCTGCGTGGCGAGCCCCGCGGCGGCCGCAAGTGCCGGCGACAGCGTGAGCGAGGGCGCGTGCCGCGCGGCCTGCCACAGCACCTCGAACCAAACCGCAGCCACGAGAATGGCGGTGAGCCAGGCGTGGGGCTCGTGTGGCGTTGGGGCTGCAACGACGGATGCGGCGGAGCGGTGCATGCGCGAACCTCGCGTTGGCGGGGTGAGCCCGAGCTTTCGCAAACGCCGTGCCGCGCGTAACCGGAGCACGTGCGGGCCGTGCAGGCGAAAGGCTCGCCCACATCGTGGGCGAGCCCTGCACTTGGGTGACGGCAGCGGATCGGTTCGCGGATCAGTCCTCGGGCGAGGCTGTTCGCACTGCTCGACGCGATCTGCGAGCAACAGTCGCTTCCTTGCAAGACCCGTTCGCCTGACCGACCCTTGTGCGATGCCAAGTGCGCGCGAGGCCGAGTTTCGGCCGATCAGCCCGAACCCCTTCATCGTCGGCAACCCCGTTCGGGGCCGAACGATGTTCTTCGGGCGTGAAAGCGAATTCGAACTGGTCCGCAAGCGTTTCACCGGAAGCGAGACCAGCGGGCTGCTCATCTTCTGCGGCGAGCGCCGTAGCGGAAAGACCTCCATCCTGTTCCAGATCATGGATGGCCGTCTCGGGCCGGAGTTCATTCCCATTCTCATCGACATGCAGTCGATGGCCATCCAGAGCGAAGTGGAGTTCTTGACGAGGGTCGCGCAGGAGATCTATACGACTGCGGGCCTGACGACTCGTGCCCCCGCGGCAGTCCTCGCCGAGGCGACCAATCCGCCGGATACGTTCTATCGTCTCGTATGCGAAGCAATCGCGGCTACGCCGGGCCGCAAGCTGGTGTTGCTGTTCGACGAGTATGAGCTGTTCGAGAATAAGATCGACGCCGGTGCGCTGTCCTCGGACGTGCTCCAGGTGCTTGCGAGCCTGATGGAACACCAGTCCGTCTTCATCATCTTCACGGGTTCGCAGAATCTGGAGGATCGACGACGCGAGTACTGGAGGCTCCTCGGCAGGTCCCTGTATCGGACCATCAGTTATCTCGAGCGTAGCGATGCACTGAACCTGATCCAGCGACCCGTGGCGGGCGAGGTCACCTACGGCGAGGGTATCGTCGAGAGCATCTATCGGCTGACTGCCGGCCAGCCGTTTTACACACAGGCGGTCTGTCAGAACCTGGTGGACCGACTGAACGATGCGAAGGCTCGTGTTGCGGACCAGGTTCGGTTGACGGAAGTGGTCGAGGATCTGGTCGAGAACGCCCTCCCCCAGATGATCTTCCTATGGGAGGGGTTGGAGCAGGATGAGAAGCTCGTGCTTGCGCTCCTTGGGGAATGCCTGCCCCAGGCAGGTTCTTTCGCTGCCGCGGAATCGGTTCACCGTCGCATCCGAAAGCGAAAGTACCCCCTCGATCTCTCGATCGCCCGCGTCTCCACGGTGCTCGAGAAACTCTTCAAGCAGGAGTTGCTACTCAAGGACGCCTCGGTTGATTCGCCTGGATACTCGTTCAGGATGGACTTGTGGCGGCTCTGGATTCGCAGAATGCACTCGGTTTGGCAGGCCGCGAGGGAAGCTGGAATTGATAAGAAGCTCGTCAGTGGCTGGTCGAAATGGACACGCCGGCTGTTGCCCCTGGCGGTTCTGCTGAGCGGAATCGCGTTGGTGTGGTGGTGGGGCCGGCCTCGGCCGATGCCGCCGGACCTTCCCCACGAGGTGCGGACTGGGCCTCCAAGCTGGCTCAAGCTCGATCTGCGCCCTGAGGAGTCGATCCTCTCTCTAGGAGGTCGAAGGGTTGCAATCGGGAGCTATCACGACAGCATCCAGGCGGACCGGACCCTCGAGTTTACGGCCAGCGCCGCCGGCTATGCGGACTCGCTTGTCCCGATTCGTGGCATCGCCAACGAGACGCTCGCCGTGGCAGTGTTCCTCCGTCCGCTGCTCGGCGATCTGCGGGTGGACACGAACCCGAGTGGGGCGGAGATTCGAGTCGACGGCAGAATTCACGGTCGCTCGCCGATCCTGGTACCGAGCCTCGACGCTCCGACAATGCATCGTGTCGAGGCGACCCTGGCGGGGAGGGGGGTGGTGTCGCAACTCGTGCGAATCGAACCGAATGCCACGAAGGACCTGCACCTCCTGGTGCCCCTCGCTAGCGGTCAGCTCGACGTCACCAGCGAGCCCTCGGGAGCCCACGTGATGGTAGGAGACGCGGCCCGCGGTTCCACTCCGATAAGTGTCGGTCCACTGTCCCTCCGCCAGCATTCGGTCAAGGTCGGCCTTGCGGGCTACGAAGCTTTGGATACCTCGCTCGTCGTACAGGCGGGCACCAACACACTCCATGCTCGGCTCATCAGAGAGCCGCCAGGCTCGATCATCGTCAAGGGAGACAGGCCCGCTCAGATGTTCGTGGACGACGATATGGTCATGCAGAATAATCCGAACTCCGATACGGTCAGAGTCCAACCCGGTTCGCACCACGTTCTCGTGGTCTACACAAACGGCGAGAAGGTGGACTCCACCTTTGCTGTCGCATCACGTGAGTTAGTGGTGTTCGATTTCTCGAGGCGTACGTTGCGTCGTTCACGGCCCTGAGGACCGCAGCATGTGGCTTGGACGTGTGGTGGATGATACCTATCGCATCGATCGAGAGATCGGTTCCGGAGGCTTCGGGATCGTCTACGCGGCCGAGGACGTTCCCCTGAGTCGCCCCGTGGCCCTCAAGGTGCTCAAGCCGGACCAGTGCGGCCCCCGCGAGCTCGGGTACTTCCTGACTGAAGCCAGAAACCTCGCCAACCTCGATCACTCTAATGTCGTGCGAATCCATCGACTTGGCGAATTCGAGAGCCGACCCTACATCGTCATGGAACTGCTGAATGGGGACACGCTTGCTCAGCTGGTTCGTGCCGGGCGGCTCAATATCCGGGAGCGACTGGAGGTCATGCGGCAAGTCGCAAACGGGCTGGCTGCGATGCATGCGATCGGGATTCTTCATCGAGACCTGTCGCCCCGCAACATCATGCGGTGCGAGAACGGCACGGTGAAGATCTTCGACCTCGGTCTGTCGCGGGACACGCGGCTCTCGCGTACGGATTCGATGCACGTCATCCGCGGAACACTCGCCTACGTCTCCCCGGAACAGTTCTCGGGTGGACCGACCACTGCGCGAAGTGAGGTTTACTCTTACGGCGTCATACTCTACGAGATGCTGTGCGGTGAAACGCCGTCCGTGGCCGACCACCTGACCTCGCTCATGTACAACGTGGTCCATCGCGATCCCGAACCGATCGAGAACCGGCTACCGGAATGCACACCAGCATTGGCGGTCCTGGTTGGCGCTTGCCTGGCAAAACGCCCCGAGGACCGGCCAGCGTCCATGGCCGAGATCGGGCACCGGCTCGACGTGATCCTCTCTGGCTCTGGCCTCCAGGAGCAGGTCCCGGCGGCCACCACGACCAGTTCTCATCGCCCGAGCACGTCCGCGAATCCGTATCTGCACCGCGTGATGATCAAGCGACGCGAAGGCTTTTTTGGCCGGCGCGCCGAGGTCCAGCGCATCTTCGCGCGCCTCAATGCAACACCGCCCGGCTCCATCTCCATCGTGGGCGACCGCAAAGTGGGGAAATCGTCGCTCTTGAATCACGTGTACACGCGAGACGTACGAGAGGATCTGCTTGCCGAGCCGGACAGAATGGTCATGGTCTACCTCGACCTCCAAGTCGAGAAGGACATGACCATCCCCTCCTTTGTCGACATGGTGTTGGGGCTCGTGGGACTCGAGCTTCGCGGGCGCCTCGACGTATCGGGCTGCGCGAGGAGCCTCGAGGGGATCGAAGCCATGATTCAACAACTCGGGGCTGCAGGCATCCGTCTCGCGGTGCTGTTGGACGAGTTCGAGGTCATCACGGGAAACGCGAATTTCGACCTCGAGTTCTTTTCATTCCTGCGTTATCTGGCAAATCACTACGACGTCGCCTATCTCACGTCTTCGGCGCGCAATCTGCAGGTGCTCTGCCACACGAAGGAGATTTCGGACTCGCCGTTCTTCAACATCTTCTCAACCATGCGGCTGACCTCATTCCAACTAGCGGAAGCAGAGGAGCTCATCCGTGTGCCCTCGGCCAAGGTGGGCAAACCTCTCGAGGCTTGGACCGACCGAGTGCTCGAACTCTCCGGGTTGTTCCCCTTCTACATCCAGGTCGCCTGTACTCACACACTCGAGTACCTCCACGAACGGCCCGGCGCCGACCCTGATTTTCAGGACATCCGTCAGCGATTCACCGAGGAAGCCAAGCCTCACTACCAGTATCTCTGGGACAACTTCGACGATCACGAGCAGCAGGCCATCGGCCGACTGGCCCAGAAGCAGCGCATTCCGGACAAACTCAGGCACGTAGTGGACGAGTTGACGAGTCGGCGATTCGTCATCCCAGGGGATCGACCTCGACTATTCTCACAGCCTTTCGAGGCTTTCGTGCTCGAGGTGGGTCAGGGCGGTTCGGCAGGCTCACTGTTCGACCGCTGGTTTCGACGTCCTGGCCAGCCTCGGGGGTAGGCGGCTCACTGGATCAGGACGAGCCTTGCGGTACGCACTTCGTGTCCGCGGGCAAGACGTAGCCAGTAGAGTCCTGCCCCCAGCACTCGGCTGCCGTCCAGCGTGACAAAGTGTCTCCCCGGCCCCAGCGCGCTCACGTCCTGCCGTGCCACACGCCGCCCGCTCACGTCGATCAACTCCAATGACGCGGCTCCAGCCGCAGGCAGCGTGAACCACGCCCGCACCACGCCACGCGCCGGGTTCGGGCGCGCTCCCTCCAACGCCAGTCGGAGCGGGCCATCGACCGGTGCGTCCGCCAATGCGAGCGTCTGCGCATCCGGTGCTGGCGGAGCGGTCTCGATGTTCCCGCTCACGTCTCGGGCTACGCTGTAGAACGCGTATTGATGCCCGGGCTGGGTGGTGAACTTGCCGGCCGTCCCCTGCGTGTCCAGCTTCCAGACCTGGTAAGGCCCAGCTTCGTCCGAGACGTACACCGTGTAGTCGCGCAGGTCCAGCGGGGACCCCGACGCTTCCCAGCGCACCGTGAAGCTCACCGAGTCCTGTGTCGCGGCGAGCGGCAATACCTGGCTCGCGGGCGGCACCGCGTCCATCGTGTTCAGCCAGAACTCGGTCAGCAGGTCCGGATTCGCATCGAACACGATCGATGCGCGATTGCGGATCTCCGCCCCCGGAAGAATATCTGCCCGTGGCTCCACCGTGAACAGCACGCTGCCCTGCCCGCCCGGCGGCAGGAAGCCATCCAGCGAAAGCGGGCTCAGCGGCTGCCCCGTGGCGGGATCGATTGAGATGAAGTTCCAGCGCAGGACGCCTGTGAACTCATCCAGCTCCGCCCCCACGCCCACGTGGAGGTCGGGCCGTAGCACCACCACGGTCGCCCACTGGGTCCGCCCCAGCGGCGGGAACAATTGCCAGCTGTCGAACACGATGGCTTCGAGGCTCACCGTGCTCGGGTCCAGAGTGGTCAGGTCCAGCATGTCCACGACCGACACGCGCTGCGCGGGGACGGACGCCGTCGCCAGGTTCTCGAAGCGGATCTCATAGGGTAGGGCCTGGCCCGCCGAGATGATCCCGCGCGGACCGAGCTTGTCGTTGGGGTCGATCGCACCGACCACGTTCACGACCAACGCGTCTCGCCAGCGATCCCGGGCCACGTCGGCGCAGCTCGTGGGGAGCGTGCCCGGCTGCTCGGTGGGTCCCACCAGCACATCCAACACCTGCTCCGCCTTGGCGAGTGCTGCGGCCAGCGTACTCGCCCCTTCGCATTGCCATGCCTCCTTGGCCCACACGCCCACTCCATTCACGGCCGCCAGCTCGGGGTGCGCTGCGGCGTAGGAAGTGATCGCGCCCAGCTGTGTGCCCAGGCACGGCATCGACACCGTCACGCCGGCATCGGCGAGGCAGGTGGCGAGCCCTGCGGGGTCATCGCCCCACGGGGGCGTGAGTCCGACGCGCAACTCGAACATGGTGTTGACCGTCGGCACCGTCAGGTACACGCGTCGCACCAGCAGGCCCGGCGATACGCGCGGGATCAGCAGGGACAGGTACTTGCCTGCGGCGCCCGGAAGTGTGAGCGGCGCCTGCGCCCAATCCGGTTCGCCGACAGATTGTGGAGGGGGCGCCACTGCGAAATCTGCCTCCACGATCACGTCCGTCGGGATGCCGGCCAGCCACACGGGCACCGCGGTGGCGTCCACGTTCCCATCGTTCGCCAGAACGATGTCGAACGCGGTGCGGTAGTTGGCGCGAATGAACGCCGGGCCCAGCAGGTCCACCCGCAGCTGAGGAGCTTCGAGGGCTTCCACGGTGAACGCATTCGGAAGCAGGGCCGTTTGCAGATCGGGGGTCGTGAGGACGACGTTCCAAGCACCGACCTGGGCTCCTGCGAGGTTGAACATCGCGGACAGGCTCAAGAAGTCGGTGGCCAATACGACTTCCGTGCCTGGGATGTCCGACTGGCCGGCGCGCGTGAGCCGGACGCTCAAACCAGGAGGTAGACCACTGCCTTGGATCGTCACCGTCACGGGTGCCACGTTGCCGCCGTTGGCGGGCGTGATCGAGGCGATCGCGGGCGTGCTCGCGCCGGACTCGGTCACGACCACCACCTGATCCAGTGCGGGCAGCGGGCTCACGGTCTGGACGATGCCCGACGGCCAGCGCACCTCGAGCAGGCTCAGCGACGTCACTGAACCCAGCCCGAACTGAGCCCCCGTCGCGGACTGCGACTGATTCCCCGCGCCACCTGAAACGTGGCGCACTTGCAGGAGGCTGCCCGTACTCACGTGCACTCGCGCGCCCATGCCCAAACGATTGGACGTCGTGCCGACGAGGTTCACTTGCAGCCAGTGGTTGCCGTTCGAATTGTCATTGCGCAGCAGCTTGTTCGAGCCGCCCCCGTGGTTCCCGAAGTAGAGATCGAGGTCGCCGTCGTTGTCGTGGTCGGCCCATGCGGGCACCACGCTACTCCCGGGATCCCCGAGCGGACTGAGCGTGGCGTCGGCGAACGTGCCCCCGCCGTCATTTCGGAACAGCGCGTTCGGCTGGCCGCTTCTGGCGAGGTAGAGGTCGAGGTCTCCGTCGAGGTCGTAGTCGCCCCACGCCACGCCATTCCCCGCTTGGTTCGCAAGCGTGCCACTCGCGGCGTCCACGAACACGCCCCCTCCGCCATTTCGAAGCAACCGACTCGGGGACGGGAAGTCGGGCGCGTTGGCGATGAACAGATCCAGGTCGCCATCATTGTCGTAGTCACCCCATGCCGCAGCGTGTCCATAGCCGATATCACCCAACGGGCCGGCGGTGACGTCCACGAACGCACCGCCTCCGTCGTTCCGGAGGAGCTTGCTCGTGGCGCCCCAGTTCACCAGGTAGAGGTCCGGGTCGCCATCGTTGTCGTAGTCGCCCCAGACCACGGCGGAGCCCGGACCCGCATCGCCGAGCGGGCCACTGGTCGCGTCCGTGAACTCGCCGCTGCCGTCGTTCCGGAGCATTACATTCGGGCCGTTGTTCTTCACCACGTAGAGGTCGAGATCACCGTCGCCGTCATGGTCCGCCCACGCTGCGCCCTTGTGCTCGGCCAGCCCGGACGCGTCAGCGAGCGTGGCACTGGTGGCGTTGGCGAACACGCCACCGTCGTTTCGGAGCAGGGCATTGGCGCCGAAGAACGAGAGATAGAGGTCGAGGTCGCCGTCGTTGTCGTGGTCTCCCCACACGCCGTGCGTGCACAAGCCCGAAGTGCTCGGACCGCTCAACAGGGGAGTCGAGACGTCCACGAATGCGCCGGCACCATCGTTACGCAGCAGCTTGTTCCCCTGTCCGTAGGTCATCAGGTAGAGGTCCTGGTCGCCGTCGTTGTCGTAGTCGCCCCATGCGCCGCCCCGGCCATCGCCGGTGAACCCCAGTGGGCCGGTGGTCACGTCGGTGAAGCTGCGTACCGTGAAGCCGCTCAGGAGACTCGTGGTCTGCGCGAATGGGTTCGTGACGACTACATTCCAGAGCCCGAATGCGGCGCCCGCCAGATCGAACGTGGCGGTGAGGCTCAGTCCGTCCGGTGCCACGCTCACACTGCTGCCGAGGATGTCGGATTGCCCCCCGCGCATGAGTCGCGCCGTTGCGCCGGGCAGGATTCCGGAGCCCGTGATCGTCGCGGACACGATCGAGTCCCGCCCGCCGGTCGCCGGCAGGATCGCCAGGCCCTGGGGCGGAAGCGAGCGGACGAATACCCAGGCCGCACCATCGCTCGAGTTATCCGTAAGCCCGCCTACGATCAGGGTGTTGCCGTTGCCGGACAGAGCGATACTCCACCCCTGTCCCGCCTGCCCCACGGCTCCGGTGCCGGCCAGCTTCGCGCCCAAGGGGCTCCATGATCCCGCCGTTCTTGAATACGACCAGGCGCCGCCATCGGAAATGAGAAAGTCCAGATGGGGGGCGCCTACCGCCGCCGTGTTGCCATAGGCCGACAGCGAGACCGAAGCGCCCTGGCTTCCCTGCCCGGGCAAATCGGCCTGCGAGAGCTTGGGGCCCTGCTGTGCCCAGGTACCGCCTGTCTGCACGTAGACCCAGGCCGCACCATTGAACTCGTCGAAGACACCGCCGACCAATACCGTGCTTCCGTCTGCCGATATCGCCACGGATTCGCCCTGATAGGCGTCCGGTGAAGCATCATTCGCGGTCAGCTTACTCGCTTGGGACCAGCCGCCGGCGCCGCGCTCGAACACCCACGCCGCGCCGTTGTTGTCGTCATAGGGCCCGCCCACGACGGCGATGTCGCCGTTTGCGGAGAGTGCCACGGCCCTCCCCTGCCGGGAGCTCCCGGCCGTGTTCGGTACGCCGACGAGCTTGGTGCCTTGTTGAGTCCACACCGTGTCCGAGCGTGTGAATACCCATGCCGCGCCGGTTCCCCAATCTCCGGTCGCCGTGGTGTCGTCGTCGGAGATCCCACCTAGCATCGCAGTATTCCCATCCGCTGACAGGGCCACGGACCAGCCCTGCTGGGCAGCGCCGCTCGGGCCGCTGCCCACCAGCTTCGCCTGCTCGGTCCAGGTGGCGCCCGAGCGAACAAAGATCCAGGCGGCGCCCGTGGCGGCATCGTCGCGAGGCGCTCCCACGATGAGCGTATTGCCGTCGCCCGACAGGTGCACCGAGTTGCCCTGCCAGGCCGCCCCAACCGCGCCCGAGCCCACCAGCTTGGTCTCTTGTGTCCAAGCGGGCCCAACTCGCTTGAAGATCCAGGTCGCTCCCTGCTGGGAATCGTCGAACGGTGCGCCAACAGCGGCCGTGTTCCCGTCGAGCGACAAGGCCACGGCTCCGCCCTGCTTTGCGGGTCCGAGGGCGCCGGTGCCAACGAGCTTGGAACCCTGCTGGACGAATTGAGCATGGGCTGGCGTGGGCTGGAGGTTCGCAAGTCCCCCGCTGGCGACTGCGACCGCGAGAACCACCTGCTGGCATCCACACCGCCGGAACCATCCAGCGACTCTTGCCGAAGGCGTTCGAGGCGGGAGTGCGCAAACAGCGGCCTTCATGTTCTCACTTCCATCTGCCTTCCACATGCGCGCTCTCCTGTCGTGCTTCAGCTCGCTCGCAGCCAATCCCGTCATTGGATGAGCACCACCCTCGCAGTGCGCACTTCCGCTCCGCGGGCGAGGCGGAACCAGTACAGCCCAGGCCTCAGCGCTCGGCTCTCGTCCAACGTGACCCTGTGCCGCCCCGGTCCCAGCGCCCCCACGTCTTGCCGCACCACGCGCCGACCACTCACGTCGATCAGCTCCAGCGTCGCTGCCCCAGTCGCCGGCAGTGTGAACCACGCGCGCACGGCGCCTCGCGCGGGGTTCGGTCGCGCGCCCTCCAGCGCCAGCTGGAGTCGGCGGTCGACCGGTGCGTCCGCCAGTGCGAGCGTCTGCGCATCCGGTGCTGGCGGAGCCGGCTCGATGTTCCCGCTCAGGTCCCGCGCCGCACTGTAGAACGCGTACTGATGCCCAGGCTGGGTGGTGAACTTGGCGGCCGTCCCCTGTGTGTCCATCTTCCAGACTTGGTAGGGACCGCCCTCGTCCGACACGTACACCGTGTAGTCCCGAAGGTCGGATGGAGACCCCGACGCTTCCCAGCGCACCGTGAAGCTCACCGAATCCTGTGTCGCGGCGAGCGGCAACACCTGGCTCGTCGGTGGCGCCGCGTCCATCGTGTTCTGCCAGTACTCGGTCAGCAGGGCCGGATCCGAATCGAATGTAAGCGACGCGCGATTTCGAATCTCCGTCCCGGGCGGCACGTCTGTACGTGGCCGTACTGTGAAGAACACACTCCCCTCCCCCGCTGGAGGTACAAGATTCGGCGGCAGGAACCCGTCAGACGAATTGGGATCCAGGAGCTGTCCAGTCGCCCGATTGATGGAAACCAGGCTCCAGGTGATCGCGCCCGTCAGCCCGTCGAGGCTCGCGCCAACGCGCACGATCATGTTCCGAGTCGCCCCCAGATCGACTTCGGCCGAATACTGGCTTCGGCCCAGAGGCGGGAACAGCGTGTGATTGTCGAACCGGATTGCCTCGAGATTCACCGTGTTGAGATCGAGCGTCGCCAGATCCAGCTCGTCCACCACCCGCACCTGCTGCGCGTTTGCGGACGAATTGGCCAGGTTCTCGAATCGGATCTGATAAGGCAGCACCTGCCCGGCCGAGACCACACCGGTCACGCCCAGTTTGTCGTTCGGATCCACGGCGCCCACCACCGTCACCGTGAGCACCTGCCGCCACCGCGGACCTGCCACATCTGCACAGCTGGCCGGGAGGGACATGGGTTGCTCCACCGGGCTCACCAACACATCCAGCACCTGCTCCGCCTTCGCCAGAGCAGCCTCTAGCGTGCTCGCACTCTCACACTGCCAGGCTTCCTTCGCCCACACTCCCACACCGTTCAACGCTGCGATCCCAGGGTTTGCGGCGGCGAATGCCGTGATCGCGTCCATCTGTGCGGCGAGGCAGGGCATGGAGACCAACACTCCAGCGTCCGCCAGACACGTCTGCAGCCCGGCCTCGTCCTCGCTCCACGGCGGCGTCAGCCCCACTCGCAGATCCATTGTCGCCACGGTCATCGGAGCCGTGAGGTAGAACCGCCGCACGACAACGACACCCGGTGGCACCCGAGGGAGCAGCAGCGACGCGTACCTGCCGGCGGCGCCGGTCAACGTGAGTGGTGCCTGCGACCAATCCGGTTCGGCGCCTGCCCGTGGTGGAGCCGTCACCTCGAAGTCCAGCTCCACCGTCACATCCGTTGGAATCCCTGCGAGCCAGACCGGCACAGCGACCGCATCCACGTTGCCCTGGTTCTGCACCACTACATCGAACGCGGTCCGGTAGTTCGTACGAATCTGCGTCGGCCCGAGCACATCCACCCGCAGCTGTGGCGCTTCCAAGGCCCGCACCGTAAAGCCGCCCGGGAGCGATGCACTCTGTGCGTCGGGGTTCGTCACGACTACGTCCCACGCGCCCGGGATAGCTCCGCGCAGGTCGAACGTGGCATCCAGACTCAGTCCCCTGGCGGAGACATGAGTTCCCGCAAGATCCGACTGTCCTGCGCGCGAGAGCTTCACGATGGTTCCGCCACGCAGGTTCTGCCCAAGAATCGTCAGGGTCACCGCACCAGCGCCAGCGCCGTTGCCTCCGCTGGTCGGGAGCACCGCCACTATCAGCGGCGGTCCGGTATCCGTTCTCAGCCCAAGTCGCGTGCCATTGACCGTGACCTGAGCGGGCGAGAAGGATTGATCGTAGAGAAGCTCCAGCGTGAATGGGCCCGAGAATGGCGCCGCGAGGGTTGGGCGGATGGAGACGGGATAGCCCGTGGAATAAGCTCCCGCGATCGCAGCGTGCGTCGAGTCCTCCGTGACGGGAATCGAGAGATAGCTGCCGGTCGGCTTCACACCTGTGGGGCCGAGCTCGAAGGCGCTTCCTGGGAACTCGAACCCGGTGGAGTCTCCAACCAGGATGGGCCCCGTGAGCCGACGCCACTCGATGGAGCGCAGAGCTCCACCGGCGTCCAGCTCCGCTTTGGCTTCGAATCGCACGAGAATCGAGCTCTGTCGGACGAGATTGATCGACGGGTACACGGCCACGTCATACCCGTCCGCAATCGGGCCCGAGTAGGGCGGTTCGCCAGGCTGCTCCACGGACACCGGCAATCGATAGGCCGGAGCGCCGATCCCCTCACCAGCAAGCCCTCCGCCCGCGGGCAGATAGAAAGTCGCGCTGTCGTCCGGCGCGCCGTGCTGGTCCACCAGTTGCACGGTCATGTTCTCGCGCCGCCACACGAGCGTCCGTAGCGATCCGCCCGCGTCGAGCTCCGCTTTCGGATCGACGCGGCTCAGGATCCCGCCCTGCCGCTGGTCGTGGATGGATGGGAACACCCCCACGTCGTATCCTGCGGCGAGTGATCCCGAGTAGGTGGAGTCCCCCGGCTGCTCCACCGTCACGGGCAGCCGGTATGTCGGCGTCCCCACCTTGTCACGAGCACCGGCCCCGCTGCTCGGTACCACCCACGTCGCGCTGTCATCTTGCGCGGCGAACTGGTCCACCAGACGTACCGTGAGGTTCGCGTGGCGCCACGTCATGGTGATGGAGGTGTCGGTGGAGCCGATCTGTATCAACTCAGTCCGCTCCAGCGCGCCAACGCCGGTCGCGCCGTTGACTCCGGGATAAATCGTGAGCCCGTGCGTCCCGGGTGACACGAGGACGGTCCCGCCCTGCAGCACGTCTTGACCGGCTAGCCAGAACTGCGACCCGGCGACACCCGCTCCGAGTTGATCCACGAGAGAGAGCGTGACCTGGGTGGCGGACGCGGCCGAGAACTCCGATGCGCTCAAGAACACCGCAACGAGAGGAGTCCACCTCGCTGCGCCGCGACCTATTGGTCGCCTATGCTCGGGCGAAAACGCTCGCGGGGGGACGAGTTCCGCCGGAGTCCATGACCAGAACATGGGAACTCCTCACGAACCGTGGAAGCCGACGTGGTCGAGGGCGCGAAAGTCTGGCCTACGGAACCAGGCGCAGGTGCGATCAGACGTCCCCGGGCGCGGCTGCTGTAGCCGGTCAGTCTAGCTCCTCAACTGACCCAATCAACTGAATTGTCGTAAGCAGGGGGCTCACCTGACAATCACCATCCGCCTGGAGGCGGATTCCGACCCCGCGGCGATCCTGAGCACGTAGAGGCCCGGGGCAACCCGCCCACCTTCGACCGTCCGACCGTCCCAGACCAGACTATGTGCGCCGGGTTCCAGCGTCCCACCCCGAAACGGCGCCCAGACCCTTCGCCCGGCCATGTCGAAGACCTCCAGCCGGACGGTTTCAGCGCGCGGAAGCTCGAATCGGATTCGAGCCGCGTACCGGATCGGGTTCGGGGCAACGGGATCCAACGTCAGTCTCGAGGGGGTTCGATCAACGTCGCCCAGTACCGCGTCCAGATACTCGCTTGAGCCAGCCGCCACTGCGATCCGATAGGACGCGGAACCGAACGAGACGATGCGGTGCCGGAGCGCTTGCAGGAATGGTCGCGACGTATCGCTCGTCGGGGCTTGCGAGTCGTCTGTCGCGGGCAGATCGCCCACAACTGTTCTCTGCTCTCGATCGAACACGCGAATCCTCGGGTGTGCAATGGTCGAGAGCAGTTTGGAAAACACGATATCCACCGGCTCACCCGCGGTACTGCTCCGGACTTCAATCTCCCAGGTCTCACCCGGCGAGCGCGGAGGCCGTAGGTCTCGTTCCAGCCGATCGGGCTCACCCGCGGCGGAAACAATACTCGCCTGCACCCAATCTCCGGGCGGCATGGGAGGCTTTCGCCAATCCAAACGATCCCACGTCCGCGACGCCTCGATGTCGACGCCGAGCATGTTCGACCCATCAGTTGAGCGCTCGGTCGAGGCCTTGAGCGCCAGCAACCAAGTCTGCCGCTCGACCAGACGCTCATCCCTCAAGGCCTGTCGCACATGCACTGCCGACGAAACGGCTTCGGCCTGCACGGTCGGGGCTGCGCGGGGCTTCACCCAGATCGTCGTCGAAGCTTTCGCGTAGATGAAGTAGCCCTCAAAAGGTTCGAGAAACGCAGGCCGGTCGGGCGCAAACTCTCCGTTGAAGCCCAGCAACTGATTAAATGCCCGCACGTCGGAGATCACAGTGGTGTCGTATCTCACATCCGCCCAAGCGACCCGAAAGGCGAACGGGTTCCCGAACATGTTCCAGCCTGCTTGAAGCGAGATAGAAAATTCCTGTCCTGACTCCGTCGAGAGCCCGGCGACCGGCGCTGTGTCGATGAGATGCGGATTGCGGGTGACCAGCCAATACGCCCGCCCCGGAAGCGGTGGGAACCGATCGTCCAGCGAACCCGACAGCTCCGAGTAGCCCCCTGCGAGCGGCTGGTAAGCAAACGCTCGCCAGCGCTTCCGGTCGTAGGTGCCCAGCTGGTCGGACAGCAGGTCGTAGACGCTCCCGGGGTAGTCCGCTCCAAAGTCGAGCGGCAGCGAGAAGATGCGGTAGCGCTTCCCAGGGTGCTCGTGGGCTTCTGCAAGGCGCTGCACTTTGACGCGCAGCGGGGTGGCCGAGTCTGAACGCGCCGGAAACCTCAGTCCGGTGGTGCGGGTCTGGACCTGCACCCAGTACTCGAGCCCGGAGGCGCCCACGGCGGTGTTGGGGATGGTCGCAGTGGGCCGCCCGAGCGCATCCCTGATGAGCGTGGCGCGGACGAAGTCCGACTGTCCTCCTTCGCGATAGTAAAGCTCCCCTGTGTCCATGGCCGCGCCATCGGGGAGCGTGACTTCGACGTCGATGGCACGGTCCTCCAAGAACTCGCTCCCGGACGTCGGGAGGACCGTCATGGTCGAAGGGCGGGCGACAGCTTGGACCCGGCTGGGCTGCGTGGCCCGGAAGCCGCTATTGCGGACTTCGGCAAAGTATTCCACGCCTTCTTCTGTCACCGCGGCAGCCGGTACGGCGGCGACAAAGTCGGACGAGAGTGCGGAGAATGCCACACTGTCGAAGTCCGCTCCGCTGTTAGCGATCCGATGGTACAAGACTGCCTGCTCGATCGTTACCTCCGGGTCTGGGGTCACCACCACGATGAAGGATTCGCCGAGGGGCGCTTCGGCGGGGTCGCCGAGGACACGAGTACCAAAGCTCAGGTCGCGAACATCTGAGCGAAGCTCGATGACTCGACGAGGAGCGTTTGGGTCGTCGCTCATGACGAAGAGTGTGTCTTTGCTGATCCCCGGCACTACGCCCGCGATCAAGAGTGTCTCGCCGCGGGCCTCTCGCCACCCCAGAACAAAGGGGCCGGGATCGCTCACACGCACCGTTGTATCCGTAGACTCGAAACCGATGACATGCAAGGGACTCATGCCGCCGCTGGAGATGCGGAACGTCACGGGGACCGTGTCGCCCAGGCTGACCGCGGGTAGTTGCAAGGAGGTTGTCGACACGTTGAGAGCCGAATGAAACGGGCTCCAGGCGGTGGCCTCGGGCAAGTCCAATGCCCAGGTGGGCTCGGAGTTGTCGGGGAACCCGCCAAAGGTGACAAGGCGATCATTGCTGAAGTCGTGAATGACCGAATGGGTGCTACGGGGTATGGGCTTCTTGTTGTAGTCGAATGTGGACCATTCAGGGTTGCCGGATAATGAGAGTCTCCAAGTGTCGTTCAAGTACTGGTTTCCGTCGAAGCCACCGAAAACGACCATCGCGTCGCTGTCCGAGTGGAAGATCGCCGAGTGCTCTCTTCGGATTCCGGGTCGTTGCCCCTGAATCAAGATCTCTTCCCATGCGGGATTGTCACTCAAGGACAGGCTCCACAAGTCATTCAGGGCGGGGATTCCACCACCGAACAGCAGCATGCGTCGTCGAGTGGGATCGTAGACAGCCGAGTGGCTGTGTCGCTCTCGGGGTCCGGCGCCAGCAGTCATCTGCTCCCACCGGGGCGATGGCGAGAGCCAGAGACTCCAGACGTCACGGTAGGCGTTGCCCACAGAATCGGCTCCGCCGAAGACGACGATTCGATCATTCGCGGGGTCGTAGATCGCGCTGTGAGACTGCCGAGCATTCGGCGGGCCACCGGAGGGCTGCAGTGTGGCCCATGACGGGGCCCCGTCGAGCGACAAGGCCCAGACTTCCGCATCCACCCTGCGGAGCCCTACCACGCCACCAAATACGATCATGCGGTTCCGCACCGGGTCGTAGGTGAGGGAATGCCCACGCCGCGGACTAGGTGCATTCCCGATAGTGATCTCGCTCCAAGACGGCGCACCGGGAAATCCCAGTGTCCAAAGCTCGTTCGTCAACTGGCTGTTGACGGAACCACCGAACACCAACATGCGAAAGCCGAGCGGGTCGTAGGCGGCCGCGTGCGAGGAGCGAGTCACCGGCTGTGCGGTTGCGAAACCCGTGAACCAAGCCAGCATCAGAAACGTCGTCCATCGCAGGCGTCCGAAGTCGTATCTTGCGAAGCGGCGCAGCACCGAATCGATCACACGCATGGCTGGTTAGTGTCCGGCCGCCGAAGGCGGTGGTGGTGGACCGGGAAGGTCTGCGACCGGCTTGGGCTTGCTCGCGAGGATCAGCAAGGCCGCCAGCCCACCCACTCCTCCCGCACGCGTCGCGTACCAGAGCACGCCGCGCCGTCGCCGCAGAAGATAGGGCTGCTCTAGAACGACTCCGGGGGCGATCTCGATCGTATCTCGAACTGGCACGTGCCCGGCGGCATGCACGGCTACCTCGTGCGGCCCGACCAGGATGTCGACTGCCTCGAGTTGACCGGACTCGTCGCTCGACTTCAGCGTGTCCCCATCCAGCTGCACGACGGCGTTGACCGGGGAGAGTTTGGTGACGCGAAAGCCACCAAGAATCTCAGAACGTACCTCCTGAAACCGCTGGATCATCTCTGGCGGAAAATCTATCTCTGGCTCGGGACGAGTTCCCCGTAGTTCCTTCTGACTCACGCACTCCGCAATCAGTTCTTTGGCTCTCCTGTAGTTGAGGTCCGCCGAACTTCTTCCCTGTGGCTGCCTCAACAGGTAAGTACCTAGATAGACATGTGAAGCGATCAGTTGCAGATAGGTCTGACGGAGAGCGTCGGTGTGGGCGCGAGCGTGCGGGAGAGTCGCCACGCAAAGGTCAATGCTCTTGTCGTACTCACCGGACTTGATGAGTTCGCGCGACTGCTCCAGCGCCTGTTCGAGCTCCTGGCGAGCGGGCGCTGCGGCGTCGGCCAGAAGGGGCGCGACCACAGCGATCAATACGAGCGCAACCACAGCGATCTGCCCGATGCCACGCGTGCCCACGATCATCGCCTCCCCACGTGCTCCGCCTGCGCCGGACAACAACTTACCGGGTCGGACGGCGTACGGATTCTGGCCCGGTACCATACCCCTCGGTCCCCGGCCCTGCCCACAGGAAAAGTGCAGTCAGCGCCGCATTCGGCGATGCAGCGGAATCGAGACGTCGCTGTTGCCCCACACGCCGGACTGCCCAGATTCCCAGCCCTCCAATCCACCTATGGTTCTCATGAAGCCTCATGCCTATTATCCGCGACCAGCGGATGGAGGTCTTGGAAAGTCGATCGTGGGGAACATATCGAGGCGCAGCCACCTCCCACGCACCTATTCCACCCGGTCCGTGTCGCGACTCTCATTCGAGGAGCCCGCTCATGCCGCAGACTGCGTCTCCGCAGGTCACCGATATCATCCGCCCCGTGGTGCTCGTAGTGGATGACGACCCCGGTGTTCTCGAAGCGCTTGGGCTGCTCCTCACACCCCGGCTGGAGCCGATCTATCGCGTGGAGACCGCGGGCTCCGCCGAGAAGGCGCTCGAGTGGGTCGCGGCGAACTCGCCCGAGCTGATGCCGCTGGCCGCGGTCATTTCGGACGAGAAGATGCCGGGCATGCAGGGCACTGACCTGTTGGTGGCGCTGCGGCAGGCGCCCGCACATCGGTTTGGTGGCCGCATCATCATCACGGGCTATGCGGGGCTCGAGTCCGCCAAGAAGGCGATCAACGAGGCCGAGGTGGCGCGTTACTACCCCAAGCCGTGGGACGACGAGAAGCAGTTGCTCCCCGCTCTCGCCGAGATCCTCACGGAGTTCGCGAGCAAGCGCGGCCTGGACGAGTACCTCGTGGCAGCAGCCACTGCGCTGGAACCAACCCGGATCGCCATTGAGACGATCCGTCGTGCATGGTGGGAATACCTCACGCTCATGGGGATGAGCGCCGCGGACGCCGAGGTGGACGAGCCTGATTTCTTCGAACCGATCGACGCCACGAGCACACACCTGCTCGTTTCCCGCGTCTCGCCGCTGGGGAGCACGCCTGCGGCGGCCGTACGACTAGCGCCAGTTGGCCCGGAGGGCACGTCGGACCTGGCGGCCCTCGCATTCATGCCGGGGGAAGCGAACGAAGGCACGGAGACTTTGCTGCTGTGTGCCGCGCTACTTGAAGCGCGTGCGCGCGGCGCGGCCCGAGTCCGCACGGAAGTGCCGGTGTTGCGTCGCGAGATCTACGAGCTGCTGGGCTTCGCGCCCTTCGGCGAGCCTACGGAGCCAGTGCCCAGCATCACCATGGTGGCGCCCACGACCAGCGGGGCTCCGCTCGACGGCCCAGACCGCGCCTTCGCGCTGCGACACGAACGAGAACGACGACTCTGCCGCTGCGCGCAGGAAGGATGCCCCGCTAAGGATTACGCCGCCGAACGCCGTGGCTACTTCTGCCCACTCGACCTGATGGAGGGGCGCGTGCCCAAGGGATTCCCGGCCGCCGGACGCGTATGAAGAAGCCGATCCTCCTGGTCGTGGACGACGATCCCGCGGTGCTGTCAGCGCTTGAGACGGAGCTTACTCGTGCATTTGGCCAGATTCTGCGGGTGGAGGCATTCGAGGATCCGAGAGAGGTCTTTTCGACCCTGCCTCGCTGGAATCGGGATCATCGCCCCATCGCACTCGCAGTTGTGGACCAGAAGATGCCCGGGCTCACTGGCGTGGAACTGCTCAAGGCGCTCCGTTCGAGCGTGACCAAGGATGCACCGGCAAGAACGAGCGCGGAGCCGAATGCGATGAGCGCAGCAGTTTCATTCCACGCTGCGCGCCACATGCGAGCCGTGCTGCTCACTGGGTATGCCGGTCTCGATTCTGCGCTCGCCGCCCGCAACGAGGCCGGCGTGGATCGGTACATCGAAAAGCCGTGGCAGCCCGCCATCCTGTTCACGCTGCTACGCAAGCTGCTGACGCAGCATCTCACGAACTCGTACACGGGCCGCTACCTGGAGTTCCGGGAGGTAACGGCCGCGGAAGAGATCCGTCGATTCCTTGGCCTTCGATATGAGATGTATGCGGCCTCTCCAAGCTTGCACTACCTCCTGCCGCCCTACTCAAAGAAGCGTCTCGATGTGGATGCCTACGACACCCAATCTCGCTTCTACGCGCTTTTCAGCGTCGGGCTCGACGGCGCCGAGCAGATCGGTGGCATGCGATTGATCGGAACGTCGAATCCTGCAGCGGCGCGAGCGATCGTGCTCATCGTCCAGGAGGATGACAGCCTGCGGGAACCGGCTAGCCGCGCGACTCCATATCCAGTCGAGATTCCCGAGAAGTGGCCGGATCGCAAAGTCGCCGAGGCGCTCCTGGACCGCATACGCGCCCGCGGGGAAGGCGTCGTGGAAGCAAGCCGCATGGTGGTCGTGCCCTCGCACCGTGGCCGCTCGCAGGGGTTTGGACACGTAGCGCTCGCCATGTACGAAGGTGCCGTCGCCCACATCCTGGAGGTCCTGGGCTACGAGAACACGCTCCAGTGCTGCAGTTCTCGCTTCCAACCCGCTGCCGCGCGCGTCGGCTTCCGAGCGGCCGAGGACACTGCGCCAACTTGGAGTCGAAGACTCAAGGACACAGTCGTATTGCTGCATGGGCGTGCGGAGCACATGCCAGAACCCGTGCGCGAACGCGTGCGCTCTGTCGGAATGGGCGTGAGTCGCCGAGGCGCCGCGTGCCGGTGCGCCACCTTCCCGGAATGCGTCGGTCGTCCGTACGAAACGAGCGAGTTCTCGGCCACGGACCTCTTTTGCCCGCGGCTGGCGCAGACCCTGGTGGCGAGGCCGGTGGATTCGCAGGGGCTCGCAGCGGCTGAAGGAACACACTCATGAAGAAGCCACTGATCCTCCTGGTGGACGACAACCGGGCCGTGCTCGAGGCGCTTGAGGCCGAACTAGCGCCCGCGTTCCGTGACATCGCCTGCATCGAGGCCTTCGATGACCCGCGCGCGGTCCTCAACGCGATGCCTGGCTGGGCGGCCGAGGAGCGGCAGATCGCGGTGGCGATCGTGGACCAGAAGATGCCCGAAATGACGGGGGTGGAGCTGCTGGCGGCGATGAGATCCCTCACTTCCGCTGAGCTGGGCGCTGCGAACGATTCGACACATCCGATTCGCTTCACTCGTACGCTGATGCTTACCGGGTATGCAGGCCTCGACTCGGCCATCGCGGCGAGGAATGACTGCGGTGTCCATCGCTATCTGGAGAAGCCGTGGCCGGCCGCGACGCTCGAGGGTGAAGTGCGCGGGGCCCTGCAATCCTGGTTGCGCGACGGAGTGAATGGATTGCACTACGTGATGCGTGAGACCTGCAAGCGGGACGAGGTTCGGGAGTTGTTCAGGCTGAGGTTCTCCATCTACGCGGAGACCTCACATCTGGCGGTCCTCATTCCCAAGGACACGGGCGAGATGGAGGTCGATGGGCACGATGCTCGCGCGAATCTCTTCGGCTTGATGTTCTGCAGTTCAACCTCGGAAACCATGGTGGGTGCACTCCGTGTGGTCGGACAAGACGAGTCGCCTCAGCTCTCATGGGCGCGGGAAGTGACCGCGGAATACCCGCTCTTGACCGCGAAGCTGTCGATGCCACCACAGGCAAGGTTGCCCTTGCTCGAGTACATCCCGGAGAGAGTGGTCGTCGAACAGCTAGTAGATGACATCCTCTCGCGAGGGGAGCGCGTAACCGAACCGAGTCGATTGGTACTCAGCCCTGACTTTCGCTCGCGCGCACCCGGAAGCTCTCAGCACCTGGCTCGCCAGATCATCGAGAGCGCTGTCGCCTTCTTCTTCTTCTTCTTCCGCATACCGCATGCCATTCTTACCTGCGCGCGCGAGCATCGAATCTTCTATCGCCCATACGGATTCAAGTTGACAGAGGGTACGCAGATCCAGCTCTACCCCAAGTTCGGAAAGGAAAGTGCCTGCCTGCATGGAACCATGACGAGTGTGCCGGCCGAGGCGCGAGACCGCTGTGATGCCATCGCGACGCGCATCCGCCGCACCGGTGGAGCCTGTCGTTGCGCGACATTCCCTGCCTGTCTGGGCGGACCCCACGAATCGGGTGACTTCTCGAGCGTTGACTTGTTCTGTCCATTGCGCGCCAAAGAGCTGGTGACCATCTCCGAGTAGTCGATTCGCACATCCGTTGGGCGCGCTCTGGCCCACTGTCGGGCCGTCAAGGCGGCTGCGTTCTGTGCATTGGGCCTGCCTGCCATACTTCAGCGCGCACACTTTCTCGGAAGGCTCTGCCCCACCATGAGTGATTCCGGACACCCACCACTCACACCAGGTGTCTCAGGCACGTGTCGCTGCCCCGCATGTCGGAGCGAGGGTTCCCCGAGCCTCCTCGTACCTGAGGCGCCGTGGCCTGACGGTCTGTTGCCCGGAGCGGTCGTGCTGCCCAGAAACGATCTGGTCGTGGGGCGTGACCCTGAATGCGATCTCTTCCTCGACAACTCGCATTTGATCTCCCGCAAGCACGCCAGACTGACTTGGACGCCAGCTGGGTTCCTGCTCGAGGACCTCGACAGCAGCCATGGAACTTGGTGCGATGGACGACGGCTCGCTCCAGGCCAGCGCCTCGCGCTGTCAGGTGGCGAACTTCTGCGGTTCGCGGATCTCTCACTGCGACACGTGGATCTGCATGCCCCTGGATCGATCGAGAGAACCGATGTTCAGGACTACGCCTCGCTCGCCGCCGGCCTGGCCTCACTTGAGCCTGCGGACATTGTTCAACGAGGCCTTCGGATGCTCCGACACGTTTCGGGGGTCGAGCGATCGGTGCTCCTGGACGCCGGGACCCACCCTCACCTACGACTTTTGCTGACACAGCTCGACGATCCGGAGCTTCACATCAGTCGAAGTCAGGTCGAGGCGGCCATCGCAACGGGCGAACGCCGAACGCTCTTCTTGACTGCGGATGCAGTGGCTCCCAGCCGGAGCGTGGGTGAGCTCGGGCTTCACCGCATCTGGGTTCGACCGTTGCTGGGGCCCGACGGCCGACCCTTCGCCGTGGTCTATCTCGACAGTCCTGGCGTGGGTCGGCCATTCGCTCCCAACACCGAGGCGGCGCTCGAGCTCGTCTCCCACCACATCGGACTCGCCCTCCGCAATGCCTCACTGTTCGGCGAACTCAGGCACCTGAACGAACATCTCGAGCAGGAAGTGGTGGCTCGGCTCGCGGAGCTCGAAGAGGGCCGAGCGCGGCTGGTGTCACAGGAGCGCCTGGCGACGCTTGGCAAGCTGGTGGCCGCCATAGCCCATGAGCTCAACAACCCGATCGGGGCAATCGCGTCGTTCTCTCGGACACTTCGAGACCTCGTGGAGCCCACGCTGGCACTCCGCGGTGAGTTGGCTCGGCTCTTTCCGGAAACCGCTGACCGAGACGCCGCGCGGGGGCTGCTCGATGGGGCGCTCGCCGCGGCTCGCCGCGTGCCACCCGACACGCACGCTCGCCGCGCGATCGAGGCCGAACTCGAGGAATCGTTCATCGCGAGCGGGGTGATTTCAGCCAGCTCGATCGCACGACGCCTGGCTCGAATGGGCTTGGATCGCGACCTGCTCGAGAATGCGCATGGTCCGCTGCGCTCCAGCGGGGACGAACTGTCAACGCTGGCCGAGCAGCTTTACACGCTCGGCCGTGGTGTCGAAACGATCGGCGAGTGCGCGGCCAACGTGGCGCGCATCGTGGACGGCCTCAAGACATACGCACACCTGGACCAGTCCCAGGAGGAGGTGGCGGACCTCCACAAGAGCCTGAACGCCACGCTCACCGTGCTCGGACCGCGCATACCGCCGGGTGTGGAAGTTCGCACCAGCTTCGCCGAGATTGCGCCCTTCCCCCACCGGCCGGGCGAACTGAGCCAGGTTTGGACGAATCTGGTGGACAACGCGCTCCGCGCCATGGGCGACGCCGGCACGCTGGAGGTGGAGACCAGCGAACGGAACGGCGTGGTGCGCGTTCGCTTCACGGATTCGGGCGAAGGCGTGCCAGCCCCGATGCAGGAGCGAATCTTCGAGCTGCACACGACAAGCCGAGGGCCCGGCGCGGGACTCGGCCTGGGCCTCCCTATCTGTCGCAGCATCGTCGAGGAGCACCATGGCGGCTCGCTGGAATTCGAGAGTCGCCCGGGGCGAACGGTGTTCAGCGTGTTGCTACCGCGGCAACGGAATGCCGAGAAGGTCAAACGCTAAGAGCTAGTAGACGAACGGCAGAAGTCGTCTCGTGCGCTGCATGTAGGCCCGATAGGGCTCGCCGAGCTTCGCACCCAACTCGGTCTCCTCAGCGGCCATGCGCAGCCGATAGGCCGGGACGACGAATGCCAGTACGGCCATGGCCCCCCACGCGCTACCCAACACGAGGCACGCACCCATGGCGCCCGCTAGCGCCCCCGTGTACGAAGGGTGGCGCAGGAGCTTGTACGGGCCAGTGTCCACAACGGTCTGGTCGCTCTGTACGATCACGCGGGAGGTGAAGAACCTGCCGAGCGTGCGGATGGCCCAGATGCGAAACGCCAGCCCGCCGGTGGCAAGCACAACCCCCGCGGTCATGATCCCGCGCCAGCCAGACTCCTGCTGCAGATAGCCGAAGTCGAGCACCGCGATGAATTGCGCGGCGAACATAGACACGAAGATCCAGAGTGCCGATCGCTTGTCTGCGGTTCCCCGAGTGGCCATCTCTTGCGGGGTCAGCGCAGGTTGGGTGAACAGCGTCACGATGGCAGCCGCCAGCGCCAGCCAAGGAGCGGCGTGACGATAGCGATCCGGCGCACCTAGCAAGGGCAACAGGTAGGCCGCCGCGACGAGAATCAGATTGAAGCCAAGGTCCTTGCGCATCCA
>CAYQNV010000097.1:0-18620 GCA_964418975.1 uncultured bacterium | reverse complement strand
GTCGCGCACCGCGATCTTCGGGTTGTTCTGCGACAACACCATCGTGATCGCCGCCGTCAGCGTCGTCTTGCCGTGGTCCACGTGCCCGATCGTCCCCACGTTCACGTGCGGCTTGTTCCGCTCGAATTTCTGCTTCGCCATCTCGACGAACTCCCTTGGGTTCAGACCCTGTTCGACTGCTGTTCGCACCGCCGCGCGCCGGGTGGCGCAACTCGTGTGCTGGTGGAGCCCACGATCGGAATCGAACCGATGACCTTCTCCTTACCATGGAGATGCTCTACCGACTGAGCTACGTGGGCGCGCACGACGGCGACCATCCCAGCGGACTGCCCGGCTCGGATGCGAGACGAAGCTGTTGTTGTACCGGCCGATGCGGGAGGGCTCTGCGAGCCCGGGTGTGCGAGGAAAGGACACACCACCCCAAAGGCGACTTCCTCTCGAAAGTCGTCTGGGGGTGTCGCGCGAAACGGCGAATCTAGTCTCCCGGCCGAGACGCGTCAACCCGAAACGAGGAAAATATCGTCACTTGCGGCGAAGGCGGGTCCGGTGCTGAGCCGAAGGGACCCGGCGGGACTCCCCGCCTGGTTCACCATCAGGAGAATGGAGCGGGAAACGGGATTCGAACCCGCGACCCTCGGCTTGGAAGGCCGATGCTCTAGCCGCTGAGCTATTCCCGCTCAAGGGGTTACGGGCGATTGGATGGATGGTGGAGGGGGAAGGATTCGAACCTTCGAAGGCGTGAGCCGGCAGATTTACAGTCTGCTCCCTTTGGCCGCTCGGGCACCCCTCCACGACGACTTCCGCGGCCCGTCGGGTCTGCTGAGCTGGCGAAGGGACTCGAACCCCCAACCACCTCATTACAAATGAGATGCTCTACCAATTGAGCTACGCCAGCAGATCGCCAGGAAGATGGGCAGGGGCAAGATAGACACGGCCCCGGAGCACGTCAAGAAAACGGCCCAGCGGCGCCGCAAAGTCCCGCGGCGCGGCGCGTCTGACGCCTCAGGGCTTCTTGCCCAGCTGTCGCACGTGCGCGAGGACCGCGGTCATCTCGGCCTCGGTCAAGAGCCCGTCCCAGCGCGGCATGGCGCCCTTGCCCATGCGGATCACCTCGAGAAGCTGCGCATCCGTCCGCGTGGCCATGTAAGCCTGGTCGTGGTAGTTGCGCGGCTTCGGGTTCAGGGCCTTGGCGCCCACGCCGTCCCCACGACCGTCGGGGCCATGGCAGAGCACGCAGCGCTGGGCGAACACCTTGGCGCCGAGGTCGGCGGCCGCGACCGGCGCGGGGGCCGGCGTGGCGGTGGTCTCGGGCGCGGGCGGCGTCGGCGTCGGCGTGACCGTGGAGCCGGACGTCGATCCGTTGGAGGTCGCGGGCTCCTTCTGCCCGCCGCAGCCGGCGACGAGCGCCAAGGCCGCGACGAGGACCCCCAGGGACAGACTCACCGCTGCGAACAGTCGGCGGGAATTCAGGTGCTGCGAATGGGGTCGGCGCATGGCTGGCAAGCTATCACCACGCTCGTGCCGAGGGCAATGGCCAAGCTGCTCCCGTGCCAGGCTGCGCCCGGCCACAATCGAAAAGGCAGCCGGTGGTCGAGTTACCTCGACTCCGACTGCCTTTTCCCGAGAGAACAGGAAGCGACCGGGATGAACTCCACTGTCCTCACGGCTTCGTTGACCGGGCGTATTTAGTTTTTTTGCTACGTTGCGTTGCTACGAACCGTACTCACTTCTACTGCCGACTGATGTGCGTCCATCCCCCCTTTGGTCCAGCTTCGGCCTCGAGGCGGGACCGCATCGCGCGCGGGACCGCTACGAGGAGTGAACGAGGGTACGAGCCCCCGGGCGCCGCTGCGCCCTGAACTGCCACATCACCGACCTACCTTACGGAGGAGGTCCGGAAGGTCGCGGGCCGATGGAGGTGCCGACCTGCTCGCAACGCTTCCGAACTCGTGAGATCCCACTCCCCCAGCGGGATCTCCTGCCACCGTGGGCTTGCGAGCGCTGTCGCCTCACAACCCGTATCCGCAGTTGTCGTATTGCAGACTGCGTGCCAGCGCACTCGGAGGTCGTGATTGGCGCGGAGGGCAGCACGCACCAAGCGGCCGCGCAACGGGTTAGCGATCTCGTGCCCAAGCGTGTGAAGCCTTGGTCGAGAAAGTGGGGCGGTACTGTGTCACCCCTCCAGGGTGACACCACCGGCGGGGCAAGCCACGCCAACCTTCACTCCGGCAACGCGCTCACCAGTGTCACTCTTGGGGTGACACTTCCACGCGCGGTAACACGGTCGTGACATCGCCAGCGCTCGTGCCCCGGAAACAGCAGCGGCGGCGCCAGTGGGCGTCGCCTCGAGCAATCACGCGCCGCGAGTCAGAGTGAAAGGTCGAGTCGCTTGATCCGCGCGTAGAGCGTCTTGCGGCTGATGCCGAGCAGTTCGGCGAGCCGGCTCTTGTTGCCGTGCGCCTGCCGCCAGGCACCCACGATGGCGTCGCGCTCTTGCATGCGCCGGTCCGCCGAGGCGGCCACTCGAACCGGCGGCTCGGCGAGCAGTGGCAACAGCGCGCGCGTGTCGAGCTCGCCCTGGCCCACGTGCAGCGCGGCCAGGCGCTTCATGACGTTCTCCAGCTCGCGCACGTTGCCGGGCCAGCTGTAGGACAGCAGCAGGCTCTCGGCGTCGTGGCCCAGACGCGGGCCCTCGAGCCCGCCGTAGAACGACAGGAAGTGGCGGGCGAGCGGCACGATGTCATCCACGCGCTCGCGCAAGGTGGGTAGCCGGATCTCGATCTCGTTCAAGCGGTAGAGCAGGTCGCGGCGGAACGTCCGCTCGCCGTCCGAGCCGCGCAGCACGCGGTTCGTGGCCGCGATGATACGCACGTCGGCGCGTCGCACCTGGGTCTCGCCCAGGCGCAGGTACTCGCCGCTCTCCAGGAAGCGCAGCAGCGTCACCTGCACCTCGAGCGGCAGCTCGCCGGCCTCGTCCAGGAACAGCGTGCCGCCGTGCACGGCCTCGACCAGCCCGATGCCCTCGGCGTGTGCGCCGGTGAACGCACCCTTACGGTGGCCGAACAGCTGCGAAAGTGCTAAGTCGGCGCGCAGCGCGCCGCAGTTGACCGCCAGGAACGGGCGCGAGGCGCGCGGCGACTGGGCGTGGATGGTGCGCGCCACCAGCTCCTTGCCCGTGCCGGTCTCGCCGGTGATCAACACCGACAGTTCGGTGGCCGCCGCGCGGCGCGCGAGGGATTCCACCGTGCGCATGCCGTTCGAGCAGGCCACCAGGCCCGGCGCGCGATGGCGCCGGCCGAGCAGCGAGTCCGTGCGCGTGGGTGCAGTGACCGGCGCGGGCCCCAGCAGCCGGGCAAGTTCGGCCTCGGCCTGATCCTGCCACCACGGCGCGGCCAGCTCGGCGAACAGCGCGCACGAGCGCATGGCGTGCGCGCGCGCGGTGCGTGGTTCGTCGGTGACTCGAGCGAGCGAAAGTTGCACGCGCCCCATCTCGAGCCGCTCGCGGCAGGCGGTGAGCAACGTGGCGGCCTGCTCCCAACTGGCGCGCGCCTCGAGGCGGCGGCCGCGCGCCAGCGCCAGGTCGCCCGCCACGCGGTGCGCGACCGCATGCTCCAGGCGATCGTCGGTGAGCCGCGCCAGCCGGCAGGCGCGATCGAGCGCCAGCTCGGCCTCGTCCAGCCGGCCGATGCTGATCAGGGCCTCGCTCCGGCGCCGCTCGATCTCGACGATCAGGTCGCCCTCGGGCGCGGTGCGTTCGGCCAAGGCCAGCGCCTCGTGGTAACGCGACAACGCCTGCTCGGGCCGCCCGCGGTCGAAGTCCAACTCGCCCATGAACTCGAGCGCCAGCACTTCCTCGCGGTGGGCACTATGGCGGCGGGCGCGTTCGAGCGCCGAGAGGAACTGCGATTCGGCCTCGGGGAAGCGTCGCGAGAGCCGCGCCACGTTTCCGAGCCCGATGTTGACGAGCGCCAGGTGGAAGTCATCGCCCAGCTGCAGCAGTACGTCCTCGCACGCGCGGTAGGACTCCGCCGCGCGCGCCCATGCGCCCATCTTCTGGTGCACGACACCCAGATTCTGAAGGGGTCCGGCCGTGTCGGCGAGCCGGCCACGCGAGCGATAGAACGTGAGTGCCGCCTCGAGGTTGACGATGGCCGGCTCCCACTCGCAGTACTGCTTGTAGACGAGGCCCAGGTTGTTGCGGGCGCGCGCGGCGTTCTCCTCGTCGCCCAAGCGACGGTAGAGAACGAGCGCTTCCTCGCCCATCTCGCGCGCCAGCGCCAGATCGCCCTCGCGATAGGCCGCCAGCGCGATCGCCGAGAGCGACTGGGCGCATAACGACAGGTCGCCCGAGCCCTCGGACGTGGACAGCGCCTGCTGCGCGCTGGCCTTGGATTCGCCGATGCGCCCCAGCTGGAACAGCGCCTTGGCGAGCGCCAGTTGCACGCGTGCGCGCGTGTCGCCGGGGCCGGCGGGCAGCGACTTGAGGATCTCGCGGGCCTGCGACGCGGCCGCCTGCGGCTCACCCTTGGAGAGGCGGCAGTTGACGGCCTTCAGCTCGAGCGAGGCGCGGCGCGCGGCCGAGAGGTCGCGCGCCGCCGGCAAGGAGAGCAGCCGGTCGATGGTCTCCAGGGCAGGCAAGTGGCTGTCCGCCTGGACGTAGAGATCCGCGAGCATCTCGAGATCCTCGATGAGCACCGCCGGCTCTGCCGGCACGCTCACGAGTCGCTTTTCGAGTGACGCGATCCTGTCGTGGTCGCCCATCAACACGCCCGTTCTCCGGTTCCCGAAACCGTCAACTCACACCTTTGGCCAAACCCCGCTCATCCCGCCCGCGCCGACGCTCAGCGTCAGACGCGGAACAGGATGCGGTAGGTCGACTTGTAGGCCACTCCGAAGCTCCACTTCATCCACTGCGTCATCCGGGCACCGCGTGAGGAGATCGTCCCTCCCGAAGTGACTGGTCCGCCCGCGCCCCGCGTGGGGGCAGGCTTGGGGCTACGGCCTGGCGACTGCGGCCAGTCCGGGTCACCCGCGCCCTCGCCGGGGGCCGGCGTCGGTGCGGGGTCGCCCGGGATATAATCCGCCCGGACGTGCCTCGGCGCTGACACCATGCCTCCCCCGAGAAGGAGCAGCATGAGGATGAGGGTCCACAGCCTTTGATCGATTCGACGCCGCATGTGTCCTTTCCGCTCCCAGTGCGTTCGAGCGCTCCACGCGCCCAAAAAAACCCGAACGTGCGAGCCGTCGGATCGCGAGGATGGATACGGGTGGTCCTCAGCGAAACTGCGGCCCGCAGTCGCCCGGGTCGATTTCAAGCCTAGTCCCCTCGCTGCAAGCGAAGCAAGGGCTTTGTTCAGCCTCCGGCGCCGAGACACTGCCGCTACTT
Source organism: uncultured bacterium (assembly GCA_964418975.1). Classification (GTDB taxonomy): domain Bacteria; phylum Eisenbacteria; class RBG-16-71-46; order RBG-16-71-46; family RBG-16-71-46; genus JAIOPA01. The sequence goes on along the minus strand of CAYQNV010000097.1, from coordinate 13,234 downwards.
ACGCTTGAGCCTCGGCCCCTGGGACGAATCCTCGACCACCACACCCATCGCCGCCAACTGGTCGCGTAACTCGTCCGACAGTTTCCAGTTACGTGATTTACGAGCGGCCTCGCGCTGGTCGGCCAGCGCCAGCACGTCAGCCGGCCAGTCCTCGGCGCCGCTCGGCCGCCAGAACATGCCGAGGATGGAGCCCAGCCGGAGGAGCGCGCGCGCGCCCTGCGCGGCCTCGGCCCCGCCGCCCTCGTCGAGCGAACGATTGACCGCGCGGGCCAGGTCGAAGAGGTGACCGAGCGCTCCGGCGGTGTTGAAGTCGTCGTGCATGGCTTCATGGAACAGCCGGTCGGCCGTGGCCACCGCCTCGCCCAGCGACCCGCCCGGCGCCGGCCCGTCGGCGAGCCCCCACACGCCCGCGCGCTCCAACGGACCGCGCAGTCGCGCGTACGCCACGCTCGCCTCGGAGAGCCGCTCGGTGCTGAACTCGATCGGGCTCCGGTAGTGGGTACTCATCAGGTAGAAGCGCGTCACCTCGGGGTCCCAGTCCTGGGCGATATCCTCGATGAAGAAGAAGTTGCCGACCGATTTGGACATCTTGGCGCCGCTCAGGTTGACGAGCCCGTTCTCGCACCAGTAGTTGGCGAACGGCTTGCCGCAATAGGCCTCACTCTGCGCCATCTCGTTCTCGTGATGCGGGAAGATCAGGTCCTGCCCGCCGCCGTGAATATCGAACGTCTCGCCCAGATACTTCATGGCCATGGCCGAACACTCCATTGGCCAGCCCGGCCGCCCCGGTCCCCACGGGCTCTCCCACGCCGGCTCGCCCGGCTTGGCGCCCTTCCACAGCGCAAAGTCCAGGGCGTCGCGCTTGGCCTCACCCGGCTCGATCCGGTAGCCCTCGCGCAGTTCGTCCACGCGCCGGCCCGAGAGCTTGCCGTAGTCGGACTTCTTCCGGACGTCGTAGTAGACATCGCCGCCCGCCGCGTAGGCGTAGCCCTTGTCGATCAACGTGGCGATCATGTCGTGCATCTCGGGGATGTGCTGCGTGGCGCGCGGGTAGTGCGTGGCGCGCAGGATGTTGTGCAGGTCGGCGAAGCGCAGGTAGGCGTCGATGTTACGATCACTCACGCGCTGGTACTCGATGCCCTCCTCGGCCGCGCGCGCGATGATCTTGTCGTCCACGTCGGTGAAGTTGTAGACGTACGTCACCGTATAGCCCAAGTGCTCCAGATAACGCCGCATCACCTCCGCCGAGAGCGAGGCGCGGATGTGGCCCACGTGCGGCTTGTTCTGCACGGTCATGCCGCACACGTACATTCCCACGTGCTTTGCCTGGACCGGTATGAACTCGCGCTTCTCGCGCGTGAGCGTGTCGTAGATGCGCAGGGCTGCCACAGCGACCTCCTAAAGTGAATCGATCAGCCGTCCGTGCCCGCGCTCGGCGCGGACTCGGGGTGGCGTCCGAGCGCCGTGTCGGCCGCCGTGCGGATGCCCTCGTGCTTCCAACGCTGCAACAGTCGCAGGCGCAGTTCGCGCGACAGTCGCGCGGCATCGCCGCCGGGGCGGGCGCGCGCCACCACACGCAGCAGCGCGCCCTCTGCGCCGGCGCGCTCGAAACCCGTCACGGCGAACGGCTCCACCAGCAGTTCGCGCCACGCGGCATCGCCGTTGAGTTCTTCCACCACGGTCTCGGCCGCACGCAGAGCGAGCGTCAGGTCCTGACCCGGGGCCACCCACAGGTCCACCACGGCGCGATTCCAGCCGCGGCTGTGGTTGACCACGATCTTCATCTCGCCGTTCGGCACGTGCAGCTCGCGCCCCTGGAAGTCGCGCAGGCGCGTGCTGCGCAGCGTCACGGCCTCGACCGTGGCAGCCTGGCCGTTCACTTCGATGGTGTCGCCCACCACGAACTGGTCCTCGACGAAAATGAACGTGCCCGCGATGACGTCGCGCACCAGGAACTGGGCGCCGAAGCCCAGCGCCGCGCCGAGGATGCTGGCGCCCACCAACAGCGGCTTGACGTCCCAGCCCAGCACCTCGAGCGCGTGCACCGCGGCCCACGCCATGACCATCGCGGTGACCGCGTTGCGCAGGAGCTGGCCGATGGTGTGCGCGCGCTGGGCGCCGTGGCCCGAGGCGTGCGTGGCGCGCGATAGCCAGTGCTCGCCGCGGCGCACCAGCAGGAACAGCAGGCGCTGCGCCACCCACGCCGCGAGCATCGTGAGTGCCAAGCGCACGGCGAGCACGCCGACGCGTTCCGGGTCCGGCGTGAGCGCCGGCGGCAGGAACCACAGCTTGCGCGCGGATTCGACGAGCAGGAATGCGAACATACGGGCTTGGAGCCCCTACGCCCGCACGGGGCCGGGCCGGCGCGTCCCGCGGATCAGACCAACCCCTCGACGGTCTTGCGGTCGAGACGTTTGACGAGCGCCACCAGCAACCGGACCGTGGCCTCGTAGTCGCTCCGGTCGATGATGCTGACGTGGCTGTGGATGTAGCGCGCCGCCACGCCCATGGAGATCGTGGGCACGCCCTCGCCCGAGAGATGGATGCGACCGGCGTCGGTGCCGCCGCGCTCCACCGCCTCGAACTGCAGCGGGATCTTCGCCGACTTCGCGGTGTCGATGACCAGATCGCGCAGTCGCCGATTGGGGATGCTGGTGGCGTCGTAGATCACCACGAGCGGGCCGCCGCCCAGCTTCTCGTCGCCCTCGGTGCCGGGCGTGTCGTGCGCGATGCCCACGTCGAGCGCCAAGCCCACATCCGGGCGCAGTTTGCTCGACGACGTCTTGGCCCCGCGCAGGCCCACTTCCTCCTGCACCGTGGCTACGGCATACAGCACATTGGGGTGCTTCTGGCCCACCAGCCGCTTCGCGGTCTCGGCCGCGAGCGCGCAGCCGATGCGGTTGTCCCAGGCTTTGGCGAGCAGCAGGTTGGGGTTGGCCATCACCGCGAACGCCGAGTCCGGCACGATCGGGTCGCCGGGTCGGATGTCGAGATGCTTTTTCACATCCCAGTCGCTGGTGGCGCCCACGTCGATGTACATGTCCTTGATCTCGAGCACTTTCTTCCGGTCCTCGTCGCGCAGCTCGTGCGGCGGCTTGCTGCCCACCACGCCAAGGATGTCGCCCTTCCGCGTCTTGATGATAAGCCGCTGGCCGAGCACGACGTGTCCCCACCAACCGCCGAGCGCCAGGAAGCGGACGAAGCCCTCCTTGGTGATCGAGCGCACCATGAAGCCCACTTCGTCCAGGTGGCCGGCGAGCATGACCCGCGGGCCCTTCGCCTCGCCCACCTTCTCGCAGATGAAACTGCCGAGGCGGTCCTTGCTGAACGGGCCAACGCCCTTCAGGTACTTCTGCATCACCTTGGCGACGTCATCCTCGAATCCGGGAACGCCGTGCGCGTCGACCAGTTCCTTCAAGAACACCAGCGTGCGGTCCATGGGCTCTCCATCGGGGAAGGGACTGCGGGGCTCCAGGTGAGGTCGGGTTCCGCCGCGGGAACGGCGGGTGAAGTGCCGGTCCAGCGAGCGCTAGTGGGCGGTCGTCCGTGCGCTCTTCGCGTCGGCGCGGGCGAGGTCCACCATGCGGCCCACGAGCTGGTCGTAGCTCAAGCCCTTGGCCTGCGCCGCCATCGGCACCAGGCTCGTGGGCGTCATGCCCGGAACGGTGTTCACCTCGAGCACGTAGGGCTCGTCGTCCTCCGACAGCCGGAAGTCCACGCGCACCGCGCCGCGACAGCTCAGCACCGCCGCGCACTCCACCGCGAGCTCGCGCACGTGTCGGGCGAGCTCCTTGTCGAGCGGAGCGGGGCAGATGTACTCGGTCTTGCCCTTCGTGTACTTGGCTTCGTAGTCGTAGAAACCGCTCTTGGGCTTGATCTCGACGATGGGGTAGGCCTCCTCGCCCACCACTGCCACGGTCAACTCGCGGCCCTCGATGTACTGCTCCACCAGGACCTGCTGGTCGTGCCGCCCGGCTTTCTCGAGCGCCGGGTCCAGCTCCGAGGGGTGCCGAACGATGGAGAGGCCCACCGTGGAACCCTCGGCGTTGGGCTTGACGATCAACGGGTAGCCACCGAGCAGGCTGGTGTCGAGCGTGCGCCCCGGCACGCCGGCCTCGAGCAGCATCCAGTGCGGCGTGGGAATCGCCTCGCGCTCGAATACGCGCTTGCTCATGGCCTTGTCCATGGCCACAGCGCTCGAGAGCACACCCGAGCCGGTGTAGGTCTTGCCCGCCAGCTCCAGCGCGGCCTGGATGGTGCCGTCTTCGCCGTACGTGCCGTGAAGCGCCACGAACACCAGATCCGCGTCGCGCACCTCGGGCGACTGCACGCACGTGAGCATGGCCGAGAGCGGCAGTTTCAGCACCACCTCGCGCTTGGCCGCGGTGGCCTCTTCCTTGCCGGCCGCGAGCACCGTGCCGTCGGCGGCGTCCACCGACGTGACTTCGTAGCCCAGATTGCGGAGCGCCTGCGCCACGCCCTGCCCTGTGCGTAGCGAGATCTCGCGCTCGCTCGAGCGCCCTCCCATGAGCACCGCGACCTTCATCGGCCACTTCCTCCGTGATGTGTGGTGGGTGATGACGCCCGCTCGAGGCGCTTCACGCAGCGCTCGCGGCCGAGCAGTTCCGCAAGCAGCGGCAGTTCGGGCCCGTGCGTGCGCCCCGTGAGTGCCGCGCGGATGGGCTGGAAGAGCGCCTTGCCCTTCACACCCAGTGCGGGTGCGAGCGACTGAATGACGGATTTAACCCCTTCCGCGCGCCAGTCCGCAAGCGCTGCCAGCGCGTCGGCCGCCGCCGCACACACCGCCGCGGCGCCCGGCGCCCCGAGCGCCTCTTGGGCGGCGGGTTCGGGCATGGGCGGGTCGTCCAGGAACGGGCTCAGCTCGCCGGGCAGGTCGGCGAGCGTGGCCAAGTTGCCGCGCACCGCCTCGAGCACGCGTTCGAGCGTCTCGGTCGGCCACACGCGGGCCGCGTCCGGCACGAACGCGGGAGCGTCGACTCCGGCGGCCGCCGCCCAAGTCGCCAGCGTGGCGCCGCTCGCGTGATGCAGCCAGTGCGCATTCATCCACTTGAGCTTGGCCGGGTCGAACACCGAGCCGCTCCGGCCCACGCGATCCAGCGCGAACGCCTCCAGCATTTGGTCGCGCGGCAGCACCTCGCGGTCGTCGCCCGGGTGGAAGCCCAGCAGCGCCAGGTAGGCGAGCAGCGCTTCGGCCACGTAGCCGGCGCGGCGCCAGTCGCCCACCGCCACCGCCGCCTCGCCCTCGCGCTTGCTCATCTTGGTGCGGTCGGCGTTCAAGATGAGCGGCACGTGCGCGAACACCGGCGGCGCCCAGCCGAACGCGTCGTAAAGCATGAGCTGGCGCGGCGTGTTCGCCAGGTGCTCCTCGGCGCGCAGCACGTGCGAGATGGTCATGGCGTGGTCGTCCACCGCGCACGCGAAGTTGTAGGTGGGCAGCCTGCTCGAGCGCAGCAGCACGAAGTCGCCCACCATGCCGGCGGGGAACACCACGTCGCCACGCACGGCGTCGGGCAGCGTCCAGTCGCGATCGGGCACGGTGAACCGCACGCTGTGCGCTTCGCCGGCGGCGGCGCGCGAGTGCGCCTCGGCGGGGATCAGCGCGCGGCAGCGCCCGTCGTACTGCGGCGGGCGGCCCGCGGCGAGTGCGGCCGCGCGACGGGCCTCGAGCTCGGCGTCGGTGCAGAAGCAGCGGTAGGCGTGGCCACTGGCGAGTAATCGATCCGCATGTTCTCGATACACCGCAAGCCGCTCGCTTTGCCGGTAGGGCCCGTGCGTGCCGCCCACGCCTGGCCCCTCGTCCCATTCGAGTCCCAGCCAGCGCAGGTCGTCCAACACACCCTGCTCGCTCGAGGCGCTCGAGCGCACGACGTCGGTGTCTTCGACGCGCAGCACGAACACCCCGCCGTGCTGGCGGGCGTAGAGCCAGTTGAAGTAGGCGGTGCGCGCGCCACCCACGTGCAGCCAACCGGTGGGGCTCGGCGCGAACCGAACGCGAACGGGTGAGCTCACGCGCGCTCCACCAGCGCCACGGCCATGGCCGCGAGCCCTTCGCCACGGCCGATGGCACCGAGAGTTTCGTTGGTGGTGGCTTTCACGCTCACCTGCTCGGCGGCAATTCCCAACGCGCCGGCGATGTTGGCGCACATGGCGGCGCGATGCGGCGCCAGCCGGGGGGATTCGGCCACGAGCATGGCATCCACGTTGACCACGCGCGCGCCGCGCTCGGCCAGCAGCGCGGCGATGCGCGCAAGCAGGTCGAGGCTCGAGGCGTCCTTCCAGCGCGCGTCCCCGGGCGGGAAGTGCTCGCCCAGATCGCCCAGGCCAACCGCCCCGAGCAGCGCGTCGCCGATGGCGTGCAGCAGCACGTCGGCGTCGCTGTGGCCGGCCAAGCCCCACTCGCTCTCGAAGCGCACGCCGCCCAGCAGCAGCGGCCGTCCCGCCTGCACGCGGTGCACGTCGTAGCCCAGTCCCACGCGCAGCGTCACGCACTTCCTCCCTTGCCCGCTGTGGTGGCGCGGTGCGCCAGCCAGGCCTCGGCCAGTTCCATGTCGGCCGAGGTGGTGATCTTGAAGTTCAGGGGATCTCCGAGCGAGAGCCGCACCGGGTGACCCAGCCACGTTACTAGAGTCGCATCGTCAGTGGCGGTCTCTGTTGCTTCGCGATGGGCACGTTCCAGCCAGTCACGGCGGAAGACTTGCGGCGTCTGCGCCGCCCATAGCCCCTCGCGCGGCACCGTGCCGGTGACGAGTCCGAGCGTGCCCTGCTTGAGCGTGTCCGCCTGCGGGATCGCTGCGATGGCGGCGCCGTGTTCGCGCGCCTCGGCCACGGCGCGCGCGATCACTTCGGGCGAGACGAGTGCGCGCGCCGAGTCGTGCACCGCGACATGGGTGCAGGCTTCGGGTAACACGTGCAAGCCGCGCCCCACCGAGTGCTGCCGTGCTTCGCCGCCCTCGGTCGCTGCCACGAGCTTGGCCGTGCTGCAACCGCTCGCGGCGAGCAGCTCGCGCAGCGTTCGCACGGGCCCCACCAGCACGATGCCGTCGATCGCCTCGCAGCGCTGAAGCGCCTCGAACGCCCACATGAACAATGGCCGGCCGGCGAGCGGCGCGAGCGCTTTGGGCACGGCCGCGCCCAGCCGCTCGCCGCGACCGGCGCAAAGGAGAATGGCGCACACGTTCATTCCGCCACCTCGGCCACGCGGCCCTGCGTCATGCGCACGAGCTCGTCGGCGGTGAGCGCGAACAGCGAGTTGGGGTGTCCTGCAGCGGCCCACAGACCGTCGAGTGTCAAGAGGTGCGCGTCCACAAGCGTGTCGAGCGGCTGCGTGTGGCCCAGGGGCGGGATGCCGCCGATGGCGAAGCCCGTCACCTCGCGCACGAAGCGAGGCCCGCCCATGGTGACCGGTTCACCGAGAAGTGCAGCGATTCGCGATTCGCTCACGCGATGGGCACCGCTCGCCACCACCAGCACCGGCCCGCCGCTCTTGGCACCTTGGAACACGAGCGACTTGACGATCTGCGCCGGCGTGCAGCCCACCATCTCGGCCGCGGCGGCGGCGGTGCGCACGGGTGTCTCCAGTTCGATCACGGTGTTCGCGAAGCCCGCGGCCCTGAGCGCGTCCTGAACGCGCTGCGCCGCTTCGCTGAGTGTGCCCGGGGCCGGCGAGGTCATGCGTCCTTCCTGGCCAGTTGCGGCGTCTCGACTTTCTCGCCCAACAACTGCTCGCACGCCTCGCGAAGTGTGGCGAGCGGCACCGGCTCGATCCCGCAGCCCTCGGCGTCGGCCGCCTGCGCGCGCGGGAACCCGGCGCGCGCAAAGCCCATCTGCGCCGCCTCGCGCAGCCGCGCGTCCAGGCGCGGCACACGACGCAACTCGCCCGACAGGCTCACCTCGCCCAGTGCCAGCGTGCGCGACAGTACGGGACGGTTTCGAAAGCTCGAGGCGATCGCCAGCGCCACGCCCAAGTCGGCGCCCGGGTCGTCCAGCTTGAAGCCGCCCGTGACGGTGACGAACACGTCGTGCTTGCCGAGCCGCAGCCCCACGCGGCGCTCGAGCACGGCCAGGAGCACCGCCAGGCGGCGCGGGTCGTAGCCGCTGGTGACGCGTTGCGGCGTGCCGTAGAACGACGTGGACACCAGCGCCTGTACTTCCACGAGCAGCGGTCGCGCGCCCTCGAGGCTCGCCACCACCGCCACACCCGGCACGTCCCGCGAGCTGTCAGACAGAAACGCCTCGCTCGGGTTGGCCACCTCGCGGAGCCCCGATTCGAGCATCTCGAACACGCCCAGCTCGTTGGTGCTGCCGAAGCGGTTCTTGGCGGCGCGCAGCACGCGATAGTGTTGATAGCGCTCGCCCTCCAGGTAGAGCACCGCGTCCACCATGTGCTCCAACACGCGCGGGCCCGCCACCGCGCCGTCTTTCGTGACATGACCTACCAGGAACACCGCCGTCTTCGAAGCCTTGGCGTAGTGGAGCATGGCCAGCCCGCATTCGCGCACCTGCGTCACCGTGCCCGGGCCGCCTTCCAGGTCGGCGCGCGACAGCGTCTGGATGGAGTCGGCGATCAACGCGTCCGGCGCCAGCGACATGGCCGTTTCGAGCACCACTTCGAGATCCGTCTCGCACAGCAGCAGGAGGTTCTCGGGCACGCTCCCGAGCCGCGACGCGCGCAGTCGGATCTGCTGCTCGCTCTCCTCGCCCGAGACATAGAGCACTTTTCGGCCTCCGGCGGCGTAAGCGCGCGCGAGCTGCAGGAGCAAAGTGCTCTTACCGATGCCCGGATCGCCGCCCACCAGCAACAGCGAGCCCGGCACGATGCCGCCGCCCAGCACGCGGTCCAGTTCGCGCATACCCGTGCTGGTGCGCTCGGTGGATGCGAGCGAGACGTGGGCGAGCGGCACGGGGCCCTGGTTGCGCGCCCCGCCGACCGGAACCCAGCGTCGCGAGCCGCGCTGGCCTCCCGCCGCGGCTCCAGCGCCAGCGGGTGGCGCTTCGCTCGCGGTGTTCCACTCGCCGCACGCCGGGCAATGCCCGAACCAGCGAGGCTGCTCGTTGCCGCAGGCGGTGCAGAAGAACGACGACTTCGCTGGCTTCCCTGCTTTCGGCGTCTTGCCGCTGATCTTCATGTCCGGTCTCGTGCGAGGGCGAGGTGGCGTGCAGGGAACGAGGGGCTAGAACACGCGCAGGTTGATGTACTTCTTCGGATTCTTCTTGATGTCCTCGATCAACAATCGCAGCTGCGCCACCGACTCCTTGGCGTCGTCGTAAAGCTTGGGGTCGTTCACCAGCCGGCCGAGCGAGCCGTCGCCGCGGTCGATCTTGCTCGACACACTCTGGAGCGAGCCGCGTAGCGAGTCGAGCCGCGCGGTGAGCTTTTCCATGCCCACCGCCGTGCGCTCGAACGAATCCAGCGTGCGCTTGAGCTGCGCCTCGCGGTCGGTGGTGAGCGAACGGGCCGTGCGCGAGGCGGCGTGCAGGTTGACCATGGTTTCTTTAAGTAGCGAGCGGTTCTCCGACACCGCCAGCTTGAGCTCCTCGCTGCTGTTCCGGAAGTTGGAGAGCGTCTTGTCGAGGGTGCCGCTCGTTTCCAGGGCGTCCGCGAGGCTCTTGAGCTGGGTGGCCAACGCGGTGACCGCGTCCACCGTGCCGCCCATTTCGGCCATCACCTCGGGAATGCCCTTCTCGTAGACGCCCGAGATCGTGTCGCGAGACGTGTACGGCACGCCGGTGGCGCGCAGGTCCACGGCAATGACCTTCTCGCCCATCATCCCCACATTGCGAATGGAGACGCGGCTGTCGGAGGTAAGCGTGATCTCGGCGGCCAGCGACAGGTCCACCACGACGTGGTCGTCCACCAGCGCCACCTGCCCCACGCTGCCCTTGCGCAGGCCGTTCACCTGCACCTCGTCGCTGCTGGAGAGCCCGCCGGTCTGCGGAAACGTCACGCGCCACACCCGCACCTGCTTGGCAAGTGACAGCTCCTTCAGCCAGGTGACGCCCCACAGCGTGATGCCGAGCGCCACCAGCACCGTGGCTCCGACCTGGATCTCCGTTCTCCGACTCAAGTCCTGCTCCTTGGTAGGCGCAGCCCGCCCTCCGGGCGGGCGCGATCCGATGTCCCGCCGCAGTCTACACCGCGCGGATGGGTCCTTCGCTCGATCCTTCGATGAACTGCTTCACCAACGGGTCGCTCGTCTCGCGAGCCTCCGACGGGGTGCCCGTGAACTCCACCTTGCCGTCGTGTAACAGCGCCATGCGGTCGCCCACGTGCCATGCGCTGTGCAGGTCGTGCGTCACCACGATGGAAGTGACGCCGATGCGCGCCTGCAGCGAGCGGATGAGCCGGTTGATGACGTCCGACATGATCGGGTCGAGCCCGGTGGTGGGCTCGTCATAGAGGATGTAGGCTGGGTCCATGGCGATGGCGCGCGCCAGGCCCACACGCTTGCGCATGCCGCCCGAGAGCGACGCCGGCTTCATGTCCTCGACGCCCTGGAGTCCCACCCACTCCAGGCGCTCGCTCGTCCGGCGCCGGATCTCGGCCTCGGCCAGGCGCGTGTGCTCGCGCATGGGCAACGAGATGTTCTCGCCCACGGTAAGCGAGTCGAATAACGCCGAGCTTTGGAACAGCATGCCGAAGCGCTTGCGCACTTCGTTCAGCTCGTGCTCCTTGAGCCCGGTGACGATTTCGCCGTCCACCTCGATGGTACCCTCGTCGGGCTGCATGAGGCCGATGATATGGCGCAGCAGCACGCTCTTGCCCGTGCCACTCCGGCCCATGATCACGATCGTGCAACCGGTGGGGATGTCCAGGTCCACACCGTCCAGCACCTGCTTCTGGCCCAGTTTCTTGCGCAGGCCGCGAACGCGGATCACGACGCGAAGATGAACCGGAAAAGCACGTTGGCGAGCACGTAGTCGCTGATCAACACCAGCACGCACGACGACACCACCGCGCGCGTCGTGGCCACACCCACGCCTTCGGCGCCGCCCTCGGTCCGGAAGCCGTGGTAGCAGCCCATCCAGCCGATGATGGCGCCGAAGAACACCGCCTTGATGATCCCTGAGAGCAGGTCCTTCATGTAGAAGAAATCTTGGAGCCCCGAGACGTATGTGTGCGTGCTCACGCCGATGCTGGTGACGGCGACGACGTAGCCGCCGAAGATGGCCACCGCGTTGGCGATCATGACGAGGATGGGCAGCATGACGATCGAGGCCACCACGCGCGGCACCACCAGGTAGCGCACCGGGTTGATGGCCATGGCCTCGAGCGCGTCGATCTGCTCGGTGACGCGCATGGTGCCCAACTCGGCCGCGATGGCCGCGCCCACGCGTCCGCCCACGATGAGCGCGGTGAGCACCGGGCCCAGCTCGATGATGACCGAGCCGATGTACTTGAGCGGCACGACGCTCGAGAACTGGTAGGCCGCCTGCACCGCCGCCACCGCGCCCGTGAACAGGCTCACGATGAGCACGAGCAACACCGACTGCACACCGATGGCGTGCATCTCGTCCACCACCAGGTGGAACGAGCGCAGCCCGCGACCCAGCACGCGAAACGTCTGGCCCACCAGCAGCGCGATGCGGCCCACGTCGGCCACCCAGTCGAGCGGCCGTCCCTTCAGGTAGCGGAGCCCGCGAGCGGTGAGGCTGTCGCCGTTCATGCGTTCAGAAGCCCGGCTCGGTCTCGCCCGACATGACCGGGCTATAGGGCACGAACTTCGTGCACTCGCGCAGGAACGTCATGTCCACGTCGTCCGTGGGACCGTTGCGCTGCTTGGCGATGATGAACTGCGCCTTGCCCGGCTCGGGTGTTGCGGGCTTATAGACGACTTCGCGATAGACGAAGATGACGACGTCCGAGTCCTGCTCAAGGGCGCCGCTTTCACGAAGGTCCGAGAGCTGCGGCCGTCCGCCGCCGCCGCGTTGCTCCACGGCGCGCGAGAGCTGTGACAGCGCGATGATCGGCACCGAGAGTTCCTTGGCGAGCGCTTTTAACCCGCGCGAGATCTGCGAGATCTCCTGCACACGATTCTCCGCCGGCGTGCTGCTGCGCATGAGCTGGATGTAGTCGATCACCACCAAGCCGAGCTTGCCTTCGGCCTTCAACCGGCGACACTTGGCGCGCACCTCGAGCACGGACAGCGCCGGCGAGTCGTCGATCAGGATGGGCGCGGCCGTGAGCAATCCGGCACCCGTGGTGAGGCGCGGCCAGTCCTCGTTGCCGAGGTAGCCGGTGCGGACTTTGTGCAATCCCACCTCGCTCTGCGAGCACAGCAATCGCAACGCGAGTTGCTCTTTGCTCATTTCGAGCGAGAACACGGCGACGGGGATGTTGTGCCGGATGGCGGCGTTCTCGGCCATGTTCATGGCCGCGGACGTTTTTCCCATCGCCGGCCGCCCCGCCAAAATCACCAGATCGCCCGGCTGCCAGCCGCTGGTGAGCTTGTCCAAGTCGTCCCAGCCGCTCGGCACGCCGGTCACCTGCACCTTGCGCTCGAACAGTTTCTGGATGTTGTCGAACGCCGGCTTCAACAGGTCACGGATGTTCACGAACCCGCCGCGAATGCGCTGGTCGGTGATGGCGAAGATGCGCGCCTCGGAGCGGTCGAGGATCTCGGCCGTCTCCTCGCTGCCCGTGTAGCACTGCTGCTGGATCTCGCCGGTGGCCTTGATGAGCTGACGCAGGATCGCCTTGGAGTGCACGATCTTGATGTGCTGCTCGATGTTCGCGGACGTGGTGGCGTACTCCATGATCTGCGCCAGGAACGCCGGGCCGCCCACGGCTTCCAGGTCGCCGCGCTTCTTCAACTCCTCCGACACGGTGATCATGTCGGCGGGCACGCTGGTGTTGTAGAGCGCAACCACGGCGTCGAACACCTTGGCGTGTGACGTTCGGTAGAACGCCGAGGAGTCGATCATCTCGATCGCGCGGCCGATGGCGGCCTCGTCGAGCATGATGGCGGCGAGGATCGACCGCTCGGCGTCGAGCGCCTGCGGCGGGGTGAGTCCCGGGGGGCCGGAGCTGCTGGTGGCGTACTCGGACATGGCTTGCTTCCTTCCGGCGCGCGGGCCGCGAAACGGGCACGGGGATGACTAGTCGGTGAGGTATTCCTGGGCCAGGCGCTGCAGGTCGTCCCACACCGGGCGCTTGGCGCTGGGGCTGCGCAGCAGGTACGCCGGGTGGTAGGTCACGACGAGCTTGGCGCCGCGC
>CAYQNV010000096.1:0-20499 GCA_964418975.1 uncultured bacterium | reverse complement strand
GGTTGCGTTGCGGGCAACTACAACTCGCTCGTCACCCGGAAGGCCGATGTGGAGAACAAGTGGGCGCAGGTGGACAACCAGCTCCAGCGCCGAGGCGACCTGATCGGCAACCTGGTCGAGACCGTGAAGGGCGCGGCCGGCCAGGAGCAGGCGGTGTTCGGCGAGATCGCGCAGGCGCGCGCCGCCATGGCGGGAGCACGCACGCCGGAGCAGGGCATCGCCGCGGCGCAGGGTATGGACGGCGCCATCGGTCGGCTGCTGGTCGTGGTGGAGAACTATCCGCAACTCCGCAGCATGGAGTCGTTCACACAGCTCATGGACGAGATCTCGGGCACCGAGAACCGCATCGCCACCGAGCGCATGCGCTACAACGACTCGGTCAAGCTCTACAACGTCTCGGTGCGGAGCTTCCCCATGAACCTGTTTGCGAACATGTTCAACTTCAAGGAGTCGCCCAACTATCCGGTGCCCGAGGCGTCAAAGGTGGTGCCCAAGGTGGACTTCAGCGGCATCAAGCCGGGCGGCGGGAACTGAGTCGGGCCCGCGCGCGAGTCCTTACGCTCGGCGCGCGGGTTCGATGGCTTCGGGGAAGCGGTCACGGAGCTCGGGGTGCACCTGCACCCCGAGCCACCGCGCGGACGTGCACCAGCTCTCGAACGCGCTCCGCCCCGAGATGCGCAAGGCCTGGTAGCGAAGCCCCGTGGCCGCGAGCCACGCCAACACGTCCTCGCTGGCCGCGGGCTCACCCAGCGCACAGGCCTCGGCATCGCGGGTCAGCTCGCGCAGGTGCGCGAGCCGCCGCGTGGGGTCCGCGTCGGCGAGGCCAGCCAACGCCAAGCGTCCCGGGTCGGTCCACACCCACGGTCCGAGCTTCAATGTCTGTTCCAGCGACATGCGCTCGCGGCGGTGAACGCCGAGTGCTTCCGCCACCGGTAGCAGTCGTTCCCGTGCCTCCCGGGACGCCTCGCTCCGACGTTCGTCGTTCGAAGCCGAGGCCGACAGTAGCTCGAGCGCCCGATCCTGATGTTCGCGAAAGCGGCGCGCGGCCGCTCGTGCCGGAGCGGCCGCAGCGCACAACACCGCCAGCCGCTCGCGTTCCAGCGGACCGATCGGAGCGCCGTCGGCGCGATCCTCACAGGCCAGCACCGCTTCCACGCATTCCGCGCCCGACAACAGCGCCAGCAGCGCCACGCCGTGCGTGGCTAGGGTCACGACCTCGCCGTTCAGGCCGGGAAGCCGCTCCAGGTCCTCGCGTCGCACCGGTTGCCCGAGTGCCCGCAACCAGTCGAGGCACGACGAAGCTGCGGGCAGCGTGAACGCCGCCCAGCGCTCGGGCAGGTCGCCGCGCACGGCCACGCTCACCCACGCCCCCGCGCTGTCGGGCGTCAACAGCACGGCGCTCCGGGCGCCGGTCTGGCGGCAGGCCTCGCGCAACAATCGCGCGTCCAGTTGCTCCAGGTCGAGCGTGCGCAGCAGCTCGCCGAACATGCCGCCGGCCAACGCGCGCAACGCGCGCTCGCGCGCCGCCTCCGAGCGCGCGCCGCGCAGCTCCTGATCCACGCGCTGCAGTTCGCGTTCCAGCTCGAGGCTGCGCTTGAGGTGACGCGCGGATTGCCGCGCGCGCAACACCAGCCGTTGGGCACGCGCGACCAGCTCGCGCGCCAAGAACGGCTTGACCACCATGTCGTCCGCGCCGTGCGCCAGCGCCTCGACGCGCGACTCGGGATCGCTCGCGGTTGCAAGCAGCAGGATGGGGATGTCGCCGTGGTCGAGTTCGCGCCGAAGGATGTCGCACAGCTCCAGGCCGCTCCGTCGCGCCAATCGCACGCCCGCGATGACCAGCTCGGGGGGCTCGGCGCGCGCACGGCGCAGTGCGTCCTCGCCATCGTGCGCGGTGATCACGCGGAAATGGCTCGACTGGAGCGCCAGGGCAAGCGTCTCGACCAGGCGTACGTCCTCGTCCGCCACCAATACCAGCGGCGGGGGCTGGTCGCGAGGCGGCCCGGGGAGCCGCGGGATCATGCGTCCGCCGAAGGGCCCGGCAGCTCGCTCACCAGGTCGTCGAGCGCGGACTGCGCGAACGGCTTTCGGAGCGTGCGGGTGATGCCACACTCCAGCGCCAGCCGTTCTTCGCCCGCGTCGCGCGTGAGCGCCACCACCTCGAAGCGCGTGCTCGCCGCCACCTGATGGGCGACCAGCTGGCGCAGGTGCGCCCGGCCACTGGCATCGGGCAGCGACACGTCAACGAATACCACGCTCCAGGTGGAACCACTCAGTGCTTCCCACATCTCGCCCGCGTGCTCCACCCACTCCACCATCCAGCCGGCACGCTCGAGCGCGCGGCCCAACGTCAGTCTCGCCACGAGCGAGTCGTCCACGACTAGTGCGAAGCGGACGGCCGACGCTGCGGGTTCGGGCTCCGGCGCCAGCAGCGCGGGCTGCCTGAGCTCGGCTGCTGGAGCCGACGCCAGCGGCGCGTGCGAAGTCCGACCGAGCGGACGCACATCCTCGGCTCCCAGCACCATCGGCGCGGAGGGCGCGCGCTCGGACGACGGCAGCTCCTCGACCTCTTGTGCACCGGGGGGCGCGTCCGCGAGTGCTTCGCTTGCGGCCACCGGCCCCGCATACGCCTCCGCGTGCGATGCGGGCGCGGCGACGGGCGCTGGCGTCGCGGCGGGAGCGGCGACGCGCGGCCGCGGGCGCGGCGCCGGTGTGTGTAGTGGCGGCACCCCTCGCAGCGCTTCGCCCACCTCCACCACCCAGTACTCGCCACCCTCCTCGGTACGCACCACGTATCGCCCGCCCGGCACGGCGTCCGAAGGCAGCGCCGGCTGGGGATCGGCGAACACGCGCCACACGATGTGATCGAGGTGAAGCCAGGCGCGCGTGAGCCCCAGCGCGAGCAATGCCGCCGGCCGTTCACCGTGCGAGCGCGCCAGCGGCTCCCATAGCGGAAGCGACGGCTCGGTCATGACGGCGCGCTGCGCGTCGTCGGCGATGCGCAGCCGCGCCACGGCGTGCCACGGCAGCGCCAGCGACAGCTCGCCCTGGCGGACCAGTAGGTAGGCGGGGCGTTCGGCGTGGAGCGGCACGCGCAGCGCCCAGCGCCCATCGTCCTCGGGCAGCAGCGCGCCACCCGACAGCGCCAGCAGCGCACCCGCGGGGCCGAGCCCCGGCTCGTGCCCGGCGCGCGCGGCCAGCGTGAGCGCGGCATCATGAACGCTCACATGCAGGCCGCCGCCCAAGTCAGCGCCGATCCAGTCGAGCGCAGCGCGCAGCCCCGCCGCCACGGACAGCGTCACCTGCGCGTGGGCGATGACTTCGGCGTGATCCAGTTGGAAATCGACGAGCAGTTCGGCGACCGACTGCACCGCCTCGGGAGCGCTCTCGGCGTGCACGGGTCGGCTCCAGTCCTGCGACGACAGCGTGCCGGCCAGCGCCGCCAGTTCGCGGTCGGCCTGGACGAACGGCGAGAGGTCGCCTCGCACCACCGATTCCTGCGACAGCCGCGTGATCCGTTCGAGCACATGCGCCACGGCCAGCGGCGGAGCGCCCTGGTGCGATTCGCACGCCGCGAGCAGCACGACCAGTCCTTCCAGGTCGAGCAGCTCCGCCACATCCACCGCTGCGTTCCAGGCGAGTGTGCGCGCGTCGGACGGCGGCTCCCGCATGGAGTCCACCGCCGCCTGAACCGCGGTCGCCAGGCCGCGCGCGATCTCGCGCGACTCGTCGTCCGGGTGGCCGTGGGGTGCGATCACGTGCGTTCGTCCTCGCGCGGCTCGGCGCCGGGCTCTTCACGGCGTTCCCCATCGGCGGCCCGCGTCGTGTCCACCAGCCGCAACTCCGGAGCGTCCATCACTTCGAGTTCCGTGGCCTCGCCCACCGGCGCCAGCCGCACCACCAGCGCCTCGGCGTCGGAAGCGTTGCCCTCGAGCCGGCGCGCCAGGCGCTCGGTCACGCTCGAGGCGCGCTCGCTCGCGGTGGACACGCGCTCGCCCTTACGTGTCGCGTCCTGCACCATCTCGAGCACGCGCTCCAGCAGGCGCTGTGTGTCCGCCACGCGCGCGGCGGGCACCGGCGAGGGATCGCTGGACGGCATCGGGGCCTCCATGCGCGCCATGGCGCGCTCGCGCGCCTCGCGCATGCGCGCGTCGGCTTCGGTGACGGCGGTGTCGATCTCCTGGGCAAAACGCTGCGTGCGGTCGGTTGCTTCGCGCACGTCACGCGCGAGATGCTTCAACTCCTCTGCGAACGCGGCGGGCTCGCTGGTGCCGGATAGCGCCTGGATGGCGATGAGCGTGGCGCGGTTGGCGATGCGCTGCACCTGATCCGACACGTCCTGCACGCGGACGAGGCCGCGGCCGAGCGACTCCACGCTTGTTGACGACGCCTCGACCAGCTCCTGGAGCACTTCACGCGCGCGTTCCGCGGCGGGTTCCTCGGCGGGCGCGGGCGGCGGCGGTGGCACGGCCAGTACCGCGGACAGCTCGCTCGACAGCCGCTGGAGCTCGCGCACCGATGTCTGTAGCGACGTGGCCTCCACGAAGCCGCGCTCAGCCCGCGACGCCGCCTCGTGCGCGTCGGCGATCACCGACGTCAGGTCGCTCGCCATCTGGCGCGCGGCCTCGCGATTCTGTTCGTCCACGCCCGTGCGGCGCTGGAGCGCGTGACCGAGGATCTCGGCGACCGTGCCGACATCGCCTTCGGGCAGCGCCGGGCGCTCCCAGCGCTCGGTGAGCTGCCAGCGGTCGATGCTGGCGTGCAGCGTGGCGAGATGATGGCGCAAGTGCTCCAGCTCGTGCAGCGCGTGCACCTCGCGGTGACGGCGCTCGAGCGTCTCCTGCACCGCATCGCCCAGTTCGGAGAGCTCGCCCCAGCCGGCGCCCGCCGGCAGTCCGCGCAGTTCCGCGACGCGATGCGAGCGCAGCCCCAGCAGCAGGCCGTGCAGGTGACCCACGACGTGGTGATCGATCCACAGACCCAGCACCAGGCCCGCGACGAGTGCCGCGCATGCCACACCCGCGAGCCAGCCATACACCGCGGGATCGGACGGCGTGAGACTCGGAGTGGCGAGCAGCCACAGCGTACCCACCGCTGCGACGAGTCCTCCGGACAGGCACGCCAGCCACAGCCTCAGCTTGAGGCCGGGGCCGATGCGTGGGCGGGGCTGGGGAGCGGGAGTGGGTTTGGGGGCGCGCATGGGGAGAGGGGGGTGGGTTGGCCCGTCGGGACTGCGTCACCATTGCATCACGCAAGCGGCATGCCCCGAAGCATTTCCTGAGTGCCCGCTTTGAGTTGGGCGTGTGATCGCGGGTTCTCGCGGGGCCGTCCTGTGCGCGGTGTTGCACGGGGCACTACCTGTCGAAGCGAGACATCCCGATGCGTCGCTTGGGTTAGCAGCGAAGCGTGGTGGCAAGGGTTTTTCACGTTTCGTAAGGACAATTGCGTGCTGCACGCGTTCGGGTCGTGTCAGGGACGCGCGCGGCGCCCAGCGGTCGAGGCGAGCTCGAGCGGCCCCCGCGCGGGTGAGTTCACCCGAATGCGGGCCGAAGCCCCCCGAACCATCAGCGGTTGCGCGCCTTGGTCCGCAGCTCGCCCCGGCCCGAAACGGTTGCGGTCGGCGCGATTGGTCCGCATCTCCGGTGAAGGACATGCGTGGCACAACCGATGCTCTTGTACCCAGTCAGGGAGACTCGGGGCACCGTTCGCGGTGCAGGGTTGCAGAACGTAGGAGTCAGTCGAGGCCGCCATGAACCCCCGCCACTACGTAGACCTCAAAGACAGCAGCCGGGACCTGCAGCCCACCTATTTCTTCATGATCAACTGTCTTCTCTACAGCCGCATGGAGACGGGGCTGGTCTCGAACCAGGACTGCTACGACGAGGATGTGAACGTCTACCTCGCCCACCTGCTCCACTCGTTCATCAACCCCGAGTACGTGGAGCAGTCGCGCAAGTTCCTGTCCAAGTACGACACCGACGTGTTCCGCCGGCTGTCGTCGTCCACGGACGCGCGGCTCAAGTACCAGATCTACAAGACCAACGCCGACTTCCTGCTGGTGTCCATCGGCATCTTCGACAACCCGGCCATGGCGGCGGCCTCGCGCACGCGGGTGCAGCCGAGCGAAGAGGCCTACATCGGCCGCGGCAAGACCTACTACCACTTCGCCTACACCTACTCGCAGCAGATGCACCGCAAGAACGCGGGCGTGTCGGACGTGCTGGAGAAGCTGTCCACGGGCTTCGAGAAGTACCTGCGCATCCTGTCGCACATGCGCGGCGAGTACCTGGACCTGATGAGCCGCTTCTCGCAGGGCGAGGTCTACCACCTGGAGCGCTCGGTGGACGAGCACGCGCAGCAGGAGCTGCTGCGCACCAAGCAGGACGAATTGCTCGAGCTCTACACGGCGTGGCGCGACAAGCCGGACACCACGACCGAGGAGAGCCTGGAGCGCGTGCTGGGCGAGATCCGCGCGATCAACCCGGGCTTCAAGTTCGAGCTGCCGCGGCGCTAGACCACCCTGGACTTCTTTGCCCACCGACCGTCCAGTCGCGGGGCAATCGCGCGGGCCCCGGGCCATCCGGGGCTCGTTGCTTTGGGGGGGGCAGTGCTCGCGTACGCAGCGTCCAGCCTGGCCCATCCATGAGGCGCGAACCGCGAGCAGACTTCTTGCATGGCCGCTGCCACCCGGCCAGACAAGGAGATTGACCTTATGTCTTTTTCGACATACGATCTCGGTCGTTGACTGGGGGTGCAAAGCCCCTCGTCTGGCTGCATGGCAGCGTGAAATCTCCACCTTTTACGGCGCTCGCCCGTTTGGAGACGGGCTTCTTGATCCGGCGGCTTCAGCAGGAAGAACGGCTCGGGATGCCTCACTCGCGCCCGATGCCCGTGGTCGGACCGCGTTGCCATGAGTTGCGAGTCGTGGACGCCGAAGCCGCGTGGCGGATCATTTACCGAATAGACGAGGACACGATCCTGATCGCAGCAGTTTTCACCAAGACGACCCGCACGACACCCCGTTCGGTGATCAGGTGCTGCCAGCGCCGGTTTCGGGAGTACGACCATGCGTGACGAGAAGAAGCGGAGACTTGAAGCGAGCGGATGGAGGTTCGGCTCGGCGGCCGACTTCCTCGGGCTGACTCCGGCCGAAGAGGCCTACCTCGACATTCGCCTGCGCCTTGCGGCGGGCCTTCGCGGCGTACGCCTGCGAAGGAGACTGACCCAGACCGCGCTTGCTCGCGCCGTCGGCTCGAGTCAATCCCGCGTGGCCAAGATGGAGACCGGCAACCCGACGGTATCCCTGGACCTGCTCGTGCGTTCCTTGCTGACGCTCGGCGTCACGCGCAGGGACTTGGCGAGGCTCATCACCGCGGCACCCAAGCGTCCTGCAGCGTGAGTCGCCCGAGCCTAGGCCCCGGCCGTCACCGCCGGCTGCTCCCAACTTCGCGGCGCGTCCCACTGCCGCTCGGGTAGCGCGTTCGCGAGCACAGCGTCGCACCACTCGCCCGGCACCGCCCACACCACGTCGAGCTCGCCCGACACGGGGTCCAGTCGAGCGCCGTACACGGGGTGGCCCCAGTGCGGCGAGGCGAGCCCGGGCGCGGTGCGCGAGGTGAGGCAGCCGAGCCAGCGCCTTGCGCGCTCGCGGATCTGCTCCGGCGTGTCGGCGTAATCGTAGGCGAGCGTCGTGGCGTGCTGCGACACGAACGCCCATACGCTCATCGCCGGCGAGCCGAAATAGCGGAGCTCGCCCTCCGGCGTGTCGGTCACGTGCGCGGTGCGCGGCAACAGCGTGGCGTGCAACTGCTCGAAGAACCCCCGCCCCCAACGCTGAACCGCGCCCTCGAGCGCGTCCAGGGCCCCTTCTCGTTTCGGCGAGAGGCCGGCGTACATGCGCCGCCTCGCCGTCTGCTCGACCATGAACCGCAGCGTGGGATTTCCTCGACGATGTCCGGTGAGCCGCATGGTCTCCTCCTCCCTGGAAGGACGGACGGTGCACTCGTCCGAAGGACGGGTCCGGGAACGAGCGACACGCTGCCGGTGCGCGACTTCAGCGCACCTCGTAGTTCGGGGCCTCCTTGGTGATCTTCACGTCGTGCGGGTGACTCTCGCGCAGCCCCGCGCCGCTGATGCGCACGAAGCGTGACTGCGTCCGCAGCTCCTCGATCGAAGCCACGCCACAGTAACCCATGCCGGCCCGCAGTCCGCCGAGCAATTGGAACACGGTCGAGGCGAGCGGGCCCTTCAAGGGAACGCGGCCCTCGATGCCCTCGGGCACGAGCTTCGAGAGTTCGTCGGTGTTGTCCTGGAAGTAGCGCTCGCGGCTTCCTTTGGCGGCCGCCATAGCCGAGAGCGAGCCCATGCCGCGGTACACCTTGTACTGGCGGCCCTCGTAGAGCACCACTTCTCCCGGGCTCTCCTCGGTGCCGGCGAACAACCCGCCGAGCATCACCGTGTGGCCGCCCGCGGCCAGCGCCTTCACGAAGTCGCCGGAGTACTTGATGCCGCCGTCGGCGATCACCGGCACGTCGGTGCCCTCGAGCGCCTTGGCCGCCTCGAGCACGGCGGTGATCTGCGCCATGCCGGCGCCGGTCACCACGCGCGTGGTGCAGATCGCCCCCGGGCCCATGCCCACCTTCACGGCGTCGGCGCCCGCATCGGCGACGGCCCTGGCGCCCTCCCCCGTGCCGACGTTGCCCACCACCAGCTCGGCGCCGCTCACCGCGCGCTTGAGCTCGCGCGTGGCCTCGAGCACGCCCGCCGAATGCCCGTGCGCGCTGTCCACCACCAGCGCGTCCACGCCGGCGCGCACCAACGCTTGCGCGCGCTCGAGGTAATCGCCGGCCGCGCCCACGGCGGCGGCCACGCGCAGCCGTCCAAGGGAATCCTTGCACGCGTGCGGGTGCCGGATGCGCTTCTCGATGTCCTTTACGGTGATCAGGCCCTTGAGCATCATGTGCTCGTCCACCACCGGCAGCTTCTCGATCCGGTGCTTGGCGAGAATAGCGCGCGCGGATTCGAGCGTCGTACCCACGGGCGCGGTGATCAGTCGCGCGCGCGTCATCACGTCGGCCACGCGCTGCGTGTGGTCGTCTTCGAAGCGCAGGTCGCGGTTGGTGAGGATGCCCACCAGCTTGCCGTTCTCGGTGATGGGCACGCCCGAGATGTGGAAGCGCGCCATGATCGCGTGCGCCTCGGCCACCGTGGCCGAGGGCGGCAGCGTGACCGGGTCGGTGATCATGCCGCTCTCGCTGCGCTTCACGCGGTCCACCTGCGCCACCTGCGCTTCGATGGACAGGTTTCTGTGGATCACGCCGATGCCGCCCAGGCGGGCGAGCGCGATGGCCAGCGCGGACTCGGTGACGGTATCCATGGCCGCGCTCACCACGGGAATGTTCACCGGGATCCCGCGCGTGAAGCGCGAGCGGGTGTCCACGTCGCGCGGGTGGACGGCGGCGAAGCGGGGCACGAGCAGCACGTCGTCGAAGGTCAGGGCTTCCGGCCCCACCTTGTCCGTCCATGCCACGCGGTCACTCACCCGCGGTTCCTCCGGAAGACACGGGACCGCAGCGCGTGCGCCGCGGTCCCGCGCGTCATTTGTTCAGCCCCGGCCGGGTGCTCTTGGGCTTGGGCTTCCTGAACTCGTAGTAGTAGTGCGCGCCCAGCCGCAGCTCGGCCAGCATGGGGTTGCCGTTCCAGCCCGAGGGGAAGCGGACGTCACTCTTGGCGAACGCCGCCTGCCACGCGCCGGTCAGCTCGATGGAGGTGTTGGGCAGGCGCTTGAGGAAGCGCTCCACACCGATCTCGGCCGTGGCTCCCATGTGCAGTCCCGTGTGGAGTTCTCGGCTCGACGGATCCTCGACCACCTTGCGGTGGTTCTGCACCACCACGCGATACACCGCCGGGCCCGCGCCCACGTGCCAGCGCTGGCGGCCGCTGCCGCCGTACCACTGCAACTGCCCGGCCACACCGGCGATCTGCGTGAGATAGAACTGCTTGGTGCGACCGCCGGTGGGGAAGTTCACGTCCACGTACGGCGCGTCGGCATGCGACACGTAGCCACTCCACGTGAAGCTCGGGCTCACTTGCCAGCCCCATCCCCTGTTGATCACGTAGCGGAAGTGGCCGGTGAACGAGAAGCGCGGCTGGGCGCCCTCGGAGTAGTCGCCTTCGGTCACCATGTACGTACCACCGACCTGGCCGCCGATGGCGCCGCGACCGGGGAGCGCCCCCTGGGTGGCGACGGAATCCGCCTGCTGGGCGTGGCTGACGCTGGCCGTGGCAAGCAACACGAGGGCCACGACGCTCGCCAGGCGAAAGCGAGAGTTCATGCTTGGGAAGCTCCTCGGAAGACGGGAGATAGGTGGGGCCCGGTTCGGTAGGCGCGGCACATTAGGCGGCGGGCTCGGGGGGTGTCAAGAATGAGCGCAGTCGGCGCACCGACGCTCGTGCCGCGCTCGCGACGGAGCCGCGCCCGCAAGCCACACTCGGTCCGTCTTCCGGTCGAGGGCACGTGCTTTGCGCTTGGGGTTGCGGCCTCGCCGGCCGGGATCCCACCTCCTCCTCCTGCCAGCACCACCTCACCCCGTCCCTCCGCTTCTGTCTGATTCGCAACGAGTTCGGGGCTGGCGGCCAACCAGCCCCCGTCCCGTCCGGCGCGGCGCGTGGCGTGCTCTCGGCGTCCGCCCGGCACCCGCGAACACCGAACGCCACGGTTCGTTGACACCCCTCCGAGTGGCCCGTAGACTCCCGCCCTCATTTTGTTGTGTGCACGCCGGGGGGGCTCTCCGCCTTCCCGGCGGTCGACCGTATGGGGGAGCTCATGACCCGCTCGGACCAGGGCAAACTACTCGGCGTGCTGGCGGTCACGGCACTGTCCCTGTGGAGCCTGTTTCCGTCCTATCAGTTCTATTCGATGACACCGGCCCAGCGCCAAGCTATGGAGCCGGCGAAGCTCGCCCAGCTTCGTAAGCAGTCCATTCATCTGGGCCTGGATCTGCAAGGCGGCCTCCAGCTGATGCTCGAGGTGGACAAGTCCCGTCTCTCGGCCGCCGAGGCCAAGGACGCGGTCGAGCGCGCTCGCGAGATCATCAACAACCGCATCGACCAGTTCGGCGTGGCCGAACCCCTCATTCAGATCGAGGGGACGGACCGCATCACGGTCCAGCTGCCGGGACTCACCGACCGCACTCGCGCCATCGAGCTGATCGGCAAGACCGCCCTGCTCGAGTTCAAGCTGGTGCGCTCCGCCGAAGAGCAGCGAGCGCTGTTCCAGCGTCTCGACAGCTGGTTGGCGTCGCGCGGCGTGTCCTCGGGCACCGACTCCGCGCTGGCGCGCACGCCACTCACCGGGCTCATGCTCGACGTGGGCTTCTTCCGCAACGAGGATCTGCCCAACGTGCAGAAACTGCTCGCCACTCCGGGCCTCGATTCGCTCATCCCCGCGGACACCGAGGTGTTGTGGGGCGGCGAGGACGAGGCGCGCGCGGGCATGACGGGCCGCTCGCTGAACGTACTCAAGAAGCAAGCCGAGATGACCGGTGGCTCGGTGGCGAGCGCCGAGGCGCAGGTGGGCCTCGACCAGACCAATCCCGGAGCCTGGGGCGTGAGCATGAAGATGACGCCCAAGGGCCGCGCCGACTTCGCGCGCGTCACCGGCAACTACGTGGGCAAGCAGTTGGCGATCATCCTCGACGGCGTGGTGCAGTCGGCGCCCTTCATTCGCGACCGTATCCCCTCCGGGGATGCCTCGATCACGGGCGGCAGCTTCGACGTGAACACGGCGCGCGACCTCGCCATCGTGTTGCGGGCCGGCGCGCTGCCGGCACCGGTACGCATCATCGAGGAGCGCACGGTCGGGCCTTCGCTGGGCTCGGACTCGATCAAGCAGGGCCTCACGGCCGGCTTGATCGGCACGCTCATGGTGGTGGCGTTCATGGCCATCTACTACCAGCTCTCGGGACTCGTCGCCATCGCGGCCCTGATCCTGAACATTCTCTACCTGATCGCCGCCATGGCCTACTTCGGCGCCACGCTCACGCTGCCCGGCATCGCCGGCATCGTGCTCACCGTGGGCATGGCCGTGGACACCAACGTGCTCATCTTCGAGCGCATCCGCGAGGAGCTACGGCACGGTCGCAGCATCCACGAGTCGGTGCGCCTGGGCTACGACCGCGCGTTCCGCACCATCTTCGACGCGCACTCCACGTTGCTCATCTCCGCCCTGTTCCTGTTCCAGTTCGGGACCGGTCCCATCAAGGGCTTCGCCGTCACGCTCAGCATCGGCCTCATCGCGAACATGTTCACGGCCGTGCTGTTCACGCGGATGATCTACGACCACTGGCTCGGCCGCGGCAAGGTCGAACGCCTTAGCATCTGAGAGCGAGGACGATCCCATGTTTCAGCTGTTGATCGGGACCGATATCCCGTTCATGAAGTACCGGCGTTTCGCCTACTTCTTCTCGGCGTTGGTCGTGGTGGGCACGCTGAGCTTGTTCTTCTTCAAGGGCCCGCGCTACAGCGTGGATTTCACTGGCGGCACTCTGTTGCAGATCCGGACCAGCCAGGTCGTGCCGGCCGACCGCCTGCGCGCCGCGCTCGAGGCCGAGCACATCCAGGCGGAACTCCAGCAGATGACTGGCGAGAACGAGAACGAGTACCTGCTGCGCTTCCACGCCGAGGGCGACCCCGTCACCCAGGTGCAGGGTGCGGTGGACAAGCACCTGCCGGGCATCACCATGGAACTGCGTCGCAACGAGACCGTGGGCCCCAAGGTGGGCAGCGACCTGCGCCAGAAGGCCCTCATGGCCGTCCTCGCTAGCCTCGGGGCGATCCTGCTGTACGTGGGCATCCGCTATGAGTTCAAGTTCGCGCTTGGCGGCGTGGCGGCTTTGTTCCACGATGTGCTGGTCACGTTGGGGGCCCTCATGATCACCGGGCGCGAGGTCTCCCTCACCGTGGTCGCCGCAATCCTCACCATCGCCGGCTACTCGATCAACGACACCATCGTGGTGTTCGACCGCATCCGAGAACGCTCGAAGGCCCTCCGCAAGGAGAAGCACTCGCGCGTCATGGATCTCGCGGTCAACGAGACGCTGTCGCGCACGGTCATCACCGCCTTCACGGTGTTCCTCGCCTCCCTGGCCCTGTTCATCTGGGGTGGCGACGTGCTGCGGGACTTCTCGTTCGCCATGCTGGTCGGCGTGGTGTTCGGCACCTACTCGTCGGTGTTCGTGGCCAGCGCCATCGCACTCGACATCTGGCTCGCCCTCGACCGTCGCAAAGGTGTCGCGGTCGAGTGACGAAAGGGCAGACGATGACCCGGTTCTCCAAGTGGTTCACGGTCCTGGCGGCGCTGATGGCGCTGGCGGCGGCCGCCGGTTGCGAGAAACGCCCCACGGGATTCGACCCCAACCCGAACACGCCCGAAGGCATCGCCGCCGCCAACGCCCGGCTGGTGTCCTACCGAAACACCGGCCTGCGCGTGATGGTGCGTGACTACGCGAGCACGAACATCGACTCGGTGGTCACGGCCGCCTACGCGTTCGCGGGCTCCAGCACCATGCCGCTGCTGCTGCTGCTCGATGGCACCCCCGCCAACTCGTTCGAGATGTATCGCCGTGACGACGCCGGGCGTTTCGAGCGGACCTCCGATTTCGCGCTGCCGAGCACGTTTAAGTACGTGAACGCGAGCTACGAGTCGTTCTTCACCACCGACCCGTCGCCCAGCGGCTACGCGCCCTCCAGCTACATGGCGCGCGGGCTCGTCGACGGCATCGCGTCACACCAGTCGCCCCTCAGCAATGAGGGAAAGCTCACCCAGACCGGGCTGCTGCCCATCACCTACAACGGCAGCCTGCAGCCGCTCGATTCGCTGTTCACGGTGTCGTGGGTGGGCGTGCCGGGCGCCGTGGGCTACTGGCTGCACATCTACGAAAAACCCATCGCCGGCTTCGAGCGAATGATCTCGTCGCTGCCCGCACCGATCGCCTATGTCACCGCGGGCGACCTGCTGATCGCCTATCGCAAGGGCAACGCGCCCGGAGCGTCGGTGCAGTTCCAATTGGGCGACACGACCCTGCTCACGCTCAAGTCGCGCGCGCCGCTGCTCGCGCACGACTACATCGTGCGCGTCACGGGTGTGGACGCGACCGGTCACGTGATCGCCCAGACCGTTGGCGATCTCGACTCGCTGGGTCTGTCCGCGGACCTCGCGTTCCTCTCGCCGCCCACTTTCTCGGTCGACAAGACCAAAGTGTTCTTCTCGCTCGGCGGAACCAAGGTGACCCGGCGAACGCTCAATCGCGGCCCCGCCGATGCGACCGCGGAGCCGACGCCCGCCGTGCAGTCCGGCTACGAGCGGCACGCTGCCCGGATCCTGTTCCCGTTCACGACCCCGGCCAGCGTGTCCACGGCGCCGCGCCGCGCCGGGCGGCAATAGAGCCAGCGCCGGTCGCGTCACGTCGCGCACCCGTCGGGGGAGGGCCGCAAGCCCTCCCCCGACGTGTTTCAATGGGGGCATGACGGCTTCCCAGACGACTGCCTCCGGCCCTCACCCGAACCGCCCCTCCGCCGCACGCGCCGCGCATCGCGTGCGGCCAGCCCTCGCGGCACTGGCTGCCCTGGCGCTCGCGGCCGTGGCACTCGCCGCGCCCACGCCGCCCGGGGCGCGCTCGTTCGGGATCGCGCGCCTCAAGTACGGCGGCGGCGGCGACTGGTACGGCAACCAGTCCTCACTCCGGAACTTGATCGCCGGGCTTCGCCAGCGCACCGGCATCCCGGTCGCCGGGGACGACGCCGCGGTGGTGGAACCGGGGTCGGCGTCGCTGTTCCAGTACCCGTTCGTGTTCGCTGCAGGTCATGGGAACATCAAATTCAGCGATGCCGAGGCCGTGAACTTGCGCCGCTGGCTGGTTTCGGGGGGATTCCTGTGGGTGGATGACGATTATGGTCTTGCCACCTCGCTCCGGCGCGAGCTCAAGAAGCTGTTCCCGGACGCCGAGCTGGTGGAGATCCCGTTCGACCACCCGGTGTTCCGGCAGCCGTACGAGTTCCCGGCCGGGTTGCCCAAGATCCACGAGCACGATGGCGGCCCCGCGCGAGCGTTCGGCATTGTCCGCGACGGAAGGCTCTGTGTATTCTTTACGTTCGATTGCGACCTCGGGGACGGTCTCGAGGACGAGGAGGTGCACCACGATCCTCCGGAGAAGCGTGAGGCCGCGCTGCGCATGGCGATGAACATCGCCCACTACGCGCTCACACACTGACTCGGCCGGGCCGCGCACTAACCACATCCCATGCCCACACGCCCGTCGTCCTCGCCGCTCCATGCCCGCTTGCGGACCGTGTACGCCCGCGTCCGCCGAGCCCTCGTGCTGCGTCACGCGCTGCGCGCCAGTGCGGCCGCTGCCGTGCTGTTGGCGTTCGGCGTGACCGCCGGGCTGGCGCTGCCGCGTACGCCGGGCATGGCGTGGGCCCGACTGGCGCTGTTCGCGCTGGGCTCGGGCCTCGCGCTGGCCATCGCGGTGCGCGGCGCGCGCCACGAGTCGCCGCGCTGGGACGCGTGGTTGGAGTCGCTCGAGGCGCGCTTCGCGGGCCTTCGCTCGTGGCTCCGGAACGCGCTGGACCTGGAAAACTCCACCTCATCGCACACCTCCAGTGTGCTGGCCGATGCGGTGCGCGGCGAGACCGTGCGCCGGCTTACCGACACACCGTTGGACGGCACCGTGCCGCGGATCAACGCGCGCGCCCCGATCGCTGCCACCTCGGCGGCGCTGCTGTCGTTGACGGCGGCGGTGGCGTTGGCCCCGCAGGCCACGCTCGATTCGTGGCGCACGCTGTGGCAGCCGGCCACGGCCTCGCCCCCGGTGTTGCTGGCGGTGGAACCCGGTGACGTGACACTGGTGCCGGGTGCCTCGCTCGCGGTGCGAGCGCGCGTCGAGGGCAGCGTGGCGCCGCCCCGGCTGCTGGGCGATGGCCCGGCGCCCGAGGCGGTGCTCGAATCGAACGGCGCGGGTGGGCACCGCTGGCGCTTCGACCTGCCGCCGGTGACGCGGCCGCGCGACTACGCGGTGCGCGTGGCGTCGGTGTCGAGCCCGCGCTACCGCATCTCGTTGACCGGCGAACCACGCGCGGTGAGTTTCTCCAGCGCGATCACGGCGCCGGCCTATGCGCGTCTGCCGCTTCAAGCCGTCAGCGGCACGCGCGGCGATCTGGCAGCGCTCGCGGGCTCGCGCGCAGCGGTGGAGGTGACGTTCGACCGCGACCTCGAGGCACTCTCGGCCGCGGTGAACGGTCGCGCGCCAGTGGCATGGAGCGCCATCACGCCGCGGCGATGGCGCGGCAGCGTGACCGTGGACGGCGACGGCACGTGGGAGCTGCTGGCCCGAGGCGCCACGGGCGAGGGTCGCTTCCGTTACCGGTTGAGCGCGATCCCCGATGCGCCGCCGGTGCTCACCGTGGTGCTCCCCGCGGGCGATCTGGACCTGCCCGCCGGGCAGCTGGTGCCCTATGACGTGCTGGCGCAGGACGACTTGGGAGTGTCCGAGTTGCGCCTCGAATGGCGGAAGACCGCGGCCGAGCCCTGGAGCGAGGCGCCCGTCGCGCGGTTTGGCGAGGAACCGCGCGAGGCGCGTGCCACGTCACGCTGGGACGCTTCGCCGCTGGCGCTGTTGCCGGGCGAGAGTGGTGTGCTGCGTTTCGTGGCGCTCGACAACGCCCGGCCGGGACCGCGCGGGCGTGCGGTGAGCGGCGAGTTCAGGGTGCGCTTTCCGTCGCTCACCGATCTCTACGCGTCGTTGGAGCAGCGGCAGGAGAACGTGGCCAAGGCGCTCGAGCGAGCGGCCGAGCAGACGCGCGAGGTGCAGAAGTCGCTGGACAAGCTCCAGCGCCAGCCGCAGGCGCAGGGCCGGCAGAACCCGTCGTTCGAGCGAGCCGAAGAGATGAAGAAGGCGTCCGAGCGCCAGGAGTCGGTGGCGCAACAGGTCAATGAAGCCGCCAAGGAGATGCGAGAGAGCCTCGAGCAGGCGGCCGAGCGCCAGGCATTCCACGAGCAGCTGCAGCAGAAGTTGAAGGAGATGAGCGAGCTCTTGAAAGAGATCCAGTCGCAGGAATTCAAGGACGCCTTGAAGCGCATGCAGGAAGCACTCCAGAAGATGGACCGCCGCGCCATGGAGGAAACACTGCCGCAGCTCCAGCAGCAGAACCGCGACATGCTGCAGCAGCTGGAACGCAGCCTCGAACTACTGAAGCAGCTGCGCGAGGAAGAGCGCATGGACGCGCTGGCGCGACGCGCCGACGACCTGAAGGCCCGGCAGGACGAGTTGAATCGCGAGCATGGCGAGCAGAACGAGCAGAGCGAGCGCTCCGACCAGAAGTCCGGCGCCAACCGTGAACGCCGCGACGCCGCGCGCAGCGAGTTGAGCGAAAGCCAAGCCAAAGCGGCCGAGGAGTCGCGCGAGCTGTCGAAGAGCGCCAGCGAGGCCGCGAAGCAAAGCGAGATGAAGGAGGCGCAGCAGCGTATGGAGGAGGCGGCCAAGGAGCTGGAACAGACGGCCAGCCAAGAGCAGCAGAGCGCGAGCCAACAGAGCGAGCAGGGCGATTCGCAGGGCGCCCAGAGCTCGGGGCAGAAGGCCAGCGAGAGCCTGTCGCGCGCGGCGCAGTCGCTGCGCACGAGTGCTCAGCAGCAGCAGCAGGAACAGGACGCCAAGAACCTGGCCGCCGTGCGCCGCGCGTCGCAGGACCTGGTGTCGCTGTCGCGTGCTTCGCAGGAGAACCTGGACGCGAGGAGGAGCCCGAGCCAGGCCAGCGAGGCACAGACCGACCTGTCCGAGGGTGTGGCGCGCGTGGCCGATTCGCTGGCAGCGCTCTCTCAGCAGACGCCGTTCCTCTCCAACAAGATCAGCACCGCGCTGGGCCGAGCCATGCAGGGCCTGTCGCAGTCGGGCCGCGAGATGTCGCAGGGCGGCCGCGAACGCGGCGAGAAGAGCGGCCGTGGCGCCACGTCGTCACTGAACGAGGCGGTGAAGGAGTTGCGCTCGGCCGAGGCGGCCATGTGCCAGCAGCCGGGCGCGGGCACCGGCGGCAAGACCAGTTCGCAACGCCTGGGCGAAGTGGGCCAGCGCCAGGGCCAGCTGAATCGCCAGTCGCGCGAGATGGCGCGCAAACTGTCGCGACAGCTCGCCCTGACCCAGGGCGACGAGGCCGAGATGCGCCGGCTGGCCGACGAGCAGCGCCGCATCCGCGAACAGCTGGCCGAGGTGCGCCGCGACGAGGAGGCCAAGAAGAGCCTGCTCGGCCGGCTGGACCAGGCCGAGAAGGACATGCAGAAGGCCGAGGAGACCATCCGTCAGGGACAATTGGGCGGTGATCTCGAGCAGAAGCAGACGCAGATCCTGTCGCGCCTCCTGGACGCCCAGCGCTCAGTGCATCGCCGCGACTTCGACCCCGAGCGCGAGGCGCGCCGCGGCGAGGACGTGGCGCATCCTTCGCCCGGGGCACTCCCGCGCGAGTTGTTCCGCGAGAACGACCGCCTGCGCCAGGATCTGCTCAAGGCCGACGCCGACCGCGTGCCGCCGCGCTACCGATCGCTGATCGAGGCGTATCTCCGAGCGCTGAACGGGGCGACGCGGTGACGCTTCGCACCGCGCCGCGCGCGGCCGGCCTGGGGATGGCGAGGCGGCTGACCGGGGCGGCTCTCCTGCTGCTCGCCGTCGCGTCGGCCGTGCGAGCCCAGTCGCCACCCACCGCGCCCGCGCCGAGGCCGACGCCGCGACCCACACCGCAGCCGTTCCCGCCGGACCTGCCGCCCGGTGGCGTGCTGATCCACTCGGTCACCGTGCCTTACCCGGCCAGCCGCCAGCGCGCCGCCGAGATGCTGCCGGTCTCGCTCGCCCAGCGGTTGCAGCGCGCCATCGACCTGCGTGCGTCGGGCCTGCCCGAGCGCGCGCGCGACACACTGCTCGTGCTATTGCGTGAGCGTCCGCACCACCCGGCGCTCGTCTCCGAGCTGGGGCGCGCGCATCTCGCCAGCGAAGCCTGGGGCGCCGTGGAACGCCTGGCCGTGGCCGAGCGCTCGGCGCAGCGCGACTCGACGCTGCTGGGCCAGGAACTGGCGATCGCCTACGAACGCCTGGCGCGACCGCGAGAGGCGCTGCGCGTGGCGGTCGAGGCGTGGGCGGCGAGTCCCGTGGATGGCGGCTGGGCGACCGGCGTGTTCTTCAAGCTGGCCCCACTCGATCCACGCGCGGCGCTGGCGAAGCTCGAGGGTGCGGCCACGACGCGACCGTGGCGATCCGACCTGGCGTTGGGGGTCGCGCGACTGCATGCGCTGGCAGGACGCCCCGCCGACGCCGTGCGCGTGCTCACCGACGCCGAGAAGCGCTCGGGCCGCACCGGGCTGCGTGCGTTGTTCGGCGACGAGGCGCTGCGCAGCGGCCGCGCCGCGGACACGTCGGCTGCACTTGCGACGCTCACCGACCTGGCCGGCGATGCCTCGCGCCGTCCCGACGAGCGACTGATCTCCGGCCGGCGCGCGTGGAGCGCGGCGCAGGCCTCGGGCCGCGAGGCCGAATGGGCGCCCCGGCTGGCGCAGGCGTTGCGCGACGTGCCGGGGGATCAGTGGGGCACGGACTTCCTGCTGGCGCTGGTGAGGGCACTCCAGAGCTCGGGCCAGATGCCCGTGGCGCGCGCGCTGCTTGCCGCCAATCCCGGACTCGAGAGCCGCATCCCCGAGTTGGCGCTCGAGCGAGCACTCGGCGTGGCGCGCGAGGGCGACCCCGCGCGTGCGCTTCCCGTGCTGGACTCGCTCACGCGTGCCTGGCCGGCCGCGCGTTTCATGCTGGCCGAGACGCAGTTCTTCGCCGGCGAGCTGGACTCGGCGCACGCCAACTACGATCGCGTGGCGGCGAAGCCGGAAGATCCTGACGCGGGCTTGGCGCTGGATCGCATGTACCTGCTGGAGGAACACCCCGATTCGCCGCTCCGCACGCTGCTGGGCCGGCTGGCATTCGAACGCTGGCGCGGAGCGCGCACCACGGCGCTTCGGCTCGCCGACTCGCTCTGGCACACGCAGGCACCGGGCGGCGAGTACGCCGCGCGTGCCGGGCTGGAGCTGGCGGTGCTGCGCCTGGAATCGGGCGACGCGCGCGGCGCGCTGGTCCCGCTGCTCGTGATCGCCGACTCGCTATCGGAGGACCGGCTGGCGCCGCTCGCTCGCCAGCGCGCGGGTGACGCCTATGCCGAACTGGGCGATGACAAGAACGCGCTCGCCCAGTACGAGGAGTGCCTGTCGCGGTATCCTCGGGCGTGGAACTCGGCTGAGGTGAGGCGCCGGGTGGAGCGGCTGCGGAAGGCCAGGTCATGATCTCGATTGGCGGAGTCCGGCGATGAGGCGATTGCACACGTCAGGCGGCATGCGTCGCGGCGGTCCCTCGCTGCTGGCCCCGGTGGCGGCGGTGCTGGCGCTGGCGGGCGTGGTGGTGGTGGCGGTTCTGGCGG
>CAYQNV010000095.1:0-2988 GCA_964418975.1 uncultured bacterium | reverse complement strand
CCTCGGACATGTGCAGCTCGCCCACGCACCAGGCGTGCATCGAGGCGTAGGCGGCTGGCAGGTAGAGCTTGCGTGCGTCCACCTCGGCCAAGTGGGCGAGCAGTTCGGCGGTGGTGGCGCGGTCCCGTGAGACCAGAACGTCGAGGTCGCGCAGCAGGACGTGATCCGCGAGGTGCGACAGCGAGTAGTGCTTCATGGCGGGTCTCCGTGACAACGAGGTCACGGGGGCACATGAATTCCTATCACGAGCTCCTGCGGCGCTCGGAGAGCCACGGAGTGCGCGGAACACAGCGCGCGACGAGAACTTTGTCGGCGACGCGGGCGCCAGGCCGTCACCGCGGACTCTCCGCGCATTGGCGAGCGGCCAGCAGAGTCGCCTCGCGGCACGAGAAGTCGGGTCCGAGAACGTGTCAATCGAATTCGTCGGGTCCAGACCGAACTGCGGCCTCGCCGCGGCGTGCACTCGCCACGGAGTGAGGGGCTGAGTGAGGAGCGATGGCAGAACCCCTCGTCCGCCCCTGAATCCGCCCACACCGCTCCCGGAAGCCCCCGAGACCCTCGCGAATGCTCCAATGCCGAAGCACTAAAAGTCATTTAGGTTCCCGGCGAGGAGTTCCGGCGACTTCCCTGGCTGGCCCGGGCGCGCGTAATCTCGCGCGCCCGGAGCCGCCCCCATGATCGAGTCCAAAGCCTTCTATCGAAAGATCGAGCTGGCGTTCGCCGGCAGCGAACGCGCGCGTACGCGCGAGCGCTTCGCCGCGCGCTTGGCACCGCGGCTGCTCGAGCACCTGGGTGGCGCGCTCGGACTGGAAGCGGTGCACCTCTACGATCGGCGCGCGCACAAGCTGACCGCGTCCAAGCGCTGGGGCGAGGGCCGACCGGACCTGGTCGAGGAGCTGGCCGCGCGGCTGCGCTCCACGGGTGACGAAGGCATCCGCGAGCTGCCGTGGGTCGGCGACACCGGTGCCGGGCGCACGGGCCTGTTCGCCGTGGGTACGCTCGACGGCCCGCTCGTGGCGGTGTTCCCGGCGGCTCCGAACGGGCTGCGCACCGTACCCACGCGCGCCGAGCTGCTCTCGGCGCTCAACTCCATCGTCTACGCCGTGCGCCAGCGGCTCGAACGCGGAAGGTTGGAGGACCTGTTCGAACAGGCGCGCACCATCCAGTTGTCGCTGCTGCCCCCGGGCCGGCGCGAGTTCGCCGGCTTCGACGTGTTCGCCGCCAGCACGCCGGCCCAGTCGGTGGGCGGTGACCTCTACGACTTTCACGCCGTGGACGCCGACACGCTCGGGTTCGCCGTGGCCGACGCCTCGGGCCACGGACTGCCCGCGGCGCTGCAGGCGCGCGACGTGGCCACCGGGCTCCGCATGGGCGTGGAGCGCGACTTGAAGATCCCACGCATGATCGAACGCTTGAACCGCGTCATCCATCAGAGTGGGCTCACCTCGCGCTTCATCTCGCTGTTCTTCGGCGAACTGGAGCGCAACGGGAACCTGAGCTACATCAACGCTGGCCACCCGCCACCGTTGCTGCTGGACACGCGCGGCGTGCGCGAGCTCACGGTGGGCGGCATGCTGCTGGGCCCCGACCCGGGCGCCACTTACCGGTTGGGTTTCGTGCACGTGGACCGCGGCGCGTGCCTCGTGGCCTACACCGACGGCGTCATCGAACGCGAGGACGCGAGTGGTGCGATGTTCGGCTTGGAGCGGCTCGGCGAATGGCTGCGCGCGGCGGCGGATAAGCCGTCCGAGGACGCCGTGGCGGATCTTATGACGCGCTTGTCGGAGTTCGGCAACGGCGCTGCGTTCGAGGACGACGTCACCGTGCTCATGGTGCGCCGCACGTGAGCGCCGCGCCGCGGAAGGTCGTGGCCCGGCCATCGGCGGCGAAACGCTCGGCGCGCGCAGGCGTGCGCCACGAACGGGCATGGGTGGCACTGCTCGTGCTGGCGCATGTGCTGCTCGCCACGTGGGGCGCGGTACGACACAGCGTCACCTTCGACGAGAACTTCCACCTGCCCTCGGGCATCCTCGCCGCGGCGCGCGGCGAGCTGCGCGTGTCGGCGGTGAACCCGCCGCTCATCAAAGCCCTGGCGGGCGCCGCAGCGCTTGCCGCGGGCGCGCGCGTGCCGGGCCAGGCCGCGCTCGGCGACGGCGAGCAGGGCAGGGTAGGCGTGGCGTTCATGCGCGCGAATGCCGACCGCTACCAGCGCATCTTCGTGGCCGGCCGACTGGTGGTGGTGCTGTGTTCGGGGCTACTGGCGCTGGTGGTGTGGCACTGGGCGCGCCGCAGCTGGGGCGCACTCGGCGGACTCGTGTCGCTGGCGCTCTACAGTTTCGCACCCGAGGCGCTCGCGCACGCGGGACTCGTCACGCTCGACGTGCCCACCGCGCTCGGCTTCGTGGCGTCGATGTCGGCATGGCAGGCGTTCGTGACGCGCGGGCGCTGGCTCGACTGGGGCCTGACGGCACTCGCCGTGGCGTTCACGTTCTTGGTTCGCTTCACCGCCGTGTTCCTGCCGCCGCTGCTATTGGCGCTCACACTGGTGCAGCTGTTCGCGCGCCGCGTGCGCGCGCCGCGACGGGTGTTCGCGGGTTTCGCATTGCTCGCCGTTACAACGCTGGTGGCGCTCCAGGCGGGTTACCTGGGGCGGACGTCCTGGGCGCCGCTGCGCGAGTGGCGTTTCGAATCGCAGGCGTTCCTGAAGTTGCAGCGGACGCTGCCCGCGCTACGATTGCCGCTGCCGGACGCTTACGTGGGCGGCTTCGACCGCCAGGCGGTAGAGTCGCAGGCCGGAACGACGCCGAGCTACCTGCTGCGCGTGGTTCACCGAGAGGCTCCGCTCGCTTATTACCGGGAGCAGTTTGTAGTTGACACCCGTCATGCGGCCGCATAGCGAACGTGGCGCTCCTGGAAGTAGCGACGCACGAGGGCCGGCTGCTTCTGCGTGCTGCGCAGGTACGCCCGAGCGTCGTCCATCATCTCGGC
>CAYQNV010000094.1:0-3987 GCA_964418975.1 uncultured bacterium | reverse complement strand
CTCCGCTTGCGCTTGCGCAACCTGCGAATGACACTGCCCATCGACGGCTCCTTTCGTCTGTGAGTGATGGTTGTCTCGCAACACCATCAGACCACAGCGGTTGGAGCCGCTTCAATTTCCAACTAAGGATCGCACACCTTCGGCGCGCAACCGGGCACCACTCGACGCGCTGTAGCTAGTTCGGGTGCGAGAGTGGTCACAGAAAACGCGAGTTCTCCTCCGAAAACTGGGGAGTGGTGCGGTCTACCAGACCGCCAAGCAGGACCGCCGAGAACCGATCAGATTCGTTTGCGCCTTGTGGCCCATGATGTTAGAAACGCCGGCGGAGAGGTGCGAGAGTGGTTGAATCGGGCGGTCTCGAAAACCGTTAAGGGGGTAACTCCTTCGAGGGTTCGAATCCCTCCCTCTCCGCCAGTCTGCGGCGCCTCGTGAGCGCCCCACCCAGGCCGCCGAGCGCCCCGCTCGCGGGCCACCGCCTAATCGGAAGTGCCCGGGCCGCCACGCTGAGGCCGAACTCTCACCGCCCCGCGTCCGCGCGAAGCTGTCATGCTGTCGCCATGACACTCGCGCCGAGCCCCCCCACGGCCGCGCGCCCCACCCACGCGCGGCCCAATCCCGCCTACGCGATCGCCCGCGCGAGCTTCGCGGCGTTGGTGCACCTCTACTTCCGCCGCATCGAGGTGCGTAACCCCGAGCGCCTGCCGCGCCGCGGGCCGGTGCTGGTGGTGGCCAACCACCCGGCAGCCTTGACCGACGCGCTGGTGCTGGGTACCCAGCTTTGGCGGCGCGTCCACTTCCTGGCCATGAGCCCGCTGTTCAAGCCATGGATCCGCGGCGTCTTGATGCGCGCGGTCGGTGCACTCCCGGTCTATCGCAAGCAGGACGACCCCACGCTTATGCACCAGAACGACGTCACGTTCGAGGCCTGCCACGAGTTCTTCGACAAGGGCGGTGTGGTGCTGATCTTCCCCGAGGGCCACAGCGACGAGGACCGCCGCGTCACGCAGATGAAGACGGGGGCGGCGCGCCTCGCCCTGGCACAGGAGCAGCGCGGCCGCGGCGGCGAACCGCTCACACTGCTTCCGGTGGGGCTCTACTTCGAGGACCGCACGCGCTTCCAGAGCGAGGTCATCCTGTCGGTGGGCGAGCCCATCCCACTAGGCAGCTACCTGGCCCGAGCTGCCCACGAGCCGCGCGAGGCGGCGCAGGCACTCACGCAACAGATCCAGTCGGCGATCGAATCGCTCATCCAGGTCATCCCCGAGCCCGAGTTCGGGCGATTGGTCGGCGAGTTGGAGAAGATCTACTTGCCCGAGCTCCAGTCGCGCGGCGACCTGCGCCACGCATTGGAGTTGAAGCGCCGCGTCTCGGCGTGCGTGGACTACTTCCGCCGCACCGACCCCGAGCGCGTGGTGGCGGTGGCGCGCCAGCTCAAGCACTACCTGCGCACGCTGCACGCGCTCCAACTCCACGACGAGTCGCTGCGTGCCTTGAACGCGGGCGGCTGGCGCCAGACGCACGTGCGCCGGTGGGCGCTGGCGATGGCGGGGTTCCCGCTGGCGGTGGCGGGCGGCGCGCTTCACTGGCTGCCCTACGAGGCCTGCTCCATGGCCGCGCAGCGGCTGGCGCCGCACCCCACGCGCATCAGCTCGGCGCACATGATCGTGGGCTTCGTGCTGTTCCCCTTGTGGTGGGCCACGCTCGCGGCGGTGACGTGGAAGCTCACCGGCTGGCCGCCGGAACGGCTTGCCGTCGCGATCGGCGTGGTGGCGGGCGCGGGACTGTTCGCAGCGGCGTTCCACCGCTGGTGGGAGCGGCAGCCGGGCTTCGTCCGCCTGCCGGTCTACGCCACGCTCCGCCGGCGTCGGCTCCAACGCATACGCCTCGAGCGTCGCGAGCTGATCCGCATCTTCGACCAGGCGCGTGCGGACTTCCTCGAGAGCGAGGCGAGCGCGGCGGAGACGGGCGGCGCGCGCTAGGCGCCACGCTGCACGCCTTCCGGCCCATGCATCGCCCGTGCTAGGCCGCCACTCCGTCCTCCGCACGCGCCGGCTCGGCACGCAGCGCCAGGTACCCCGCGTAGCCGCCCGTCAGGTCCACCACGGCGTGCAGCACCATGCCGGGGAGCACGGAACCGGTGGCCAACGCCAGCGCGCCCATGACGACGCCGGCGAGGAACGCGCGCACGCCGAACTGCCGGCCCTGATAGGCATGCGCCAGCCCGAAGCTCACCACGCTGATGCTCGCGGCCACCCACACGCCGAGCCACGCGCCCAGCACCCACACCAGGTAGCCGCGGAACAGCAGCTCCTCGCAGATCCCGGCGGTCACGGCGAGTGGCGTGAACCATCGCCACTCGAGCCGCGTGTGGGCGAGCAGCGCCTTCAAGGGCGTGAGCTGCGTGCGCAGTGCGACCAGCGCTTCGGGCTTGGCGGCGAGCTGGCGCAGCTGCGCCACCCCGAGCACGGTGTAGGCGAGCGGCAGCCCCACGCCGAGCCACAGCCGCCAGCCTTCCGGAACATGCAGGCCAACCGTATCGAGCGATCTACCCATGGCGAGCGTGATCGCCATCGTCGCGGCCACGAACAGCCACTGCAGGGCGATCGTCTCTTGGTAGGCTCGGCGCCTCGCCATGGGGTCGCCGCGCTCCACGTCGCGCACCAGCTGCGGCCAGCCCACCAGCAGTTCGTACACGGGCCACGCGGCCGCGAACGCCAATACGAGCGTCACGTCGAGCCAGCCGGGCATGTGAGACCTTCGGGTTCGGGTGTCGAGCGGATTGTTGCGACGATGGTTATTATTCAAGATATACTGAACAATGGTCGACGTTGTCAACGGACCGCTCGACGGCTAATTTGACGGCCTGATGCCCGGCCCTCGCCAGTTCTCGCGCCCTCGCGCCGCCGCCCGCCCCGCGCCCGCCCGCCGCAGCCGGTTCTCGGCACGCCCGGCGTCTGGCACCGCGGCCGAACGGCGCCGCGTCACGCAGGAGCTGCGCGCGCTGGCGCACCCGCTGCGGCTCCGACTGCTCGAATGCTTCGCTCAGGGACCGCGCACCACCATGCAGGTGGCGGCCGACCTGGGGGAGCCGCCCACGCGGCTGTACCACCACGTCAACGCGCTCGAACGCGCGGGGCTCCTGAGGCTCCGCGAGACGCGCCCCAACCGCGGCACCACCGAGAAGTACTTCGAGGTGGCCCGCCATCGGATCGGTGTCACCGACCCGGCCCTGCTCGCCGGGGGAAGTGGCGAGGCGCTGCGCGCGCTGGCGGCGCAGGTGCTCGACGAGGCGCGCCGCGAGATGCTGGGCGCGCTCACGGGCGCGACGTCGCGCGAGCCGTCCGAGCTGCCGCTCGCCGTGCGAATGGTACTCTCCATCTCGCCGGCCCGGCAGTTGGCGTTCCGCCGCCGGCTGGTGGCGGCGCTCAAGGCGCTGGAGCGCGACTTCGATCGCGGCGATGCCGAGCGCTCGCGGCCATGGGCGCTCACGCTGGCCTACGCGCCCGCGGCGCGTGGCGCGCGAGCCACCGCTCCCGCCGCGCCGCCCCGGGCGCGCCGCCGGTCGCGAGCCGGCGACACACGTGCTTGACCGCAGCCGCTCGCTCGCTTGAACGCCGTTGCCCGAGTCGCTAGTGTCCGCCGCGGTTTTGGCGAGTGTCCGCTAACAGCTTCACGCACCGTAAGTTGCTCGCGGCAGATCGCCCCGGAGCAGGGCGCGCTCGCCGGCAGCGGTGCGGTGTCCCGTTGTGGAGAGGTGTCCGAGTGGTTGAAGGAGCACGATTGGAAATCGTGTAGGCGCTTATACCGCCTCGAGGGTTCGAATCCCTCTCTCTCCGCCAGTTTCCTGGCTCCTCTCAGATTTCCGTGGGAGCGCCGGCCTGACTTGACCGTGTAGGTGCTCCGGTTCATCCATGACTCTTCTTCTTGGCGGAAGGAGGGGTCAGAGGGATGAACCAAGAGCGAGGGGATTGTGTCGCGGCCTACCTC
>CAYQNV010000093.1:0-5008 GCA_964418975.1 uncultured bacterium | reverse complement strand
CATGTCGTTGGTGGCGATGGACATGAGTGCGCCGGTGCGACGGCGGTGGAACCATTGCACGGGCAGCCGCTGGAGGTGCGCGAACAGCTCGTTGCGCAGGTCGTATTCGAGCCGGCGCGAAATGCCGATCACCCAGTGCCGCATGCCGAACCGGAACAGTCCGGCGAGCACGGCGATGCCGAGCACGATGATGGCGTAGCGCCCGAGCTTCTCGGCGGTGACGCCCGCGTAGAGGTCGTCGATCGCGTGGCGCAAGACTTGAGGTTGCGAGAGCTGCACCACGTTCGCGCACGCCACGAAGGCGATGCCCCACCACAGGCCCGCACGGTAGCGGGCCGCGGCGCGCAGCAGGCGAGCGAAGTGTCGGGGAATCACGGCTCCTGGTGGGCGGCGCGGACCCGTCGTTCCGACGCGTACCCCGCCGCTCCGCTTCTCAGTGCGCCTTGGTGCCGCCCAATGCTCCCGCCAGACGGTCGAGGCCGGTGTGCTTCCAGGCGATGCCGCAGAAATACTGGTCGTGGTGCAGCACGTTCCGGCCGCGCGGCGTGTGCCACGAACCGGCGAACACGTCCATGCGGTCATCCACGCGATAGGTGAAGCGCGGCCCTGCCAGCATGCTCACGGCTTCGAGCTCGGGCCCGTTCGCACCCGATACCGGGGTGAGCACGCGGTCGTAGGGGCCGCCCTGGCTCATGGGCCACTCGCCACGAAGCTCGCCGCTCACGAGCAGGCTCGGGCCGATCCAGATGCCGAGCGAGGCCGTGCCCGTGGCCCAGTCCGCGTAGCGGTCGTCGTCGCCGCGCGCGACGATCGAGTGGAAGCGCGTGCGGTAGCCGCCGCCGAGCGTCCACCAGGCGCGGCTGCCCGCGCTGCCGCCCAGCTCGAGGCTCGCCGAGAGCCCCTGAAGTCCTTGGCAGAAGAACGTGCTCGTATCCCGCACCGGGCCGCTGGCCTGCGTGACGAGCGTCCTGCCATCGAGCCCGCCCGAGCCCGAGGTGCCCGGGAACAGCGCGCGGTTCGTGCCCAGCGGCGCCGTCCAGGCGAGCTCCAGCGCGATCGGGCTCTTGCCGACGTGCATGGCCCGCCGGAACCCGAACTCCAGGTCGCCGAGGCCGGTAGAAGTCCGCGAGCCGCCCGCGTCCAGCGCGAACGTGCGCGACACGAATGGCACGTCGATCCACACCGACGTGGTCTTCTTCCAGCCGAACTCGTTGTGCGAGCGCACGACGCGCTGCTCGAATCGGCCGCCGAGCGCGAGTCGCACCCCGTCGTCGGAGTTCCGGAAGTAGTCCTCGGTCGAGAAGAAGCTTCCGGAGAGCTCGGAGTAGAACTCGCCGGGCTTCAAGCCCCATGGCGAGGCCAGGGCGGCGGACGCGAGCGAGAGGGTCACCGCGGCGACAGCGGCGGCGGCGAAGGAGCGGCGCAGGCTCATCGAGCCTCCTCTGGTAAGTGATCCCGGTGACGGACGGGCGAGACTAATCGGGGTGGCGGGGGGGTGCAACTCAGCTAGCGCTTGGGTCTCGGGGAGCTCCGGGACGGGCCGCGCGCGCGATCGGGGCATCGCAACAGGGGCTGTGGCAACATCCCGCGCCATGACCCGAGTGCGCGTGCTGGAGTGGGTGCGGGATCCGAGCGGCGTGTGGAACCTGCCGCGCGAGCTGGCCCGCGCGCTGAGCGACGCGGTGCCCGACCTCGAACTGTGGTGCCCGGAGACGCGCGGGGAGGCCGAGGCGCACCTGCCCGAGGCCGACGTGGTGCTGGGCTTCGCCGTGCGGCCCGCGAATTTCTCAAGCGCACGCCAGTTGCGCTGGGTTCACTCCACGGCGGCGAGTGTCACCGGCGTGCTGTTCCCGGCGCTGGTCGAGAGCGACGTTGTGGTGACGAACTCGCGCGGGCTGCACGCCGACGCCATGGCCGAGCACGCCTTGGCCATGATGCTGGCGTTCACGCGCAAGCTGCACTTGTCGCGCGACGCCCAGCGCGCGCGTGTCTGGGCGCAGGAGGCGCTGTGGGTCGAGTCGCCAGGGATCGGCTCGCTCACCGGCTCTACGCTAGGCCTGGTGGGACTGGGGAAGGTCGGCTCGGCGATCGCATCGCGGGCGCGCGCGCTGGGCATGCGCGTGGTGGCTGTCCGGCGAAATCCGGCCGCGTCGCCCGAGCCGGCGCACGAACAGTGGCCGACCTCGCGGCTTGACGACCTGCTCGCCGAATCGGACTGGGTGGTGCTCGTGGCGCCGCACACTCCGGAGACCGAACGGCTGCTCGGTCCGGCGGAACTCGCACGCATGAAACCCGGCGCGCGGTTGGTGAACCTCGGCCGCGGGGCACTCGTTGACGAGCCGGCGCTTGTCGAGGCACTGCGCTCGGGCCGGCTCGCGGGCGCCGCGCTCGACGTGTTCGCCGAGGAGCCGCTGCCGTTGACGAGCCCGCTCTGGGACCTGCCCGAGGTGATCCTCACGCCGCACACGTCGGGCATGGGGCCACGTTACTGGGAGCGGGCCATGGAGCAGTTCGTGGCGAACCTGCGTCGATTCGTGGCGGGGGAGCCGCTCATGAACGCGGTGGACAAGCGGGCGGGGTACTGAGGATGCGCGCACTCGGCGTGCTGCTCGCCGGCGGCCGCGGTACGCGGATGACCGGCGACGAGCCCAAGGCGCTCGCGCTTTGCGCCGGGCGCACGCTGCTCGAGCGCTCGCACGCCACGCTCGCCGCCCTGTGCGACGAAGTGGTGGTGGTGGCGCCGGCGAGCATGGCGCTGCCCGTGGCGGACTCCATGCGCGTCGCGGACTTGGGAGTCGCGGGGCCGCTGGCCGCGCTCATTCAGGGACTCGGCTCGCGCGCGTGCGATGAGGCGCTCGTGCTCGCGGTGGACCTGCCGCTTGTCTTGCCTGCGATGCTCGCCTCGCTGCGCTCGCTGCGGGGCACGGCGCTTGCCGTGGTTCCGCGGCCGGGTGGCGTGCCCCAACCGCTCGCGGCGTGGTACGACTCGCACGCGCTTGCGGCGCTCGCGAGTTCGCTCGCCTCCGGCGAGCGCTCCGTCATACGGGCCGTCGCGACACTCTCGCCGGTGTGGGTGGACGACGACGAACTCGCGAGCCTTCCCGGCGGACTTGCCGCCTGGCTCAACGTGAACACGCGCGACGACCTGGTACTCGCCGCGCAGCGACTGGCTTCGAGGGCCCCAGCATGAATGCCGCGACCGACGCCGGAACACTCGCGCGCGCGCATGCCGCGTTGAACGCTAAGCACCCCGGCTCACGCGCGTTCTGGTTCTACGACCTGGACGCCTTGCGCACGCGCACGCGACGCCTGGTCGAGGAGCTCTCGCCGATTAAGCCGAGCCTCTCCTATGCGCTCAAGGCCAATGGGTTACCTGCGATCGCTCGCGCACTGCGCGAGGCCGGGCTCGGGGCCGATGCAGGCTCGCTGGGCGAGCTGGAACTGGCGCGCGCGTGCGGGTTCCCGGTGGGGGCCCGCACGCTCTCGGGCAACGGTCGCACACCCGAGGA
Source organism: uncultured bacterium (assembly GCA_964418975.1). GTDB lineage: Bacteria > Eisenbacteria > RBG-16-71-46 > RBG-16-71-46 > RBG-16-71-46 > JAIOPA01. The sequence goes on along the minus strand of CAYQNV010000093.1, from coordinate 1,499 downwards.
GGCGGCCTGGGTGGCGCAGCATGGCGTCGAGGCCGTGAGTGCGGATCACCCCGGCGAGTTGGACCTGCTGCAAGCTCACGCATCGCGCGCGGGCGTGCGGTTGCGCGTCGCGCTGCGAGTGAACCCCGGCATCGTGGCGGGAGGCCACCGCCACATCGAGACTGGCCACAGCGCCAGCAAGTTCGGCATGAGCGCGCGGCAGGCGCTCGAGGCCTGGCGTGGCCACGCGCGCTGGCCGAGCCTCACGCTCGACGGCGTTCACCTGCACCTGGGCTCGCAGATCGTGGACGGAGCGCCCTACCTCGCGGCGGCGCGCATGGCGCTCGACCTGGTCGCCGAGTGCGAGCGAAACGGCCACCCGCTCGCGAGTGTCAACCTGGGCGGTGGCTTCGGCGTGGATCACGACGGCGGCGCGGGCGAGTTGGACCTGCGCGCGATGGCCGACGACATCCGCGCGTTGCCCGGCTCGCTCGGCGTGCGCTGGTGCTTCGAACCCGGGCGTTGGCTGGTCGCAGCGGCCGGCACGCTCGTGGCCGAGGTGCTGTGGGACAAGCGGCGCGACGATGCCGACGGCGAGCATCGCTTCGTCGTGCTTGCCGCCGGCATGAACGACCTGCTGCGCCCCGCGCTTTACGGCGCACGCCATCGCATCGTCGCGCTGTCGGTGGGCGACGGCGAGCCGACTGCGGCTGACGTGGTGGGACCGGTGTGCGAGACGTCGGACAAGTTCGCCTCCGGCGAACCCCTGCCGAGCATGCAGACGGGGGACCTGGTCGCGATCCTCGACTGCGGCGCCTACGGCGCGGTCATGTCGAGCGGTTACAACGGCAGAGGGGGATTGGCTCAGGTGGTTCATGTGGCCGGTCAGCTGCGGCTCGCTGTCGCGCCGCGGCCAAACGGACTCGGCGCAGAGGATGCCACCACTCTCATTTGAAGCCGGTCCGCGCATCTTGACACCCCCCGCGCGCGACCCCGAGACTGCCCGTTCCATCCCTTCCATCTCGTCCCCGCCGAGCCCGCGCTGAGTCTCCGGGCGGACCGGCGCCCATGCTTGTGAAAGAAGGTGCGATGTCGTCCGCCGGCCCCTCGCCGGGCGTCGGACGAGTCACGCCCCGACTGAAGCGAGGTCCCCGGTGCTGCAGGTCGTGTGCATCAAGCAGGTGCCCGATACCGAGACGCGCGTGAAGGTGGCCGCCGACGGCCGCACACTCGATCCCACGGGTGTCACGTTGATCCTGAACCCCTACGACGAGTTCGCGGTCGAGCAGGCGCTGCGCGTGAAGGAGCAGTTGGGCACGGGCGAGGTGGTGGCCGTCTCGCTCGGCGGCGCCGGCGTGCAGACCACGCTGCGAAACGCGCTCGCCATGGGCGTGGACCGCGCGCTGCACTTGAAGACCGACACGCAGACGCCCGACGCGCTCGCCGTGGCCACGGCGCTCGCCGATGCCATCCGGCCGCTCGAGCCCGGCATCGTCTGGCTCGGCAAGCAGGCGGTGGAC
>CAYQNV010000092.1:0-8364 GCA_964418975.1 uncultured bacterium | reverse complement strand
CCTCGGACATGTGCAGCTCGCCCACGCACCAGGCGTGCATCGAGGCGTAGGCGGCTGGCAGGTAGAGCTTGCGTGCGTCCACCTCGGCCAAGTGGGCGAGCAGTTCGGCGGTGGTGGCGCGGTCCCGTGAGACCAGAACGTTGAGGTCGCGCAACAGGACGTGATCAGCGAGGTGCGACAGCGAGTAGCGCTTCATGGCGGGTCTCCGCGAATGGGTTCGCGGGGGCACGTTGATTGAAGCACGCGTCGTCGCGACGCTCGGAGAGCCGCGGAGCGCGCAAACTACGCCCCACGACGAGAAAGTTCTCGGTTAGGCAGCGTCCAGGCCGTCAGCGCGAATTCTCCACACGCTCGCGTGCGGCCAGCGAACGGGCAGCGTCGCGAGAAAGGTCGAGTCCGCAATCTTGTCAATCGAATTCGTAGGTCCAGACCGCGCACGTCACGATTTATCGATCACTCCGGGCATGGCCGGCTGACTCGGGTTTGACGGCCGGGCGCGCCCTCCGGGAAGCTCTGGAAAGTCGTGGCTGCACTCACTGCTGCTCGACGCCCATCGCCCGACCCTTCCGCCGCGCCGATTTCCAACTGACGCGCCGCAGCACTGCACCACCTCGCTCCCGAAGCAGGGAAGGACCCCATGCTCGAACGCCTCGTCATCCGGGACCTCGCGCTGGTGGAGCGCGCCGAGATCGTGTTCGGCCGCGGGCTCCATGCCGTCACTGGCGAGACCGGCGCGGGCAAGTCGCTCACGGTGGACGCGCTGGCGTTGGTGGTGGGCGGTCGCGCGGACGCCGACATAGTGCGCGAGGGGGCGAAGGCCTGCGTGGTCGAGGCTGAGTTCCGGCTCTCCGGGGATGCGGCCCGGAGGGCCGCGGGGCTCCTGCAAAGCTGGGACCTCGAGCCGGACGTCGACGGCACGCTGATCCTCCGCCGCGAGGTTTCGGCCGAGGGCAGGAGCCGCGCGAGCGTCAACCAGTCCAGCGTCACGCTCGCCAACTTGAAGCGCCTGGGCGAGCAGCTGCTCGACCTGCACGGCCAGCACGAACATCAGAGCCTGCTCCGCGAAGGCGCGGCAGTCGCCACGCTCGACCGGCTCGCGGGCCTCGAGCTCGAGCGCGCCAAGTACGCCGACGCGCTCGCAGCGCTGCGCGAGACCGAGGGCGAGCTCTCGCGACTACGCGAATCGCTCGCCACGTTCGCCGAGCGGCGCGACTATCTCTCGTCCGCTGCGACCGAGCTGGACGAGGCGCAGCTTCGCGAAGGCGAAGAGGGCGAGCTCAAGGCCGAGGCCGCACGCCTCGCGCATGCGGACCGACTGCGCGAGCTGGCGACGCTTGCGGGCGATCGGCTCTCCGAGCGAGACGGCGCCGCCGTCGACGCACTCGGCGCCGCGCGTCATGCCATCGAGCAGGCCGCCGTACTCGATCCCTCGCTCGCCGAGGCACTCGCCCAGTTGACCGAAGCGGGCATCGCCGCCCAAGAGGCAGCGCGCACGCTGGGCGCTTATCTCGATCACCTCGAGGCCGATCCCGAGCGGCTCGAGACGGTCGAGGCCCGCCGCGAGCTCTACGCGAGGCTCACGCGCAAGTATCGCCGGCCGCTCGCCGACTTGATCGCGTGGCGCACCGAGCTGGCCACCGAACTCGCGCAGGGGGACGACGCCGAAGGGGCGCTCGAGCGCGCCGAAGCGTGCGTGGCGAAGACCGAGGGAGCCTGCCTCGCGGCGGGGAAGGTGCTGTCGCGAAAGCGCCAGGCGGCGGCTCGCGAATGGTCGGCGGCGCTTACGAAGGAGTTGGCACCGCTCGGGTTTCCGCACGCGAAGGTGGCGTTCGAGGTGGCGGCCGTGCTCGATGGCCGGCCCGCGCCGCACGGCCTCGACGAGATCACGCTGGCATTCACCGCGAATCCCGGGGAACCCCCGCGGCCGTTGGCGAAGATTGCCTCGGGAGGGGAGCTGTCCCGCGTCATGCTCGCGCTCAAGTGCGCGCTGCAAGCCCGTGACCGCGTTGACCTTCTCGTGTTTGACGAAGTAGATTCCGGCATCGGTGGTGCTGTCGCGCAGGCGGTCGGGGAGCGGCTCCGGAGCCTGGCCCAGCATCGTCAGGTCGTCTGCGTCACCCACCTGCCCCTGATCGCGGCCCTGGCCGGTCACCACCTGGCGGTGTCCAAGCACGTCGCCGGCGGACGGACCACGGCGCGCGTCTCGGTGCTCGAGCCTGCTGAACGCGTCGAGGAACTGGCGCGCATGCTCGCGGGCGAGCGGGTCACGGAGACGACCCGCCGGCAGGCGCGCGAACTGCTCGCCGCGCCGACCGCCGTGAAGTGAGCCGCACCGGCCATCCGCCGGCGCGGAGCACGACGTCGCGGTTCACCCGTCGCAGTCCCACGCCGGAGGCGTGGTCCACCCAAATGCTCGTCCCGACCCGCGCCGAGTTCCACGCCCTCGCCAAGACCGGCAAGTTGGTGCCGGTCTACCGAGAGGTGTTCGCGGACCACGACACGCCCGTCTCGGCATTCCGCAAGATCGACGACGGGCCTTACGGCTTTCTGCTCGAAAGTGTCGAGGGCGGCGAGAAGTGGGGCCGGTTCTCCATCCTCGGCAGCCGCCCCTCGAGTGTGTTCATCGCACGCGGCGGCAAGGCCGAGCTGCACGCGGGCGGCAAGGCGACGCCGCTCTCGGGTACGCCCCTGGAAGAACTGGCCAAACTCTTGAAAGCCCACCAGGCCGTGGCGCTCCCGGGCCTGCCGCGTTTCTGCGGCGGCGCGGTGGGCTACCTGGGCTACGACGCGGTGCGCTGGTTCGAGCGCCTGCCTGATCAGGCCAAGGACGAGCTACACCTGCCCGACGCGGTGTTCCTGTTCGGCGACGTGGTGAGCGTGTTCGACAACCTCACGCACACCATGAAGGTGGTGACGCACGCGCGCGGCGGCGACGACCCGGACCAGGCTTACGATGCGGCGGTGGCGCGGTTGAACGCCGAGGTGGAGCGCTTGCGCAAGCCGCTCGCCTGGATCGAGCCGCCGGCGTGGGGCGAGGCGAGCGAGCCGCGCTCCACCGTGTCGCGCGAGCAGTTCATGCAAGCGGTCGAGACCGCCAAGGAGCACATTCGCGCCGGCGACATCTTCCAGGTCGTGCTGTCGCACCGCATGAGCGCCGACGTGTCGCAGCCACCGTTCGAGGGCTACCGCGCGCTACGTGTGACGAATCCCTCGCCCTACATGTACTTCCTGCGCCTGGGCGAGTTCGCCATCGTCGGCAGCTCGCCCGAGGTGCTCGTGCGCCGCACGGACAGCTTGATCGAAGTTCGGCCCATCGCCGGCACCCGGCCGCGAGGCCGCGGGCCGGACGAAGACCGCGCGCTCGAAGAGGAACTGCGCGCGAACGAGAAGGAGCGCGCCGAGCACGTCATGCTGGTGGACCTGGGTCGCAACGACGTGGGACGCGTGGCCGAGTTCGGCACGGTCGAGACCAACGAGTACATGGCGGTCGAGCGCTACTCGCAAGTCATGCACCTGGTGTCGAACGTGCGCGGTCGGGTGAAGGGCGAGCTGGCGCCACTCGACGCCGTGCGCGCGACATTTCCGGCCGGGACCGTCTCGGGTGCACCCAAAGTCCGCGCCATGGAGATCATCGACGCGCTCGAGCCGGTGCGCCGGGGCATCTACGCCGGCGCGGTCGGGCACTTCGATTACCATGGCAACCTCGACCTCGCCATCACCATCCGCACACTGGTCTACGCGAACGGCCGCGCGTACTGGGGCGTGGGGGCGGGGATCGTGGCGGACTCGGACCCGCAGGGCGAATGGGACGAGACCACGGCGAAGGGCCGCGCGCTGTGGATGGCGGTGCAGCGGGCCGAGCGGGGGACACGGTGATCGCGGTCATCGACAACTACGACTCGTTCACCTACAACCTGGTGCAGTACCTGGGCACGCTGGGCGCCGAGGTGCACGTGCGCCGGAACGACGCCATCACGGTGCAGGAGCTGAAGGACTTGAAGCCCGACGGCCTGCTCATCTCGCCGGGACCGGGCGAACCGAAAGATGCCGGCGTCAGCGAGGACGCCATCCGCGGGCTGGCCGGCCAAGTGCCGATCCTGGGAGTGTGCCTCGGGCATCAGGCGCTGGGCGAGGTGTTCGGCGGCAAGGTGGTGCGCGCGCCGCGGCTCATGCACGGCAAGACCAGCCCCATCCTTCACCGCGGGCGCGGGCTGTTCGCCGGACTCGACAATCCGTTCGAGGCGACGCGCTACCATTCGCTGATCGTCGAGCGCGAGACGCTGCCCGACGTGTTCGAGGTCATGGCGTGGACGCCCGAGAACGAGCTCATGGGTATCAAGCACAAGCAGCACGAGACCTGGGGCGTGCAATTCCATCCCGAGTCCATCCTCACCACCTCCGGCCTCAAGTTGATCGAGAACTTCCTCACGCTCTGCCGCCACCAAGGGAGTGCGAAACCGTGATCCTGTCCGCCATCGCCCGCGCGGTTGCGCGCGAGGACCTGTCGCGCGAGCTGGCGTGCGCCAGCATGGAGCAGATCCTGGCGGGGGAGGCCACGGCCGCGCAGATCGCAGCGCTCGCCATCGCGCTGCGCATGAAGGGGGAGACCGCCGACGAGATCGCCGGCATGGCGCAGGCCATGCGCCAGCGCGTGCCGCCGCTGCGCACGCGGCGCTCTCCGCTCCTGGACACGTGTGGGACCGGGGGCGGCGACGCAGGAGCCGGTTCGAAGTTCAACATCTCGACCACCGTGGCCATCGTCACCGCCTCGTGCGGCGTGGCCGTGGCCAAGCACGGCAATCGCGCGGTCACGAGCCGGACGGGAAGTGCCGACGTGCTGGAAGCGCTCGGCGTGCGGCTGGACCTGACTCCTGAGAGCGCGGGTCGCTCGCTCGACAACTTGGGCATCACCTTCCTGTTCGCGCCCAACTACCACAGCGCCATGCGCAACGCCGCGGGCGCGCGGCGCGAGATGGGCGTGCGCACGGTGTTCAACCTGCTCGGGCCGCTCACCAATCCCGCGGGCGCGAGCCGTCAGCTGCTCGGTGTGTACGCCGACACGTTCGTGACCACGCTGGCCGAGGTGCTGCGCCAGTTGGGGAGTGAGCGCGCCATGATCGTGCACGGCTCGGACGGCATGGACGAGCTGACCGTGTTCGGCAAGAACCACGTTGCCGAGCTGGATGCCGGAAAGATCCGCGAGTACACGGTGGATCCCGCCGATCTGGGGTTGGCGCACACCGACCGGAGCGCGGTGGCCGGCGGCAGCGCGCAGGAGAACGCGGCGCGCGTGCGGGCCGTGTTGGGCGGCGAGCAGGGCCCGGCACGAGACATCGTGGTGCTGAACGCCGCGGCCGCGCTGGTGGTGGCCGGAGTTTCCAACGACCTCCACGCCGGCGTCGAGCGCGCGCAGCGCGCACTCGACCGCGGCGAGGCCGCCCGCAAGCTGGACGAGCTGGCGTCGTTCCGAGGCTGACGTGTTCTGCTCGCGTTGCGGCACCTGGGCCTCCGACGAGACCACGCTGTGCACGCTGTGCGGCGCGGCGCTCCAGGTAGACAACTGGCCGCATGTCGCTGGGAGCGGGCCTCCGGCCCGCGCCGCGCAAGCGGTGCCACTGGTGAAGTACGGCGGCTTCTGGCGGCGGTTCGCGGCCGTGGCGATCGACACGCTGGTGCTGTTCTTCCCGTCCGCCACCGTGCGCGTGCTGATGGGACTCTCGCCGCTCAGCATGTTCGACGTAGAATCCCCGGCCTCGTGGGTGGTCGCGGCGTTCGAGCTGGGACTCGGCTGGTTCTACGCCGCGCTGCTCATCCGCTCTTCCGCCCGCGCCACGCTCGGGCTTCAGATCATGGACCTCCAGGTCACCGACCTTCACGGCGAGCGTGTCACGTTCGCACGTGCCACGTGGCGCTACTGGGCGCAACTGCTCACCTTCTGCACGCTTGGGATAGGCCACCTGCTGCAGCTCGTCACGCCGCGGCGCCAGACGCTTCATGACCTGGTGTCCTCCACCGTTGTGGTGCGCGTGAGGCGCCTCCCGCAACCGGCGCCCGCGCCAGTGCTCCGGATGCCGGCATGAGCGGGCCCTCGGCGTTTCTGTCGCGTATCACCGACGACCGCCGACGTCGCGTGGCCGCCATGAAGCTCGCCACGCCAGCGCACGTGCTGCGCGCCCGCCTGCCCGCGGCCCGCGCGAGCGGGCGGCTGGAGCGCGCGCTCCGTCGCGGCGGCCCCGCCGGCGCGCTGCGGCTCCTGTGCGAGGTCAAGCGCGCGTCGCCCTCCAAGGGTGTGCTTAACGAGTCGCTGGACCCGGTGGCGCTCGCCAAGCTATACGCCGCGGGTGGCGCCGCCGCCATCTCACTCGTCACCGAACCCGATCACTTCCAGGGAGAGCTCTCGTGGGTGGACAGGGTGCGACCGGAGGTCGCACTACCATTACTGGTAAAAGACTTTGTCCTCGATTCCTACCAGCTCCTGGACGCCGCCGTCCGCGGCGCCGACGGTGTGCTGCTGCTGGCGGCGATGCTGTCCGAGACCGAGCTCCAGCGGTTGATCGGCGAGGCTAAGGTTCTGGGGGTTGACCCGCTGGTGGAAGTGCACACGGCCGAGGAGCTGCACGCCTCGCTCCGGGCCGGCGCCACGCTCGTGGGTATCAATCATCGCGACCTGCACACGTTCGAGCTGGACATGACGATTTCGGAGAAGCTGCTGCCGCTGATCCCGCCGCTCGTGACCACAGTGGTCGAGAGCGGCCTGTCGCGGCCCGACGAGCTGGCCCGTTTGCGTGGCACGCGCTGCGACGCGGTGCTGATGGGAGAGGTGTTCGCCACCAGCCCCGACCCGGCCGCGACGCTCGCTCTGCTCGCCGCCGCGGCGCGAGGCGCGGCATGACGCCCCCGGCGTGCGCGCGATGAGGCGCCGCACGGTGGTCAAGGTGTGCGGGCTCACGCGCAGCGAGGACGCGGCCTGGGCGCTGGCCTGTGGCGCCGACTGGCTGGGCTTCATCGTCCAGGGCGAGAGCCCGAGGCGGATCGAGCCCGAGCGCGCGGCCGCCATCGTCGAGGCCGTGGGCGGCGGCGTGACCGTGGCGGTGATGGTGGGGGTAACGCCGGATCAGGCGCTGTCGCTCGCGCGTCGCGCGCGCGCCCAACGCGTGCAGCTTCATCGCGTGACGCCGGCCGGCTGGCCGGCCGACTTCCCGTTGCCATGCGCATTTGCGATGGGCGTGACGCCGGCCGGCGAGCTGGTGGGCGAGGAACCCGCCGGCGACCACCTGTTGCTGCTCGACACGTCGGTCGCGGATAGGCAGGGCGGAACCGGGCGAGTGTGGCCGTGGCAGGCGGCCGAGTCGTTGGCCGCGCGCCGCGACGTGATGCTCGCGGGCGGACTCTCGGGCGACAACGTGCCCGACGCCATCCGAGCGCTTCGGCCATTCGGCGTGGACGCCTCCTCGGCGCTCGAGTCGAGCCCCGGCTTGAAGGATCCCGAGCGCGTGCGGCGCTACGTCGAGGCCGCGCGCCAGTGCGATCCCACGCTCGAGGACGTGTCATGAGCGAGACGCGCAGCAAGCAGGAGGTCGTGCCCGACGCCACCGGACACTTCGGCCCCTACGGCGGCCGGTTCGTGCCCGAGACGCTCGTGGTGGCATTGGACGAGCTCGAGCGCGAGTACCACCGCGCCCAGGCCGACCCGGCGTTCCGAGCGGAACTCGAGACCACGCTACGCGATTTCGCCGGTCGGCCCACGGCGCTGTTCGAGGCGAAGCGACTGTCGGAGAAAGCCGGCTGCCGCGTGTTCCTGAAGCGCGAAGACCTGTTGCACACGGGGGCTCACAAGATCAACAACACCATCGGCCAGTGCCTGCTTACGAAGCGCATGGGCAAGCCGCGCGTGATCGCCGAGACCGGCGCCGGGCAGCACGGTGTCGCCACCGCCGCCGCTGCGGCGCGCTTCGGGCTCGAGTGCACGGTGTACATGGGCAGCGAGGACGCGCGCCGGCAAAAGCTCAACGTGGAGCGCATGAAGCTCCTGGGCGCACGCGTGTGCGAGGTGGATTCCGGCAGCCGCACGCTCAAGGACGCCATCAATGAGGCGCTGCGCGACTGGGTCACGCGCGTGCGCGACACCCACTACGTGCTGGGCTCGGTGCTGGGGCCCCATCCCTTCCCGACCATGGTGCGCGACTTCCATCGCGTCATCGGACTCGAGGCCCGCGAGCAGTTCGCAGTGCAGGCGGGCGGGCGGCCTGACGTGCTGGTGGCCTGCGTGGGCGGCGGCAGCAACGCGATCGGGCTCTTCCACGCCTTCCTGGGCGACCGCGCGGTGCGCAAGGTCGGCGTCGAGGCCGGCGGACACGGGATCGA
>CAYQNV010000091.1:0-11058 GCA_964418975.1 uncultured bacterium | reverse complement strand
TCACCACCGCCGACGGGCTGGCCGACAACAAGGTGCGCTCCTTGCTCGAGGATCGCGCGGGGAACTTGTGGTTCGCAACGCGTGGCGGCGGCGTCAGCCGCTACGACCGCTCGACCTGGACGACCTTCACCACCGTTGACGGGTTGGTGAGCAATACCGTGCGAACCGTATTCGAGGATCGCGACGGAATCCTGTGGTTCGGGTTCGGAGGATCTGGCGACGGCGTCAGCCGCTATAACGGCTCGACCTGGGACACAGTCACCATCGCCGATGGGCGGGTCGGCAGCAGTGTCTACTCGATCATGCAGGACCGCGCTGGAAACCTATGGTTCGGGACGGAAGGTGGGGCCAGTCGCTTCAACGGCTCGACCTGGCAGACATTTACCGCCGCGGACGGGCTTCCATACAGCGCTGTGATCTCCATGTTCGAGGACCGCAACGGTTACCTGTGGTTTGGGACCACTCGACTGGGAACCGCTGGCGCAATCACCCGCTACGACGGGTCCACCTGGCAGAGCTTTACGACGGCGGACGGGCTCGGAGGCGAGATTGTGACCTCCATCACTGAGGACCGCGAGGGAAATCTGTGGATCGGCACGAACAATGGGGTCACCCGCTACGACGGCCAGACTTGGCGGACCTTCACGATTGCCGACGGACTTGCCTATTTGGTCGTGCGCTCGGTGCTAGAGGATCGCGACGGGAACCTGTGGTTCGGGACAGAAGTGGGCGTCAGCCGCTATGAGCCCGACCGCGTACCGCCACGGGCCGTCTTTCTCAGCACTCCGCCACGGCTCTCGGCCTCGAGGGATCACTCGGCCGTGTTCCTCGCGGCGATCGGCGAGACTCGGGGAATCGAGTACTCGCATCGATTTGACGGAGGACCCTGGTCCGCGTGGTCTGGGTTGGGCAGTATTGTCCTGGCGAACTTGCCGGACGGAGCGCACCAGATCGAGGCCCGCGCCCGAGACTTTCTCACCAACACCGATCTCACACCGGCAATGGCTACATTCGAAGTGGACGCGACACCCCCGGCTCCGTTGGTCGCATCGCCCCAACTCGGACAGGCGGTGCGCGGAAGCATTGAGGTCCGTGGCACGGCCGCGGATGCTCGTTTTGAGCGCTTTGGGGTTGCGGTTCGGCCCGCGGGCGCGGCCACGTGGGATCCGCCCGACGCGACATCGCTGGCCCAGTCCTCGACGCCGGTCGCCGACGGCCTGCTCGCGACCTGGGACACCTCCTCGCTGCGGGACGGGAGCTACGAGATCCGCCTCGCCGTCGCCGACACCCTGGGGCTGACCGCATTCGATCAGGTCACCGTGCGAGTGGACAACCAGGCGCCCACTGACGATCGGACTGCCCCGGCACGGATTTACGCCGCGACGGGTGGCGACATTTACACGCTCGACGGAGAGCTGCATCTGTACTTCCCGCCGCACGCGTTCGGGGCGGATGCACAGGTCACGATTGTCTCGGCTTCGCCCGACTCGGTGCCGGCGATGCTGCCCTCGAGTGCCGCGCTGGTGTTGCCGGGTTACGAGATCGCCTGGGGCAGCGCGACGCTCGCGAAGCCGGCGGGGCTGGATCTTTCCTTCGCGGGAGTGGATCCCGTCTCGCTGGGCGGCTCACTGGCGATCTACGCCTTGAATGTTGGTACAAGCTGGCGGCGGCTGGGCGGCACGGTGGATGCGGGGGCGCGACGTATCGGGCTCGCCGTGAGCGAACCCGGCCACTACGCGCTGTATTCGGAGACATCGGCGCCTGCCGGCGGTCGCACGCTCTCGTCGCTCTCGTTCACGCCGCGCGTGTTCTCGCCGACCGGCGGCTTCGCGGACCAAGCGGTGGGAATCGCCTTCACGCTCGGGCAGGTGTCCTCGGTGACGGTGCGGGTCTACAGCCGGGCGGGCTGGCTGGTGCGGGAGGTGGCGTCGGGGGCATCGCTGGGCCCCGGGGCGAATGTGGTGCGCTGGGACGGCCGCGACCGCGGCGGTGCGGTGGTGACGGACGGGCTTTATCTGGTGACGGTCGAGGCGCTGGGGCGGACGCAGAGCAAGACGCTGGCGGTGGTGCGATGAATTCCCGAGGGACGAACGTGAAGCGGGCGCCGAGGCGCGTGGACCATGTCGCGAGATGACGACTGGGTCGACACCGAGCCGCGGGCGGCGCTCGAGTCGACGGCGTCGCTGCTCGTTCGCGTACGCGCCGGCGAGCCGGCGGCGCGCGAGGAGCTCGCGGGCCGTTACCTCACCGCGCTCAGGCGCTGGGCCCACGGCCGGCTGCCCCGCTACGCTCGCGATCTCGTAGACACCGACGACCTGGTCCAGTCCACGCTCATGCGGGCATTCAATCGGGTGGTCGCGTTCGAACCGCGACGCGAGGGAGCGTTCCTCGCCTACATGCGACAGATCCTGCTCAACCAGATACGAGACGAGGTTCGGCGAGGCCGCCGCCGACCCGAGCACGTCGAGTTGCGGGATGCGGTCCCCTCCGCTGAACGATCGCTGCTTGACGAGGTCATCGGGAAGGAGAACATGGATCGCTACGAGGGCGCACTCGCGCTGCTTTCCGATTCGCATCGGGAGGCGGTGATCCTGAGGGTCGAGATGGGATTCCGCTACCGCGAAATCGCAGAAGGGATGGAGCTGCCCACTGCCAACGCGGCGCGCAAACTGGTCGCCCGCGCACTCGTCCACCTTGCGCAGCTCATGGGAGGAAATGATGGAGCCTGAGTTTGCTCCGATTCTGGAGAGCGTGGCGGAAGCGGTCGCCGACGGGTTGCCGGTCGACTGGGACGGCCTGCACGCGGCCGAGCCGCAGGCCGCCGATCAGTTGAAGCGCCTGCGTCTCTTCCAGGACATCATCGCCGCGCATCGCGCCGTGGTCACGCCGCGCGCGGGTGGCCAGGCAGCCGGATAGTCGCCCCACCGGGTCGCCCGGCAATCACGCGGGGGCCCTCGGACCATCGTCCAGGAGCCGCCGCGTTTCGTGTCGAGCGCGCTCGCTGGAGCGAACGCGAGGGGGAGCGCGCTACTTGTGCGCCCCGAGGAAGTAAATGTGGAAGCCGATCTGGGTGAACTGCCGGCCGATCGTGCCCCACGAACTCTGGCTGTTGGGCTTGGCGCCGCCGGGGGTCGTGTTGGCGGGCTGATCCGTCACGTGCTCGATCCCGTGCGACGCGGACACGGTGAGGTTGTCCCGCAGGAAGATCTCCGCCTCGATCTCGGCACGAAGGCTCATCGTCGTCTCGTTGTCGGTGTCGAACGCATATCCCACACCCGGGATGGCGTCGAAGCCCACTTGCTGACTCGTGTACAAGAAGCCCGGGCGAAACATGACGTGCACTCCGTCCCAACTACGCATCACGATCGGCACTCCAGCGTCGATCGCAAAATGAGACACCTGCTCATCCGGATCGAATCCCGATGGGTCGGATCCGAACCCGACGCCGAGATCGATGGCCAACTTCTGCCCGTAGGTCCACCAACGCAGCCCCACGGGCGCGGCGATGTCGTGGAACCCGAGGGCGCCGTGGGTATGCGCCACGGTGTGATCAGCGATAGCGGGTGTCGCGAACAAGGTCAACGAGCACACGACCGTCAGCAAAACGCGCTTCATGGAGAACCTCCTGGCTTTGGGTGGGTCCGGTAATACTGGGCCCATGACCAGAGTGGCAAGCTCAGACCTTCTGCACGGCGGCCGGCGCTGCGAGGGGATTCATAGCACGCGGAGAATCTCCCAGGGTCTGGACGGCGGTGGTGGCCGCGAGAACGGCCGGCCGAGGAGTCGACGCGCCATGGCGTGGACGCATAGCACACCGGGCCGGTGGCAAAAAGCGCGCCCGGCAGCCCGGGGCCGGCAGGCCTGCCGCAAGGCAATGAGCCACCATGCCCTACGGCTTGACCGGACCCGAGCAAGCCCGGTGTCCGCGCTGCCGATTGCCACGATTTTCGGGGCCAGCCTGCCGGATTGCACGATACCCGGCTCGGGGTGGCAGCGGCGGATGCTCGCACACAAGGCGGCACGGCACCCCGTCAGCGGTTGACGCTGAACGTGGCGTCGAGTCGCGCCTCGTTGCCAGCTCGATCCGCCGCAACGATTCGCACGCCGTGCGTGCCCGGCCCGGGTGGGGCCGCGGGTCGCCAGCGCAACCGCCCGGCCTCGGGGTCCCACTCGCTGGGCACGCGACGCCCGTCCACTTCGAACCACGAGGCGCGCGCGGCGACGCCGCTGCCTTTCTCTTCCACGGCCGCTTCGAGCGCCCAGCGACTGTAAGGTCCGCCAGCCGCGTCGCGCACCACCGTCCAGCTCGGAACGCGTGGGGCACGCTCGTCGCGGAACAGTGCGAACGCGCCGAGTTGCCGGGTGGTGGCCGCGATCGTCCGAGCGGAGGTGTCGTGGGCGGCGCCGATCCACTCCCAGCCTTCGTCGCCTCGTCGATAGAGCCCCACGCCTCGAAGTGCGGCCCCGGTCGCGAGCGAGGCACTCACCAGAACGGAGCGGCGCAATGGCAGCCGCGCCGGCTCGATGCGCCACGCGTCGCCGAGTGGAGCGAGTTCCTCCGTGGCTTGGACGGGAATGGCGAACGCGAAGAGCATCGCGTCTTCGAACAGCGAGCCTGGGGGAACGCGCAACTCGCGCCCCGCCTCGCGGTCTCCCAGTTCGAGCGCGTGCGTCGGCGAGCCCCGCCGCGCCTGCGCCCAGCCCCGCCATGCGCGCGCCCGGGCACCGGTACCCGTCTCGCGCCAACCGATCTCCAGTCGGTCCATGGCTCGCTTCGAGTTCCCGGCCGTGGGGAGCACCGCCGACCATCCGCCGTCACTTCGGCTCGCGCTCCGCGCCTCACGGCCCAGCCGGAAGTCCACTGCGCTGCGCTCGCGTGACACCGGCAACGTGAGACGCACGGCTCCGCCGGGAAGCGCGGCGAACGTGAGCGGCGGGTCGCCCCACGGCTCCGCGTTCGTCCTGAACGAGCGCGCCCTGTCTGCCGCGCGAGCCGTCGCGGGTCGCAGGACGACGTGTTGCTCGACAGCGCCGCCGCCCAGGTCGCGAGCCCAGAGCGTGAGCCGGCGCGGGGGATCGCCCGCTTGCACGACGATGGTCCCCGCCTCCTCGCTCCGCGGGGCATCGGCGCGGAGTACGCGCGGGCGGAATCCCGCTCGCGACCAGAGCACGATGCCCTTGGAGTCGAGCACGCGCCCTGCGTCGTAGATCAGATCGCCTTCTTCCATGTCACCCGCCCAGGACACACTGTCGAATCGGCACAGCGTGCGGAGGCCGCGCCACTCCATGCCGACTTCCCAGGGCACCATGCGATCCACACCGGCCCACACGCCGTCGCGAGCACCGACGATGGCGCGCAGCCGTCCGATCACGTCGAGCGTGTCGGGCCGTTCGAGCTGGAACGTGCGCGGTCCGGCGACGCCCATGACCCGGGACGTGGCGTCGAGCGGTTCGAGCGTCAGGTGCGTGAGCGTAGGCGGGGCCGTGTCGGGCACGGCGAGGCCACTCCGTTGCGGGTGGTAGGCCATGTCCACGCGACGTATCTCGAAGTGGAGATGCGGCCCGCCGGCGCCGCTCTCGCCCGACCAGGCGATCAACTCGCCGGCATGGAATCGAAAACGCCCGACCTCGGGCCAGAGATCCTGTTCGTAGACACCGGCCGAGTCCTGCGCGGCCCGGACGTAGGCGGCGAGCGGCGCGGCGAACGCGTCCAGGTGGGCGAAGACGAGCAGTCGGCCATCGTCGGTGCGCAGGTAGATCGAGCGGCCATAGCCCACGCCCGAGGCGCGCAGGCGTTCGATCCCACCGGTCGCCGGTGCGGCCACCGCACGACCCACGCGCTGCTCCGTCCCGAAGTCGAAGCCCCCATGGAAGTGACCGCGTCGGTATTCGCAGAATCCTCCGGTCACCTCCAGCGGGGGAGCCAGGGGAGGGACGGCGAGCGCGGGCGCGAACGGCGCGGAGTCGGGCGCGCCCGCGGTCGACGCGGCGCCAGACAGCACGGTCGCGGCCGCGAGCGCAAGCGCCCATCGGCTCGCACGGAGCTCGTACCTCGCGGCCACACGTGCATCGCGTCTCATCGCCGGGTCCTCAGCGTGGTCCAGTCCGTGCTCGTGGGCATGCGCGGGTTGCGACGCACCATGGGATTGAGGTCGAAGTCGGAGAGCCGGCCGCTCTGGAGCGCCTGGTCGAGCCTCTGGTCGAGTCCATAGATGTCCGGACGGAACTGGACCGTGCCCGATCCGTCCACCCAAGCGGTGCGGTACTCGAGCAGCAAGGGCACGCGTCGCTTGAGTCCCACACGCCGCCGCGAGCTGTCGGCCATGATCGCCACCATCGAGTCGGGTGAGGACAGCGGCGAATCCTGCAGCAGGTAGCTGGCCAACACCAGCGGGTCCTGCACGCGCACGCAGCCATGGCTCAAGAAACGCGAGCCGTACCCGAAATGACGTCGCGCCGGCGTGTCGTGCAGGTAGACGTCATATTCGTTCGGGCACATGAACTTGATCTGCCCGAGCGGATTCTGTGGACCCGCGTCCTGCCGCACAATGTAGGGGAACGAGTCCTCCTCGACGTGCTCCCACGGCACGTCTCTCGGGTCCACCTCTTGCGGGATGTTCGGGACGATGTCGAACACGCGGATGTCGTTGGCGAGGAAGTAGTCCTTGTCCTTTCGAAAGCGCGGGAGCATCTCCTGCGTGAGGATCTTCTTGGGGATGCCCCAGGTGGGATGGAACTCGAGGTAGGTGATGACATCGGCAAACACCGGCGTGGGATCACTCGGACTGCCGACCACGGCGCGCAGCGTGAGCGGCTCGATGCCCTTTTGCACCACGCGCAGCTGCGATTCCGGGATGTTCACGCGAATGAGCGGATCCGGCAGCTCCTGCGGCAGCCAGCGCAGGCGCTCGAGATTCAGCTCGAGTGTGCGCAGCCGCTCGGTCACGCTCACGCTGAGGCTGCGCCGCGTATGTTCGTCGAGTCGGCCAGTGACATCAATCCCATGGCGCATCTGGTAATGGCGGACTGCACGAGAGAGCGCGACATCGTAAGTGGCATCGCCCGTGGAATCGCGCAGGTCGCCGGTGATCGCCAGTCGGCTGCGGAGCGCGCGGCAACGGACGTCCTGCATGCCGACCTTGAGTGTCGCGCCCGAGGGTATCGTCGGCCAGCCGCCGCGCTCCTCGATACTCCGGTACTTGTGCAGCGCTTCACACAATGTTCGGTACTCGTCGTCGGTGCGGCCCAGCCCCGCCACCCGCCGGGCCGAGCGCGCCGAGCTCACCGCACGCGTCAAGGCGCCAGCGATGTCCACGGTGTCCCGCAGCGCGAGCCAGTCCGGGTCCAGCGACCGGGGCGGAACGCGCCCCTCGCGGAGCTCGCGCGCGAAGCGTACGAATGCCACGGTGAGCCGGACGTCCAGACGTGCCAAGCGCGCGGCTTCTACATACGGATCCTCCATTCGCTTCGCCCGCCGCGGCGTCAGATGTTCGCGAATGTCGCCCTCACCGTAGTCGGCGGGGTTCATTCCGTCGCGCGGCGCATCCGCGAGGGCGTTTGCGAACGCGCGGGCGGAGGCGCTCGGCTCGCCGCCATGGATCCACAGCGACTTGTGGTCGTGTCGCATGTACGCTCGCAACACCTCGCTCCAGACCTGCCGCCGATACGTCCGCTCGCCCGGCAGCCAATCGGGGATGGGTCCGCCGAGCAGCGCCCGCATCGCCGCGACTCGCACTGCCTCGTGGCGAGCGCGCTCACCGCGCAGCCACAGTCCCGCCCACATGGCCAGCGCGGCGAGCACGATGACGCCCACCCCCGCCGCGATCCGCCGCAGGCTGGGCCCTTGGCGGCGCGGTGCTGGGGCGGGCTCGGGCGCGGGGGGAAGCTGGCCGGCTAACTCCAGGTCCACGCCGCGGTCCTTTGGCCATGCCGCCACAAGTGTCGGTGATCCTTCACCTTTCCCTCCAGAGCGAGTGGAACACGAATCGGTCGCGCCCGTCGAGTGGTGGGGCCGAGCACTGCGCCGCACGACGACAAGTGCGATGACTTCATGCGAGTGCCGCGCCAGTCAGCGCGCTACACCCTCGCGAACTCCTCGAGCACGCGCGCCACGTGCTTCGCGTGCTTCACGTACAGATCGAGCCGCACATTCTCGTTCGGGGCGTGGGCGAGCGTGCCGGGGTGGCCCAGGCCCGCCATGGCCACCGGCAGACCCAGCTCGTGCACGAACGGGTGGTTGGGACCCGAACCCCCGACCAGCGGCGTGCGCTGCATCGGCATGCCATAGACGGGTTCCGCGGTGCGACAGACCAGGTCCACGAACGGGTCGTCGGGGTCGGTGCGCGCGGGTCGCTCGCCGCCAAGCACCTCGATCCTCACATCGCCGAAGTCCCCGGCGTCCAGATGAGCGCGCAGCCCGCGTACGACCGCCTCAGGTGTTTGGTCCGGCACGAGCCGGAAATCCACCTTCGCGCTCGCGCGCGCGGGCAGAACGGTCTTGGAGCCCGGGCCCTGGTAGCCCGAGGTGAGCCCACAGATCGTGCAGGTGGGCTCGAACACCTCGGCGGTCCTGAGTGCCACGCCGCCGGTGAGGCCGTTGAGGAACTCGCTGACGCCCCAGCGGGCGCGGTACTCGTCAGCCACTTCGGGCAGGGCCTCGAGCAGTTCGCGGTCGCGCGCCGTCGGTTGGCGCACGGCGTCGTAGAAGTCGGGAATCCGCACGCGGCCGTCCAAGCCCTTGAGGTGCGCGAGCGCCCAAGTCAAGCGCCAAGCCGAGTTCGCGATGATCGAGCCGCCCATGCCCGAATGCACGTCCGTGGCGGCTGTCTCCACCGACAGCTCGACGTAGCAAATGCCGCGCAGGCCGCAGTACTGGAGCGGCACACCGCGGTGATCCACGCTGCCGAACTCCCACAGGCAGGCGTCGGCCCGGAGCCGGTCCTTCTCGCGGACGACGAAGTCGTGCAGGTGAACGCTGCTCGTCTCCTCCTCGCCCTCGATCACGAATTTCACCCGGCAGGGCAGCTCGCCCTGCGCGGCCAGTAGCGCGTCGAGCGCAAGCAGGCGCGATGTGATGTGGCCCTTGTCGTCACTGACGCCGCGGCCGTACACCGAGTCGCCCCGTCGCGTCAGCGTGAACGGGTCGGACTCCCACAGTTCGAGCGGCTCGGCCGGCTGCACGTCGTAGTGGTTGTAGAAGAGCAGCGTGCGCTCCGAGCGGCCCGCGCGCTCGGCGAACACGACCGGCGCGCCGCCGCTCGCGAGCACAACTGCCGCGAAGCCGCGCGCGCGCAGCAGGTCGGCGACGAGCGCGGCGCACTCCTCGAGCCCGCGGTGCTGCGCGCCGACGCTCGGGATGGCCACCAGTCGCGCCAGCTCGGCGAGGCTGGCCTCGAGCTGCGATTCGATGAAACCGTCCACTGTGACCAGATTGGGCATACCGCCTCCGAGCCGGTCCCCGTGACCGAGCGTCCACGCAGTATGCCCTGCTCGTCACCCTTACGTCGCGGCGGTCTCGGCAAGCTCGCGAGTCTGGGGTAGATTCCGGGGATGCCACGGACCCCACGTAATGTTACGTGAACTGATCCTCGCGGCCATGGTCGCCGGCTTCGCGGCCCCGGGCCGTGCCGCGGTCACCGACTCGACCGGTGGCGTCGAGATGCCCCGGCGGCCCCGGCCGACCGCCTCGGCGCCCACCTGAAGTGGTTGACCCGGCGAGGGGGCGCCGCTCCGGGGGAGCGGCCTACAATCCGAATGGGTGCTTGCGCTCCGGTATGTTGACACGGAACTCACGCGACCGCGCTGGCGCACGACCGTCAACTATCGCGTGGTCCCGACACTTCAGCTTGGCGTCGAGTACAATCCCGCGGCAGCCGAGGTCGGTCCGCTCGCGACGTGGTTCGTGCTCACGGAGACCGAGCGTCGACCGGCGCTTTTCCTGGGCACGAGTTCGGATCGGATCGGTTCACCCGAAGGAACACAGTCTTACTACCTGACCGCGGCCAAGTACCTGCCTCCCGTTCGCGTCTCGCCGTACGCGAGCCTCAACTACTCGGCGTGGGACGACGGCTGGAACCTGCCGTTCGGTGCGAACGTTGAGCTCGGGGGAGGCGTCTCGGTGCAACCCATGTACGACGGCCACCGGACCCACTTACTGGGCACATACGCCACGGATCGCGTGAGCGTCACGCTCATCTGGGCTTGGCTCGAACGCGCCGGCGCGGCCGTCTCGGTCGGATTCTGAAAGGATCATGAGGATGAAGCAGCTCACCGCGGTCCTGTTCACGCTCCTGCTGCTGGGAGCCGGCCCAGCCTTCCTCAACGAGCACACTGACGCCGCGCCCTCCCAGGCGATCTGTCTCGTCTGCAAGGTGACCGCGGGCGAAGCCGAGGAGGAGCCGGTGCTCGCGGTGCGAACGTTCGAAGGCAAGGAATACGGCTTCTGCTCCGAGAAGTGCGCCAAGGCGTTCGATGCCGATCCCGCGGCGTACGTACCGCCGAGCTTTCCGCGACCGGCGCCGGCATTCGCGCTCACCGACCTCACCGGCCGCCCGCTGTCACCGGCGTCACTCAAGGGAAAGGTCGTGCTGCTCGACTTCTGGGCGACCTGGTGTGCGCCGTGTCGCAAGTCGATGCCCGAGCTGCAGGCGCTGCACGACAAGTACTCGAGCCGAGGGTTCACCGTCGTCGGGATCTCCATCGATGAGGGCGGCACAAGGAGGGTGAAGAAGTACGTGGCTTCGAAGCAGGTCACCTATCCGATCGCCATGGACGACGAGAAGAACCCGGCGTGGGACGCGTTTCGAGTGAAGGCCGTTCCCGCCGCCTACCTGTTGAATCGCCAGGGGCAGATCGTCGCCCAGTGGACCGGCGTGCCTGCCGACGCGGCGGCGCTCGAGCTTAAGCTTCAAGGGCTGCTCGCTGTCGATTAGTTGTAGATTCCCACGATGCCCCTGACCCCCGGCACACGCCTCGCCAGTTACGAGATCGTCGCGCCCCTTGGCGCGGGTGGCATGGGCGAGGTGTACCGTGCGAAGGACCTGCGCCTCGGGCGCGAGG
>CAYQNV010000090.1:0-4766 GCA_964418975.1 uncultured bacterium | reverse complement strand
GTCGCGCACCGCGATCTTCGGGTTGTTCTGCGACAACACCATCGTGATCGCCGCCGTCAGCGTCGTCTTGCCGTGGTCCACGTGCCCGATCGTCCCCACGTTCACGTGCGGCTTGTTCCGCTCGAATTTCTGCTTCGCCATGGTATCGCCTCCGTAACTTGCGCCACGGCGCTACGCGCCGCCGGGAATCTCTTCACACTCTCTTCGCCTGCGGCTCATCGCGCGCTGACGCGCGATCCCCCCGGCGAGCTAGCTTCTCGCCTTCGCGATGATCTCGTCAGCCACCGTCTGCGGCAGCGTCTCGTAGCGGGAGAACTGCATGGAGTACACGGCGCGGCCCTGCGACATCGAACGCATGCGCGTCGCGTAACCGAACATCTCGGCCAGCGGCACCGACGCCGCGATCACGCGCGCCGTGCCACGCTGGAACATGCCGCCGATCCGGCCCCGGCGCGCGGAAAGGTCGCCGATGATGTCGCCCATGTACTCCTCGGGCACCACCACCTCGACATCCATGATCGGCTCGAGCAGGCGTGGCTTGGCCTTGGCACAGGCCTCCTTGAACGCCATCGAGCCCGCGATCTTGAATGCCATTTCGGACGAGTCGACGTCGTGGTAGGAGCCGTCGATGAGGCGCACCATGATGTCCACCATCGGGTAGCCCGCGACGATGCCATTCTTGAGCGCTTCCTCGATGCCCTTTTCGACCGCGGGGATGTACTCCTTGGGGATGACGCCGCCGACGATCTCGTTCTCAAACGTGAAGCCGGTGCCGGGCACCTGGGGCTCGATGCGGATGGTGACGTCGCCGAACATGCCCTTGCCGCCCGTCTGGCGGATGAACCGGTGCCGCTGCTCGGCCGCGGCGGTGATCGTCTCGCGGTAGGCGACCTGCGCCTTGCCGACATTGGCATCCACCGTGAACTCGCGCTTCATGCGATCCACGATGATCTCGAGGTGCAGCTCGCCCATTCCCGAGATGACCGTCTGCGAGGTCTCCTCGTCGGTGCGCACGCGAAACGTCGGATCCTCTTCGGCCAGGCGCTGGAGCGCGACGCCCATCTTCTCCTCGTCCACCTTGGACTTGGGCTCGATGGCCACGTCCACGACCGGCTCGGGGAACGTCATGGCCTCGAGCACGATGGCGTGGTCCATGGCGCACAGCGTGTGGCCCGTGGTGACCTTCTTGAAGCCGATGCCCGCGGCGATGTCGCCACACAGCACTTCGGTGATCTCTTCGCGCTTGTTCGCGTGCATCTGCACCAGGCGGCCGATGCGCTCGCGATTGCCGGTGGTGGCGTTCAGGACGCTATCGCCGGTGGAGCACTTGCCGGAGTAGACGCGGAAGAACGTGAGCTTGCCCACGTAGGGGTCCGTCATGATCTTGAACGCGAGCGCCGAGAACGGGTCCGAGTCGATCGGGTGGCGCTCGATGTGCTCGAACGAGCTGGCGTCGTGGCCCTTGATCGCCGGTTTGTCCAACGGCGACGGCAGGTAGTCCACCACGGCGTCGAGCAGACGCTGGACACCCTTGTTCTTGAAGGCCGAACCACACATGACCGGGTTGATCACGCCGGCCAGCGTGCCCTTGCGGATCGCGCGGCGGAGGTCCTCGGAGGTGTACGGCTTCTCGTGCAGGTAGTCGTCGAGCAGTTGCTCGTCGAACTCGGCCACCGATTCGAGCAGGTGGAAGCGCGCGGCATTCGCCATGTCGAGCAGGTCGCGCGGGATGTCGCCCTCGAGCAGCTTGGTGCCCTGCGAGCCCTCTTCGTACGTGATCGACTTCATGTCCACCAGGTCGATGGTGCCCTGGAAGATGTCGCCGGCGAACATGGGCACGTGCAGCGGCACGGGCTTGGCGCCGAGGCGATCCTTCATCATCTGGATCACGTTCTCGAAGTCGGCGCCGACGCGGTCCATCTTGTTCACGAACGCGATGCGCGGCACGTTGTACTTGTCGGCCTGGCGCCACACCGTCTCGGACTGGGGCTCCACGCCGCCCACCGCGCAGAACACGGCGACCGCGCCGTCGAGGACACGCAGCGAGCGCTCGACTTCGACGGTGAAGTCCACGTGGCCGGGGGTGTCGATGATGTTGATGCGGTGGTCACGCCACGAGGCAGTGGTGGCGGCGGAGGTGATGGTGATGCCGCGCTCGCGCTCCTGCTCCATCCAGTCCATCGTGGCGGCGCCGTCGTGCACCTCGCCCGTACGGTGGATGCGACCCGTATAAAAGAGGACGCGCTCGGTCAAGGTGGTCTTGCCGGCGTCGATATGGGCCATGATGCCGATGTTTCGATATTTTTCGAGCGGAGTCTGCCGAGCCATGGGCTCACTTCCTTCATATCGATCGGGACTTCGGGTACACCACCTGCCTTTCGGTGAAGAAAGTGCGGTGATGAGACGTTCATTCGATCGCAAGCGGTGAAGACACCTTCGGGGCGGCGCCCCGCAGGACCCAGGCCGGCACGAAGCCGGCCTTCGTCACGATCGAGTTACCAGCGGTAGTGCGCGAAAGCCTTGTTGGCCTCCGCCATCTTGTGCGTGTCCTCGCGCTTCTTGACCGCGCCACCCTCGTTGCGGGACGCCGCCATGATCTCGTTCGCGAACTTCTCGAAGAACGTGTGGTCCGCGCGGCCGCGCGCGAACGAGATGATCCAGCGGGTCGCCAGCGCATTGCGGCGGTCCGGACGGACTTCCACCGGCACCTGGTAGTTCGCGCCACCCACGCGGCGCGATTTCACTTCCAGGACCGGCTTGACGTTGTTCATGGCCTGCTTCAAGACGGCCATGGCTTCCTGGCCCGTCTTCTCCTCGACGATGGTCATGGCCTTGTAGAAATGGCCTTCCGCGATCGAGCGCTTGCCACCGGTCATGATCGCGTTGATGAAACGCGTCACGAGCACGCTGTCGTACTTGGGATCCGCAGCCGACTCGCGGCGCGGGACATATCCTTTGCGAGGCATCTTCGAACCTCTAGGCGGTATGTAGATTTTGCGCGCCGCAGGCGCACACGAAGTTCAGCGCGCCGGAGGCGCGCGACACGTAACGTTTACTTGCTGTTACTTGCTCTTGGTGCCGTACTTCGACCGGCTCTGCTTCCGGCCGTTGACTCCGCTGGCGTCCAGCGTGCCGCGCACGATGTGGTAGCGCACGCCGGGAAGGTCCTTCACTCGGCCGCCGCGGATGAGCACGATCGAGTGTTCCTGAAGATTGTGGCCCTCGCCAGGGATGTAGGCCGTCACTTCGATACCGTTGGTGAGCCGGACACGGGCCACCTTGCGGAGGGCCGAATTCGGCTTCTTCGGCGTGGTCGTGTACACGCGCGTGCACACGCCTCGCTTCTGGGGACACGCCTTCAAAGCAGGCGCGCCCGTCTTGCTCTTCTGTGGCCGCCGCCCATGACGGACGAGCTGGCTCAAAGTGGGCACAGTCAAACCCCCGAAAGCATTTGGAGCTGCTGAGTTCTGCTGGGTCGCGCGGGCTGAGGGCACGGCATCGAGATAAGGTGAAGCTACGCCGTGAACCGCGCAGGCCGAGCAATCTAGGGTGTCGTATGTCGCTGTGTCAAGCCGGACTTCCGTCGGGCGCCCCTTGCGAGGCGCCCGGCGACGGCCCGTGTAAAGTCTTTGTTCAGGCCAGTCGGGCGCCGTCGTCCTCGATCTCGAGGCTCGGTGCCGTGATCTCCTTCTCCGCCTCGAGGCGCACCCGCCGGTAGACCGGCAGGCCCGTCCCGGCCGGGATCAAGTGGCCGATGATGACGTTCTCCTTGAGCCCGCGCAGCTGGTCCACCTTGCCGTGGATCGCCGCCTCGGTGAGCACACGCGTGGTCTCCTGGAACGAGGCCGCCGAGATGAAGCTCTCGGTCGAGAGCGACGCCTTGGTGATGCCGAGCAGCAGCGGCTGGAACGTGGCCGGCTGCTGGCCCTCGTTCATCATCTTCTCGTTCTCCTCGAGCACCATGAGCCGGTCCACATGCTCGCCCTCGAGGAACGCCGTGTTGCCCGGATCTTCGATGCGCACCTTCTGCAGCATCTGGCGCACGATGGCCTCGATGTGCTTGTCGTCGATGCGCACGCCCTGCCGGCGGTAGACGTCCTGAATCTCGTTCACGAGGTACTCCTGCACCTCCTCGATGCCCTTGATCTTCAGGATGTCGTGCGGATTGATGGGTCCTTCGGTGAGCCGGTCGCCCGCCCGCACCACGCTGCCGTTCTGCACGTACACGTGGCGGCCCTGCGGGATCAGGGCTTCCTGCGCCTGCCCGTCCTCCCCCTTGATGACGTACTTGCGCATGCCACGCGTGACGCCCACGTACTCCACCGCGCCGTCGATCTCGGCCACGATGGACGCGTCCTTCGGGCGGCGCGCCTCGAACAGCTCGGCGACACGCGGCAGACCGCCGGTGATGTCGCGGGTCTTCGACGCCTCGCGGCGCGACTTCACCAGCACCTCGCCGGCGCCCACGCGCTGACCGTCCCGGACCTCGAGACGGGCGCCCGTCGGCAGCGGGTAGTGCCCGAGCTTGTGTCCCTGGGCGTCGAGGATGTCGATGGCCGGCTGCAGCTCCTTGTTGCGGTCCTCCATGATGACCAGGAGCTTCAGGCCCGTGGTGTCATCCACCTCGTCGCGCACCGTCACCTTGTCCTTGATGTCCACGAAGCGCACGACGCCGGACTGCTGCGAGACGATGGGATTGTTGTAGAGGTCCCACTCGAAGAGCAGGCTGTCGCGCTTCACCGCCGTACCGTCCTGCACGAACAGGT
>CAYQNV010000089.1:0-45603 GCA_964418975.1 uncultured bacterium | reverse complement strand
CGGCCCCTCGCCGGTCGAGACCGACCTCGCCCCGAGGTCCATCGCCTGCAGGAAGCCCGAGCAGGCGCCCACGATGTCAATGGCGGCCGACGCGCGCAGGCCGAGCTTCCGCTGGACGACGCACGCGGTCGCCGGCGTGGGGTAGTCGCCCGACACGGTGGCCAGGATGATGCGGCGGACGTCCTGCCGCGAGATCCCGCTGGATTCGATGGCGCGGACGGCGGCCTCGACCGCCAGGTCCGAGGTGCTCTGGTGAGGAGCGGCGAAGTGCCGGGTCTCGACTCCGATGTTTTTTTCCAGGAACGACGACTTGATGCGCAGCCCGTGACGCGCGATCAACTCGTCATTGGAGATCGGCGCGCCGGGAAGGTAGTGGCCGAGTCCGACGATGGCCGCGCGGACGGCGCGCCGAGCCGGCCCCCGCCGGGACGAACGGACCGAGAGCCCCGCCGATTCACGCGTGTACGCCGCGCCGGCGCCGTTCGAGCCTGGGCTGTGGCCGTTCGCATGCGCGGCGCCATTCCCGTTGGTCGCGGCGCCATTCAGGCGCGAGGCGATGCCGTTCGCATGTGCGGCGACACCGTTCGAACGGGCGGCCGCCGGAGGATCGAGCTCGTCCAGGAACCGGGCGATCTGTGAGGGGAGCTCGTGGCGATCCACCACCGCGTCGAGCGAACCCTGCGCGAGCAGATCGCTCAGGTCGGGGCCCTGCTGGGCGAGGGTCGCCCGCCACTGGGCGAGCAGCCGCGGGCTCTGTTCCAGCAGCTTGCCGATCAAGCACTCCTGCATCGGTCCGATGCGTGCGCCGCGCAGCGCGACCACGCGCGATCCGCCAAACACTTTCGGAAACACGAGCGTCGTCGCACCGCCGAAACAACGGCCCACTACCACGCCCATGCGGCCGTGCGGGTAGCGGATGATCCTCTCGCCGACCCGGAGCATCTTGCGGATGTTGTTGGCGTCGCTCTCTTCGAAGCGAGGGTCCATGCCCGGCGAATCGAGCAGGCTGACGATGGGAACGCCGAGCCGCGCGAACAGCTCCAACCCCGCCTCGTACTTATCCAGGCAGCGCGCGGTGATCATGTTGTCGGGCTGCCTGATCGGATTGGCGAAGATGCCGAGCGTCCGCCCGCGGAAGCTCCCCAGGAAGAGGCGCAGCGCGCCGCCCCACGCGGGGGCCAGCTCCAGTGGCGTGCGATCGAGCAGCTCGGTCAGGAACGCGCTCGTGGCGTCGGTGCTCGCGGGCACGCGGGCCTCTCGGGCACAGTGTCGTCCGAGTGCGATGTCCGCCAGCCGCCGGGTGGCTTGGGTGGTGGAGGCGAACAGCTCGTGGACCAGATCGGTTGTCTCGACGAATCGCTCGGCGGCGGCGGCTTGGTCGAAGTCCCGCGACTCTCCGAGGAACATCTTCAACACTTGCGGCCCGGTCAGGTTGATCTGCGTCTGCTCCGACACCGCGACCCGGTAGTGGCCCAGCCCGAACAGGACGGGCGCAAGTCCCAAACACCGCCCGACCGCGCAGGTCAGGAGCAGGTTCCGTTCGGAATACTTGAGCAGCGTGGGCCACAGCTCGAACGCTTCCGAGAACACCGTGCGCCCGTCGAGCAGGCTGACGCCACCCGAGTTGACGACATAGAGGAGTGGGATGCGCCGGGCATCGAGATGGCGGATGAACGCCGCGAACCGTCGCGAGACTTCGCGATCGTAGGCCGCCGAATGCACGCGGAAGTCGGACCAGGCGAGTGCCAGCGGGCGCCCTTCCACGGTGGCGACCGCAAGGATGTGCCCCGCGCAAGCGACGCGGCTCAACTCGCCCTGACCGGGATCCGTCCAGAGCTTGAGCTCGGAAACATCCAGCGCTTCGAACACGGGTGCCAGGAAGCGATGCTCCCCGTCGCGCACCGGCAGCCAGTAGTACTCATGGGTGATCATGGGATCACCCGCTCCCGAACGCAGGTTGGACGCTCGGTGTTACTGGGGCGACGGCGGCCTCGCGCCCCCACAACGCCTTGAGCAGCCACAGGTCGCCCGCCAGCGTGACCAGAAAGCCCGCGGCGAGCAGTACTCCGAGCCGGCGAGAGGGCATGAACGCGGACCCCAGAAACAGCAGCGAGGCCAGCGCCATGAGCAGCGACACCTGGATCGAGGCCCCGCCGCGATCGCGGATGCCGGCGCCGAGCCTGCCCTTGGGGCTTGCGAACAGGTACTGGATGACGTTGTTCCCCGTGAGCCCCACCAGCACGCTCGCGAATCCACAGGTGAGGAAGCTCAACGGAACGCGCAGCAGCCAGAGCGCCGCCATCATGGTCGCCACGCCCCAGAACGATGCCGCGAGCACGGCCAGCTTGCCCCGCACCCGCCGCAGCCACATGAGGCCCCAGAGCACGAGTCCCACCAGCAGCAGGCAGGTGCCGAGACTGCTGTAGAGCGTCGCGGGCACCCGGCTGCTGAACTCGCTGTAGGTCACGAGCTCGCCGGCGGTGTAACCACCGAACGGCGCGCAAGCCGATTCGATGGCGCGCAGCGTTCGGCGCAACGAGTCCGACTCGATGCGCCGCAGGTACGCGATGCCGCGCACGTGACCGTCCGGCGCGAAGAAGCCGCGCAGCCGCGCCATGGCGCCGGGGTTTAGCTCCTCGATCTCGGAGGGGACCATGCCGCGGGCCCCCAGCCCCTCGTCGAACACGGTGTAGGGGTCGAGCACGCGAGCCACCCCATCCAGCGCTGCCACACTCGCGAACGCGGCCTCGTTGCGCTCGCGATCGTCCGCACGCGGTAACACGAGATGTACGAACCCCTGGTAGCCACGCGAGCGATCGAGGTAGTCGAAGCCCTGGCGATAGGGATGCCGCTCGTCGAAGAGCCTTTGGATCGAGTCATTGTGGTTGAGGTTCAGCGCGCCGATGGCACCGAGCAGGTAGGCCGCGAGCAATGCCACGGCGAGCCCGCGCGGCAGCGAACGCACCACCAGGCCCTCCGCCGCTTCGCGCCTCCAGGCGCGATCGGGATCGACCCAGCGCCGCCAGGCGGGGAAGCGCGCGAGCAGCGCGGGCAGCAGCAGGAACGTGGCCGCCCATTCGATAGACGCCCCGACGCCAGCCCACAGGCCGAGTCGCCGGACGACCGCCATGTCCGAGGTGCACAGCGACCAGAACCCGATCACCGTTGTGAGTGAGGTCAAGAGGCTCGGCACCAGCATGCGCCGAAAGGCGGCGCGCCAGCCCACGCCTGCGTGAAGCTGCAAGTACGACACGAACAGGAAGTCCTCGAGTGCCGCCACGGCGAGGATCAGGAACATGCCGGTCGAAAGCAGGTCGATCGGCGCGCCCGTCAGCGCCATCCCGCCGGCCACGCTGAGTGCCGCGACCAGCAGGACGATCGCGAACAGCGCACCGCTTCGCCAGCTTCCGAACAGGATCCGCAGCAGGACCAGGATCAGCACCAGCATGGCGACGTTTAGGTAGCGGAACCATTGGATGCCGCGCAGCGAGAAGTACTCGAACGCCGCCGGACCGATCAGGTGAACGCGCACGCCGCCGCCCGCTGGGAACTCCTGGCGCAGGCGTTGCTCGATCGTCCCGATGACGCGCGGATCAAAGCGGCCGAACCGGCTGCCTCCCGGCGTGTCGCGCAGCTCGATCAGCGCCGCCAAGTCACGTCCGTCCCGGTCCGTGAGCACGCCACCCCATGCGGACTGGGCGAGTGCCACCATCTCTTCGCGGCTGCCGGTCTCGAGCATCGGCCCCTGCGTCGAGAAAGCTCCGACCCGGCGAGTGTGGCGTAGGTCGAACGGCGACACGATGCGCACGACTTCAAGGTCGTCCCGTCGCTCGCGTTCGAGCCAGGCGCGGATCCGGCCGACCTGGGCGGGCTCGAGCGCTCCATCCGATCGCTCGGGCGCGAACAGCAGCACGAGTTCGTGCCCGGTGTGAAAGCTCGCGCGCAGGCTCTTGTTGGCCTCGGTCGCGCGCAGGTCCTGCTCGCCGAGGCTCTCGAGCGAGAGCAGCACGTGAAGTCGCGGGATCTGGCTGGCGAGTGCCAGCACGACGGCCAGCGTGGCGACCAGCGTCCAGCCCGGGCGCAGCATGGCGAGCAGATGGAGCCGGAGCAGCAGCCTCCGGAGCGCTCCCAGCACACGATCGCGTCCGCTGTGCTTTCGTGGGCGCACTCGACCGGCGGGGACTGCGTTCATGGTGAGCTTCCTCCTCCCTGCGTCGGAGCCGCCGGAGCACGACCGTCAGCACGGGGCTCTGGCTGCACGGGCCATGCCGGTCGGGGGGGCGGGATGCGGGCGTGCCGGAGCTCACGCGGAACCCTCAGCAGGGACGAGCGTTGGGAGGATGCCTTGAAGCCGTGGGGCCGGGCGGGAACTCGCGCCGCGCCCGCGATCGCTCCACGCCGCCGGAGTGCACTCCGAGGTTTCGGAGAGCAGGCCGAGCTACGAGTTCGCTTCGGGGAACCCCACGCGCCGCATCAAGTCCGCGAATCGCGGATCGCGGCGCAGCGGCTCGAACAGCGGGTCCACCTTGAGCCGGTTCAGCTCGGTGTCGTGTTCGCGGAACGCGATCTCCAGCCACTGGAACGCCTCCTCCACGCGCCCCAGTCGCGCGTAGAGTTCGGCCACATGTTCGGCGGGCTCGTAGGCGCCCGAAGCGCGCTTCTGGACCAGTGCTCCGACCATGAGTTCCAGGGCGGCATCGAACCCGTGCGTGGCGTACGTGCGGCGAAGGCCCTCGGCCAGCGCGGGCTGCCCTTGCAGCTCGACCGAGCGCGCGAGCGCCGCCATGGCCTCGTCGCGGCGCCCGAGCCGGTCCAGCACGCCGGCCGAGAGCCGGAGCCGCAGCACGTTCCCCGAGTCCAGTTCGGCGACGTGCCGCAGCGTGTCGAGCGCCGCGGCGTAATCCCCCGTGTAGTAGTCGAACACCGCCACGGCGAGCAGGCTGGGCAGCGCGCGCGGGTTCAGCGCCACGGCCGTGCGGATCTCGCGCTTCGCCTCGTCGTGGCGTCCGATCTGCGCCAGCAGGTGCGCCAGGCCATGGTGAGCACCGGCGTCGTTGGGGTTCAAGGCGATGGCGCGGCGGTACTCGGTCTCGGCTCCCTCCCAGTCCCATTCGTAATTGTGAAGGATGTGCGCGAGCGAGCCGTGCGCGGTCGAGAGGTTCTCGTCCAGCATCACGGCGCGGCGCGCGGCGGCGCGCGCCATGCGCCGCGTCTCGAGCGGCGGCCGCAGGCCGTACAGGCCCACCGCCGCCCACGCGTCGGCCAGGCCGGCGTGCGCCAAGGCGTAGAGCGAATCGGCGTGGATGGCGCGCTCAAAGTACTCGATGGCGCGGTAGAGCTCGCTGGGCCGCCTGTTCCAGTGATAGCGCGCGCGCAGATAGTCGTCGTAGGCGGCGGTCTCGGTGGGATCGTGGCTCGCCACCTGCGCGCGCCCGCGCCGGCCCGAGTAGTGATTGACCTGTCGCACGACGGCGCGCTCGACGCGGTTCTGGACCGACAGGAAGTCGTTGACGTTGCCCTCGAACGTCTTAGACCACAGCTCGCTGTCGTTGCGCCCGTCCACCAGGTGCATGCTGATGCGCACGCGGTCCTTGTCGAATCGCAGGTCGCCGGTGACGAGCCCCTGCGCGCCCAGCTCGCGCGCGATGCGCCGGATGGGTAGGGGCGAAGCGCCGTAGCGTCGCGTCGACTCGTGCGAGATCACACGAATCGAAGGCATGCTCGAGAGCTGGCCGACGAGTTCGGCGGCCATGCCCTCGGCGAAGTAGGCGTGGTCCGAGTCGCTCGTCTCGCCGCTCAGCGGCAACACCGCCCACGAATGGAGCTGGTCGTCGAGTACTGGCATCGGCCTGTCGCGGAGCAGGTAGTAGCCGACCGCGGTGAGCCCCAGGAGCCCCAGCGTGACGGCGGCGACGCGGCGCTCACGTCCCGCGCCGGCCGGCCTTGCAAGCGCGCGTAGTTGCGCGGCGAGTGCCACGGCCGAGTCCGGCCGCACGTCGGGGCGCTTGTCGAGGCAGCGCATGATGAGCGCGTCCAGCCCGCGCGAGAGTCGCGGGTTCCGCGCGCGCGGTGGCTGCGCCGCGGCGTTCACGATGGCGTCCCACAGCGCGGGCCCACGCAGCCCGGGGAACGGCGTCGCGCCGGTCGCGGCCTCGTAGAGCACGAGCCCCGCGGCATACACATCGGTGCGCGCGTCGGCGGGCGAGCCATTCAGCAGCTCGGGCGCCAGATAAGGCAGCGTGCCGGGCACGCTGTCTTCCACAGTGAGCGCGGTCTCGGGCACGACCGTGGTGAGCTTGGCGAGCCCGAAGTCGAGGATGCGGAGCCGGCCTTCGGGCGTGAGCATCAAGTTCGCAGGCTTCAGGTCGCGGTGGATCACGCCCTTCCCGTGCGCCGCCGCCAACCCGTCCGCGAGCTGCGTGCCGAGATCGATCAGCTCGGCCTCGGGCAACGCGCCGCGCTGGATGCGGCGGCTCATCGGCTCGCCGGCGATGAACTCCATGATCAGGAAGTCGAGCCCGTCCTCGTGCCCAAGCCCATGGAATCCGGCCACGGCCGGATGCTCCACGCTCGCCAGCGCGCGCGCCTCGACCTCGAGCCGCTTGCGCGAGGTCTCGTCCCCCAGCAGTCCCGGCGCCAGCACTTTCAGCGCGACGTCCCAGCCGAGCCGCTCGTCGCGCGCGCGGTACACCACGCCCATGCCGCCCGAGTCCAGTTCCTCGACGATGCGAAATGCTCCCAGTGTATCGCCCACGCGAGGGGTCACCAGTCGACCTCCACGCCGAACCGGAACGCCACCGGGGGCTGGTAGAGGAGCGGCTCGAGAAAGTTCGGATTGGGCGCCACGGGCTGCCCGAACGAGCCCACGCCGAGGTAGCGCAACTGGTCCACAAACACGGCACGCCGGGGATTGCCGAGATGGTAGGCGTCGGCCAGCACGCGCGGCCGCGTCGCCGACTTCCATCCCGGCGGCTCGAACGCCAGGCGCACGTTCCAGTCGTAGAGCGACGGCGAGCGCCCGCGCGAACCGCGCGGTTCGAGGAAGCGGTGGTAGGGCGCGCCGTAGGGCGTGGGCGTGAAGGCGCTCAGCGGCGTGCCGCTGGTCCACACGAACGTGGTGCCCACGGCCACGCCGCGGCCGAGCGCGCGCGAGGCGCGGCATTTGAACCGATGCGTGCGGTCGCCCGGCAACAGGCCCCGCGTGGGACCGGCGAAGCGCGGGTCGGCCATGAACGAACCGCCGCCCAGTGGATCGTTCTGCCCCACCGACTGGTCCCAGTAGCCTTCGTAGTTGCCGCGCAGTTCGGACCACACGTAACTGGCGCTTGTGGCACCCAGCGCCGCGGTCGCGGCGCTGACGGTGACTTCGAACGCGCGATACGTGCGCTCGATCTCGGGGTAGGCCGCGAGTTCGCCCCGGCCGGGATTGCCGTAGACGGGACGGCCGCTCACCGGCGACGCCACGCCCACGATGCCCGAGCGCTGCTCGCGATGCAGCGCCCGCACGCTGGCGTGTAGCGCGCCCCAGCGGCGCTCGGCGCCCACCTGGATCTCGTCGAACGCCGCGGCGCGCAGGTTGTCCACCGCGGGCTGGCGGTTGAACACGATGTACACGCTCGTGTCGGCGCCCGAAGGATCGAGGCGCGGGTCGTGGTTGTAGGTGCGTACGAGATACTCGCCCGGCACATCCTGAAGAAACACCCCCGGCACGTTCAGCCGTGTCTGCTGGTGAAAGCGCCCCGCCGAGGCGAACAGGCTTGGCGCCCACGCGGCGACGGGCTGCCACGTCAAGCCCAGGCGCGGCTGCCAGGCGTCGGCCACGCGCTGGCCCAGGTCGCCAGCCGAGGTCATCCACAGCTCGCGCGTCCAGCGGAGCCCGCCGGTCAGGCGCACGCCCTCGGCCACGGTCCATGCGTCCTGGACGAACACCGCGGGCACGCGCGTGTGGTTCGCGGTCCGCCAGCCGGCGAGCGTGAGATGGGTGTAGGCGGTCGGGCTCAAGCGCGTGATCTCGCTGACCCGGAGCCGCTCGTCGAAGAACGCGTCCTCGTAGCTGGCACCCGCCTTCCACACGTGCGCGCGCCACTGGCCCGCGAACGTGCCGCTCGCCGACGAGCGGCCGGCATTGCGATCCACCGCCCGGCCCGTGCCACCCTCCACCGAGCCGGTCTCATCTATATAGAGCGGCTCGCTGGCGCCCGTGGCGGTGGCCGGCTGATCGCTGTACTCCGAGCGCGTCAGGCTGCCGCGCACTTCGAAATAGGCACGCGGGCCGAGCACGTGCAACACGCGCGCGGAACTCCCCCACCCTCCGCCGCGCCGCCGTGTGAGCACGGGGTCGAGGCTCGCGAGCGCTCGGGCGCGCGGCAGAACGGTGCCGCCCACCTGGTCGCGCCTCGACGGGTCGCCCACGCCCGAAAGCGACACGGTGGTGGCGTTGGAGGCGCGCCACGAGAGCCCCGTGGCGAAGCGCTGCACGGTGCGCGTGTCGGGCTCGATACCAAATCCCGGCAGCGCAATGTCCTCGCGCTCGAACGCGGGATTCCAGGCAAGCGAGAGCGCCAGCCGGTCGCGTACGAGCGGCAGACTGGCGCTGGCGCCACCGTCCCACGAGCGATGCTGCCGCGTGTTGGGCGACACGGTAGGGCCGCCGCTCGCGGTGGTGAGCGCGCGATCGGCCACGAACGCGAACGCCTGACCGCGGAACTCGTTCCCGCCTGGCCGCGTGACGGCGTTCACGATCCCGCCGCCCGCGCCGCCGTGCTCGGCGTCGTAACCGCCGGCCAGCACCTGCACCTCCTCCACCAGGTTGTAGGGCAGGCTCGTGCTTACGGCGTTCCCCGGCGGCTCGTTCAAGCGCATGCCGTCCACGTGGAAGTCCGTCTCGGCGCCGGTCGTGCCCACCAGGTTCAGCCGGTCACCGAAGTAGGACACGTCCGCGTGCGGCAGGAGTGCCACCACCGAGAGGTAGTCTCGGTCGGTGGGCAGCGCGCGCAGTTCCGCGCGCGTCAGGCTCCCGCCCACGGCCGTGGGCGCGCGGCGCGCGGCCGGGCGCACCGCCTCCACCGAATCGCCCGGCAGCGGGATCGCCTCGACTTCGAGCCGCACGTCGCCCAAGTCGGACACAACGCCGAGCCGCACTTGGACATCGCGCAACAGCACCGTGCGTTGGCCGATCGCCGAGACCATCACGTCGTAGCGGCCAACGGGCAGTGGCTCGAGGCGGAAGCGGCCTCGCGCGTCGGTGATGCTCCCGCGCCGGCCCTGGAGCGAGGGCCCGCCCGTCACGACGCTCGCCTGGAGCGGTGCGCCGGCGGCGTCCAGCACGCGGCCCTCGAGTGCGCCCGTCACGCTCTGCGCCCACGCCGCGCGAGCGGGGAAGTCGATCACCCAACCGCACGCGGCTGCGCCCAGCGTGCTCACCACCCACAGTGGGACCGGGCAGCGGCGCTCGAGGAAGCTCATGGGCGAGTCACTCCAACCCGTAATCCTTGAGCTTTTTATAGAGTGTCGAGGGGCTGATCTTGAGCCGATCGGCCAGCTCCGCCCGCGTGAGGCTCGCGTGGCGTGTGAGCGCTTCGCGCAGCCACTCGCGCTCGGCCTCGGCGAGCAGCGCGGGCAGGCCGGCGTCCAGGTCCAGCTTGCCGGCGCGCGCGCCCGTGGAAGACTCGCGCGCGCCCTTGGACGATTCGCGTGCGCTCAAGAGCTTGGCCACGTCGGCCGCCGAAACCGGGCCGTTGGTCTCGGCCATCGCGAGCTGTGCGGCGAGGCGCTTCAAGTGGCGCACATTGTGCGGCCACGCGAACGGCAGCTTCTCGAGATAGTCGATCGCATCGCTCGACAGCTCGATCCAGCGCCCGCCGTCCTCGCGGTCGAGGCAATCGCGAAGCAGCAGGCCGATGTCCTCGACGCGCTCGCGAAGCGGCGGCACGCGGATCTCCACGATGTCGAGCCGCGCGAGCAAGTCGTCGCGGAACCGGCCGCGTTCCACCTCGGCGGCCAGGTCTCGGTTGGTGGCGGCGATGATGCGCACGTCGCCGGTGCGCTCGCGCGGGTCGCCCAGTGTCTCGTACGTGCGCTCATCCAGCAGCCGCAGCAGCTTGGACTGGATCTCGAACGGCAGCTCGCCGACCTCGTCCAGGAACAGCGTGCCGCCCTCGGCCGCCTGCACCTTGCCGACCCGGTCCGACAGGGCACCCGTGAACGCGCCCCGCTTGTGTCCGAACAGTTCGGCCTCGACCATGCCCTTTTCGAGCGAGGGGCAGAACACGGTGATGAACGGCTTCTGGGCGCGCGGCCCCGAGTAATGCAGCGCCCGCGCCAGGATGGTCTTGCCCGTGCCGGTCTCGCCCAACAGCAGCACGGGGGACTCGCGCGCGGCGGCGGCACGCAGCATGGGCTCCAGTTCGCGCACGGCGGGTGAACGCCCAAGGAAGCGGCCGAACGACCAATCCTGGCTCAGCACCTCGCGGTTCGACTCGGACTCTTCGCGCAGCCGGCCTTCCGCTTGGGCGAGGCGCTCGCCTGCGTGGATCACGTCGCGGCCCGCGTGCACGCTCTCGAGCACGCGACCGGCCACCACGAGCAACGAGCCCAAGTGCGCGCGATGGCTCTCGTCGAACCCGCCGTGCGCGCGCTTCTCCAGATGGACGAGTGCGGCGATGCGGCCGCGCGCGCGGATCGGCATGCACAGTACGGCGGCGGTGCCGAGTGCCTGCACCGAGGCGACCTGGTGGAAGTAGGAATCCTCGGAGGCGCTGCGCAGCAGCACGTCCTCGCCGGTCTCGATCACGCGCGCGAACAGGTGTCGGCTGAACTCGCCCGCCGGGCCCTCGAACTGGGTAGCCGTGAAACCGCTCAGCACTTTGTATTCGAGCGCACCGTCGTCGCTGACCTCGACGAGCAGGCCGCGGTCGGCGCCGGTGGTACTCACGGCATGTCGGAGAATGGCGGCCAGCACCGCGCTGGGGTCGGCCACCTGGCACAGGACATCTCGCAGCGCGTCCAGGAGCGCGGCGGCGTGATGCTCGAAGGCATCGCTCATGCAAAACCTCCAGGGTGCAGCTCGTCGGAGTATAGACAGCGCTCCGGGCGGTCGCACTGGAGTTCGGTAACGCGCTCCGAGCGGGGCGAGCGCGCCTCCGAGGCGTCGGAGGGCGCGAGTCGCCGTCGGAACGTGGCGCGTGGCCTACGCGTCGTGCGCACCTCCCCGCAACCGCTGGCCGCACAAGCGGAAGCGGCTACCGCTCGCAACCGATGGTGGAGCGGCGCTCGCGGGCACGTCGCGTGCAATGACGCCCAGAGGCCGTTCGCCGATCCGGCACCACTCCCGGGCTCGCCCGGGACGCGCGGCGCGAAGTCTGGGGAGTCGGTCGCGCAGATGAAACACGGCTCTCGCCTTGGCGGGCAGTGGCAGAAGGAGGGTCACCATGTTCAACCTGAACCTCAATCGACTTGTCTGGCTCGTCACGTTGGCGCTCGGGTTCGCGCTCGATGCGTCCGCGGGGCAGCTCAGGAACACGAACCCCGAGTCGCGCTTCACTTTTTTCATGCACGCTGGCGCGGTGCGTTCCAAAGTCGCCACCGGCGGCCTCCGCCGCGATGGGCCGACGCTCGGATTGAACGGCGGCTTCACCTACTGCATGTCGCCGAACTGGAGTTTTGACCTGGACGCGTTCACCGCGTTCGGTCAGTACAAGGGTCCGCCCATCGCTGCCACCGAGTTCCTCTCGAGCTGGGACTCCGAGCGGAGCTCTTCGACGTTCGGCGTGACGGGCTGGTTGCGCGCGACTCGGCAGATCGGCTGGTTCGCTCCCTACGCCAGGCTCGGGCTGGGCATCCATCACGTTTCACTCAAGGTGCACGGCACGCAGCTGCTGTTCTTCCCGACCTCGCGTGAGAGCTCGTCCGTGCTGGGCGCGCCCGCGGTGGCCGCTGGCGCGAACCTCTGGGTGAGCGACGGCGCGTATCTCAGCGTCGAGGGTCGCTACCTCGCGATGAGTTCACGTTTCGGCTCGCTCTCGCCAGGCAAAGTGGAACTGGGCGGGCCGACAATCCTCGTGGGCGTGGGCGTGGTGCACTGAGACGAGGGCGAGGTACGCTGCCTCACCGCGCCGCCCTGGCCCGCCACACGCCCGCTTCGCGAGCATCCCCCCGCGCCTCGTACAGCGCCGCCAGCGCTGCCGCCGTGTCGCGGAGTTGCGGATCTTTTGGCGGCCGCGTTCGGAGGGCGCTCTCATAGGCGGGCTTGAGCGCCGCCTCGGCTTCCACATGGCGGCCGAGCCGCGTAAGGCACTCGCCCAACGCGGTCGAATAGCGCGCCCAGTCGATGTGGCCGCTCCCGAGAGTCGCGTTCATGCCGGCGAGCGCCGAGTCCAGCAGCGGGTGTGCGCGGGTGGGCTCGCCACGCTTCAAGTAGAGAGTGCCGAGATGGAACTGCGTGTTGAGCGTGTTGGCGTGGCGTCCGCCCAGCACGCGCCGCTGCGTGGCCAGTGCCGCAAGGTACATTGGCTCGGCTTCGGCGTAGCGGCGGTCGTCGCGCAGGACGCCCGCCAGATTGACCTGCGAGCCGAGCGTGGAGGGGTGCTCCTTGCCCAGCACGCGCTGCCGAGCCTCGATCGTCGAGCGATAGAGTCTCTCCGCCTCGCGATACCGCTTCGCCTTGGCGTACAAGCGCGCCAGGTTGTTCTTCATCACGAGCGTGCGCGGCCCCTCTTCGCCAAAGCGGGTTCTCGAGTGGTTCAGCACGCTGATCAGCAGCGACTCGGATTCCGCGAAGCGACCCTGCTCGGAATAGAGGATCGCCAGGTTGTACCTGGACCCCACCGTCTCCGGGTGGTCCTCGCCCTGGACGCGGCGCCGGATCGCAATGGTCTCCAGGTAGAGCGGCTCGGCCTGGTCGTAACGCGCAGTCTGCATGTAGAGGAGCGCCAGGTTGTTCATGCTCGAGAGCGTCTGTGGATGCTCAGGGCCGGGATTCCGGCGCCGCAGTTCGAGGAGCCGTACGTAGTGGGGTTCGGCCTCGCGGAACCGGCTCTGGTCGGCATAGAGGTTGGCGAGGAGCCCCATGGTGCTGAGCGTCTGCGCGTGTTCCTCTCCCAGCACGCGGCGGCGGGCGGCGAGATTCTGGACGAACAGCGATTCGGCCCGAACCGGGTGGCCCTGGTGCGCGGACAGGTTGGCCAGCGCATTCACCGATTCCAACGCATCGGCGTGCTCGGGACCCAACAGCCGGCGGCGATCGGCCAGATTGAGCGTGGCGAGCGATTCGGCTTCGCGGAATCGCCCCTGGTCCGTATACAGGTTCGACAGGTACTGGCGAGCCGACAGCATCTCCATGGCGTCCGCACCCAGTTGCGTGCCCGCGATATCGGCTGCAAGCTCCAGGTGCTCGCGCGCCGGCTCGTATTGGCCGAGCCCGTGGTAGGCGCGCCCCACGGCCAGCTCCAGCCGGGCCGCGATGGCGGGTCGCCCGGCGAACTCCTTGGCGATCGTGCGCGACGCCGAGTCCAGCACCGCGAGCACCGTGACATCCCGCCCCTTCTCCCCTGGATCCGGCGCGCGCAGCATGCCCGAGAGGAACTCGGTCACGGCATCGGACGCGTCGCGTGCCTCGCGGGCACGGTCGCGCTGCTCGCGAAGCTGCACCGTGTAGGTGGTCACGATGGTCGCCAGCACCGCCACCACCGCAGCCGCAGCCGCCACCGCGCCCCGGTGCCGACGCACGAACTTGCCAACGCGATACCCGAGCGTGTCGCGCCGGGCCAACACCGGGCGGCCCTCGACGTAGCGCCGCAGGTCGTCCTCCAACTGGTCCACCGACGAGTACCGGCGCTCGGGCTCCTTGCGGAGCGCCTTCAGGCAGATGGTGTCGAGGTCGCCCGCGAGTTCACGGCGAAGGCGCGCGGGCCCGCCGCCCGCGCCAGCTATGCGCACGGCGGTGCTCGGCGCAGCGGGCACTGCGGTGAGGATCGCCGCCTCCAGCTCGTGCGTCGAGCCTCCGGTCACGGCGTACGGGCGTCGTCCGCACAGCAATTCATAGAGGATGACGCCCAGCGAATACACATCGGTCGCCGTGGTGACCGGCTCGTTCCGGACCTGTTCGGGAGCCGCATACGCCGGCGTGAGCAGGCGCGAGTCGGTACGCGTGAGCGGCGCGGCTCCGGCGGCCTCGGGATCGGCGCTCAGCACCTTGGCGATGCCGAAGTCCAGCAGCTTCGCCGTTCCATCCGCGGTGACGAGGATGTTCCCGGGCTTCAGGTCGCGGTGCACGATCAGATTCCGGTGCGCGTACTGAACCGCCGAGCACACCGCCCGGAACAGGCTCACTCGCGCCGCCACGCTCAGCGCAAGCTGGACGCAGTAGCGGTCGATGGGCACCCCATCCACGAACTCCATCGTGAACCACGGCGCGCCGTCATCGGTGAGACCACCGTCGATCAAGCGCGCGATGCCGGGATGCTCGAGCCGGGCCAGGATCTGGCGCTCCGCCTCGAACCGGCGAACGAACTCGCGCGAGTCGAGGCCGCGCCGAATCAGCTTCAACGCCACAACGCGTTGGATGGGCTCGGTCTGCTCGGCGCGGAACACCTGCCCCATGCCGCCTTCGCCCAGTGGCTCGAGGATGCGATAGGGGCCGATCGCATCGGGGGCCGGACGTGGTGTGTGGTCCTGGAGCGCCGTCCGGAGCGCGCCACCGATTTCGCCTGCAAGCGCGCCGCTCTTGACGATCGACGCCGGCGTGGGCTCGCGCGCGAGAAGAGATTCGACCTCGGCGCGCAGCTCGGCGTCGTCGCCGCAGGCGCGCGCCAAATACTCCGCGCGCGCTTCACCTAGCAGCTCGCGCGCCGCGAGCAGCAGCTCCTTGACGCGCGCATAGCGCTCGCCGTTCACGCGGTGCCCCCGCTGCCCAGTTCGCGACTGAGCCACATGCGGGCCACCGCCCAGTCGCCATCCACCGTGCGCGATGACACGTCGAGCAAGTGCGCGGTCTCCTGCACGCTGAGCCCGCCGAATACCCGTAGCTCGACCACCTGCGCGGCACGCTGGTCAAGCACCGCGAATCGCTCGAGCACGTCGTGCAGCTCGAGGATTTCGACCGCGTCGTGGGGCGCCACGGGTTCCACACCGGTGAGCGTGACGCGCTGCAGCCCGCCGCCGCGCTTGCCCGCGCCGTGGCGGCGGGCATGGTCCACCAGGATCTGACGCATCGCCCGAGCCGCGATGCCCATGAAGTGAGCGCGGTCTTTCCACTCGATGTGCGCGGGGCCCACGAGTCTCAAGAAGGCCTCGTGCACGAGTGCCGTGGGCTGGAGCGTGTGATCCACGCGCTCGTGGCGCATGAGTGCGCCCGCGAGGCGGCGCAGTTCGTCGTAGACCATCTCGAACAGGCGCCGCGAGGCATTGGCTGCGCCCGCGCCGCGAGCATTGCACTCGAGGAGGAGCCGGGTGACTTCGGATCGCGGCGTCGGCGGCATGGACGGCCCAGCAGGGGTCTTATGGAGGAGCAGCCGACCGGCACGATAGCACAGCGATCGCGTGGCCTGACCACGATGGGGCTCCCTACCGATCGAGCACGAATCGAGCGACGCTGCGCGCGCCGCCGGTTTCGAGCGCCACGAAGTAGCTGCCGGCGGCGACACGGCGATCGGCCGCATCGAGGCCCGACCAGAAGCGCTCGTGCCGGCCCGCGGCGAGCTCTTCCGTGATGAGCGTGGTGACACGCCGGCCGCCAGTGTCGTACACGGCGAGTCGCACGGCGCGTGGGTGCTCGAGCGTGAAGCCGAAGCGCATTCCACTCCGCGCGGGATTGGGGAACGCGGCGAGCGATAGGTCAGCGCGCACGGGCTCGCCGGGCACTGCCAACGATGCGGGGCTGAAACCATAGCTGTGAGCCGCGGAATCGAGTTCGATGCGGCCCAGATCGGTGTGTCGCGTGTGGAGCGAGCCCGCGTGCACCACAGGGCTCACGAACGCGCTGCCGGGCGCGAGCGTGGGACGCGTGCGAAACGGCGCGAGACCATTCGAGGCGCCGTAGGCCGAGAAGCCGTACTCGCCCCAGCCGGTGGCCTCGTGCCCCGAGAGCAGTGCCGCGTGCCAGGCATAGAAGAACGCGGACTCGTCGTAGGCCGCGGGGCCGTCGGTCGCGGTGGTGGTGATCGAGAGCACGCGAAAGTTCAGGCTCAGGCGGAAGGCTTCGACCGCGTCCGATCGTTCTTGCCACGCCGCGGCATCCTCAAACTCGCCAAGCCGCACGCCGTGGCTTTCATAGAGATAGAAGTCAGCGGGCCCGAGGCTCGTACCCGCACCCGCGGGGTTGTGAACCGGGTCGATGACGCTGCCGAAGGCGTCTTCAGGCCGAAACGCATTCGCGATCACGGCGAGGCCGCGTGCGTGGGCGTAGTCCACCGCGGCGTTTTGGCGTGCGCGGCCCGCCCCGAAATCGTAGCCAAAGTCGTCCAGCAGCACGCCATCCACGCCCATCGCGTCCCAACGCGCGATGCGTGCCTGGATTTCGCTCACGGGCAGGTTCTGCGTGCTCACGCCCAGGTCCACGTAGC
This sequence comes from uncultured bacterium, assembly GCA_964418975.1. GTDB lineage: Bacteria > Eisenbacteria > RBG-16-71-46 > RBG-16-71-46 > RBG-16-71-46 > JAIOPA01. The sequence continues at coordinate 29,044 of CAYQNV010000089.1, read as the reverse complement.
CGTGGATGCGCGTGGCGGACGTGGCCGCGTGGGCGATGATCGCCGCCGCGTTCGCGTGGTCGGGGTGCGCCGGGTCGTCCAAGCCGTCGCCCCAGACCACGAAGTCGTAGCGACCGAACTCCTGCGCGGCCGCCGGCACGGACCAGGTGGCGTTGATGGATGTGGGATAGCCGTAGTAGACGAGCAGGCTCCGGGGCCGGATCTCTTGCGCACCGGCGGCGACGGGCAGCACGACCGCGGTGCAGAGCAGTGCGACGGCATGGGCGAAGCGTGCGCGCTTCATGGGGATCCTCCGCTCGCACGCGAGCGGAACGGCCGCGAGGGCCGCTCCGGGACGCAAGTAGGTGACCCTGCCGATCAGGGGACGGGCACTGACGTGATGGTGTAGACGAGCCGCAACTGCAGATCGCCCGTACCGAGCGTGATCCAGCGCTCGCCGTCGTTGAAGCCGGACGACCCGCTCGCCTCGGTGTGCGTGCGGAACTCGTTGAGGTTGTCCATGCGCGTATCGGCGTAGGTGACGCCGAAGATGCTCTGGTCCCACTCCGTGCCGGTGAAGTCCACCGTGATGGGGTGAGCCTCGCCCTTGGTGATGCGGATGACGCGCGTCTTGTTGAGGTCGTAGGTGGAGCCGGTGTCCAGACCGATGCCGCCGCTGGCGACGAGCGTTCCCGGTTGTCCATCGGAGACCACGGCCTTGAACGTGAACTCGCCGGCGCCTTCGATGCCGTCGCCATCGGCCACGGCCAGGAGCCGCACGAGCTTGACGGTGACGTCCACGTACTCGGGGGCCGGCGCCGCCGGCACCGTAGGGTTGTCACCTTTGCCGCAACCCGTCACGAGCGCGAGGCTCGCGAGGGCGCTGGCGACGAGCAAATGCTTGAGGGCGTTTCTCATGGTGCATCTCCGAAGTCGGGGTGGTGGCGTCCCGCGACCGGGCTGGCCGCGGGCTTCCACTCAGAGATGCGCGGATTCGGGTCGGATCACGCAATCGAAGCGGCGGGTGCAGCCGGTAGCGCAGTCGGTGCGTTGGCTCGAAGTGCGAGTTCTCACAGCTAACTCTGGCATCGCCAACGCTGGCTGGGCGCGGTACGGTGGGAGCTCTCGCTCCGCCCTCCCCCGGTAGGGGATTCTGATGCGATGTGCTTGCGGGCCGGCCCGGCCCTCAGTCGCTCGAAGGCCCGTCCGCGCTTCTCGTTCTACGTTGATGCGCGCCGGCCTGCGCTTGTGCCTCGTGGCGTGCGCTCTGCTTCCGGCACTCGCTCGGGCCCAGACGCCCGTACCCAAGCTCGAGCCCGGCGCTCGGGTCCGCGTGCAAGATCCGACCCTTGGGAAGCGCGCGGTCGTGGGACGGTTGGTCGCGTTGAACGGCGACACGCTGACTTTCGCCTCCGAGATGCAGTACCAGACTCCGATGCGAGTGCTGCTCGACCATCGCTCTCATGTCGAGCTGAGCGTCGCTCACCACAGCGGACTCCTTCGCGGACTGCTCATCGGCGGTGCGGTGGGCGGCAGCATCGGCGGGATCATCGTCGGGATGCGACAGTTCAGCAACGACATCGGGGAGGGAGTGGCAGGCACCTTTGGCGGCACCGTGCCTCACGAGACCGTATCCCAAGCGCCTTTTTACATAGGGCTGGGCGTCGGTCTCGCGCTGGGTGCTTTGATTGGAGGCTCATCGACCGTGGACCGCTGGGTGCCTGTGTCGTTGCCCGCGCGAATGGCGTTCGGGGGCACTTGCGGGCATTACGGTGAGCTCCGGCTTGCGGTCTCGCTGGTACGCTAGCGTGCTGTCCAGGTGACCGAGAAGTCGCAGATCGCCGGACTGGCAGCGCATACGACGCTCGCCAACCCTTGACACACGGCGGGCAGGGTCCGTGCGAAAGTCGGCTCCGAGGTCGCCAACGGAAATCCCCCGGCGATCGCCGGCACGAGCCTGCCTGCGCACCCGATCCAGGAAGGAGCACGCCATGAAGGTCAGAGTGATCATGTCCAGCGAGGTCGAGACCTGCGAACCGTCCACTGATCTTGCCGCCGTGTCCATGATGATGTGGCGCAAGGACTGCGGCGTCGTTCCCGTCGTGGATGCCTCGCGTCGGGTGCTCGGGGTGGTCACGGACCGGGACATCTGTATCGCCGCCGCGACGCGCCACCGTCGCCCCGCGGAACTGACCGCGCGCGAAGTGATGAGTGGCAACCTGTTCTCCGTGCTTCCCGACGACGACGTTCGCGTGGCACTCGACGCCATGCGCGCCCGAAAGGTCCGGCGACTGCCCGTGGCGGATGCGGACGGAAAGCTCCAGGGGATCGTCTCGCTCAGTGACATCGTGCTGCACGCGCAGCCCGTCAAGCCGCGCATGGGCACGGTGCTGTCGGCGAACGACGTGCTCGCCGCGTTCCAGGAGATCTGCGGGCACACGGTCGCCAAGGGCCGCTCGCGCCGCAAGGAAGCCGCGGAGCCCGCGCACGCCTGAATGCCGTGTCGGGTAGGGCCGGCCATTCGGCCGCCACCGCACGTCAATGCTCCGTGATCGGCCCCGGCCATGACTGCGTGCGGTGCTCGCGCTTGGTCCTCGGCCGCTCGTGAAGCAGCGCACGATCGAGCCCGGGCGGGAAGCCCTGCGGGAAGCGCGCGAAGCGACTCAGGTCCTTCCACGAGGCGCGCCCCCACACCGTGCGACCCGCCCGCTGCGCGCTCATGGCCACTCGCGAGCTGTCCACGGTGAGTCGGCCCTGGTTGGACAACGCGGCGCTCGACAGGCATCCCGTCAGGATCCAGAGCGGTGCCGTGAGCACCAGCCCGAAGCCGTGGGTGACCGTGGCAAGTGTACCGCCCAGCGTCATCCGGGCCACGTCGCCGCTGCGCGAGTCGTACACCTCGAGCGTCGCGCGCGGCACCGAGGTCAGCGCGCGCGCGGTGAGCGTGCGGCCGGTCAGCACGAACACGCTATCCTCGGAGATCGTCACCAGCTCGCCGCTCACGTCACGCGGGTCGCCTTCCCCATCGAACCCCAGCCCAGCCCGGTACTCCAGATGTATCCAGCCGCCGTAGGCCTCACGCTGGGTCTCCTGCGCGTACGGCAACCAGCCGCTGGGTGCGTGGCGCGCGGCGCACCCGCACAGCAGCGCGCCAATGGCCGCGCACGCGATCATCGTGCTCGGGCGACTAGCGCGCATAGCGACTTCCCCAGAACGCCGCTTCCATGCCGGATTCCACGCGCTTGAACTCGGGCGCCAACTCGCGCAGGGCGTCTGGCGGGTCCAGGAACAGTCGGGCGAGCCGCGCGGGGTTCTCCTCGGCGACCCATTCGTCGCGCATCCACTCCAAGTAGTAGCCGCGACTCTCGAGGAACAGCTCCACGTTCTCGTCGTCGTCGGGAAGTTCATACGACAGCTCGAGCGTGTCGCCCGGCATCGTCACCAGCGGCCGGGCCCCGTCCTGCAGCGACGCCAGCGCCGCTGCGTCCTCTCGTCCATGGTTCGTCACACGAACGGGCGGCACCCTCACGGCCTTCACCTGGCCTCGCACTGCAACCAGCGCCACCTGGTCCACCCGCCACATCCCGCGCGTGAGCCGGAGCCGCACGTGCAGCGGGCCAGGAGCCGATCCCGGCAACGTCACGAGGTGCGTGTCACTGGCGAGCGGCCCGTCCTCGTGGAACTCGCCCACCGTCACCCACTTCCCCGACTCGCGCACTTGCACCTCGATGCCGCCGAGCGCGCGGGCGGGGCCGACCAGGCGCGTGCGCTGGTCCGTATCCATCCCCTCGAGCGAAGCCAGCCACGTTCCGACCGAGCGCCCCATCCACGCGAGCGTTTGGTAGAAGACGAAAGTGGAGAGGAGCGATTGCCGGGCCGTGATCACCAGTCCGCACGGTCCGACGGGTGAGCGGTCGAAGACCAGTTCCACGGTCTCGCGCGCGGCCAGGTCGCTCGAGTCCGCGAGGCCGGTCCGTTCCCTGGCATCGCGACTCGCGAGCAACGCACGGCAGTCGCCCTCGCGCCCCAGCGCCACATCGGGCGTTCGCCACTCTCGCGTGGACCACAGCACGCCGCCGGGCGCGGCCACGACGCGGTCCCCCGGCGCTCGCGGCACAATCAGCAGGTCGGCCGAGCGCACCACGTGCGTCTCGAGCGCTTCGTTCGTGAGTGAGAGCGTCAGCCGACCGTCGCGCGCTCTCACGCGGTCCAGCGCGTCCAGGTCGGTGGCCTCGAGTGCCGGCGCCACGCTCGCCGAGAACCCCTCGGCCACGAGCACCTGCCGCTCCCCGTCCCACGCGTGGAACGTGGGACACGAACCGAAGCACGCCTTGGGATTCGTGGCGCAGATCGCGGTGAGCAGCACGGAGATGCCAGTCATCACCGTGATCGGCGCCATGGCCCCAGGCACGTGGATCTCGTCGCTCTCGAACAGTGCCACCGAGTCCAGGGCCACGGACTGCGCGCCGATCGGCCCGGGCTGCCGGTGCACATCCAGGCGCTGGCCCGTGCCGCGCACGATCCGTCCCTGCTCCTCCAGCGTCCACGAACCGAACACCAGCACGCTGCCATCGCGAAGATGCGCCTTGAGCGTGACGTTCGTGCGGGGCGCCGTCGCGAGGGAACCCGGGGCGACCTCGCTGCGGTGGAGCGCGCGCACGCCGCAGCCGCTGCCGGCGAGCGCGACCACGAGCAGTGGGACGGCGGCGGCAAGTTGTCGCAGACTGCGATCAGGTGGAGCCGAACGCTCGTCGAACATCCGCCGGAGTCTTGCGGCACGCTCGCTGGGCGTCAATGACCCGCAGCTCGGAAATCTCCGTGGCGCCAGGACTCACCGGAACGTGTCGCAACACCCAGATCTCGGTCGACAAAGAAACGGGCCCGGCCGACTCGCCGGGCCCGCCCCGCCTGCCGCGCTCTCTCGTGCGCAGCACTCACTCCATGACGACGAATCTCATGCTGGCACTCTGGTCGCCGCGGTTCACGCGCACCAGGTACACGCCGTTCGGGACTCGCGATCCGGCTCTTCCCGTGAGCGGCCAGCGCAGTTCGTTGCGGCCGCTGGGACGCGCGCCCTGCTCGCTCCACACCTCGCGGCCGAGCACGTCGAAGACGCTCCAGCTCACGTCTCCTGCCGTGGGCAGCTCCAACATGAACGCCACGCTCCGCCGGCTGGGATTGGGAAAGGCGTTCGAGAGCACGAAGCCGGGACCGCTCAGGCTCCCGCCCACGCCGAGCAGGGCGTTCTGATACTCGTACGCTCCACGGTCGGCGAAGCCGAGGGGGCCCACGCCGGAGTTGGGGACGCCGGGGTCGTCGGAACGGAAACGACCCTCCGCATCGGTCTCCACCCAGCCCAAGACCGCCGAGGTGGCGGCGTCGATGGCGGGTGAATCCGAGCGTAGGTGGAAGTCCCCGTTGAACGCGTCCACGAACCGCGGGTCGGCCCCGTAGCTGTTCAGGCCGATGCCGGTGGCGGTCTGGAACGCCAGGACATTTGGAAAGGCTACCGTGCCGAACTTCACGGGCGGCTGATCCGCGACGTTCCAATAGATGTTGTAGTCGGCGTCGAAGCCGGCGGTCGAGCTGGCGTCCACGTAGATGCAGTAGGACTCCGGCGCGAGCGCTCGGTTGAGCGAGATGGAGTTGTACACCCTCGTCCCGGTGGCATCGCCCTCCACCGAGAAACCCTCGGTGTGGTTGCCCCACGCCACGTTGTTCAGGAGCAGCGTGCCGGTGGCATAGAGCTGGGCGAAGCCGTGGTCGCCGTTGGACCACGAGATGTTCTGTCGCACGAGGTTGTCGTTGGACCCGGACTGGATCTCGCAGCCGCTGTCCTGGTTGTGGTGCAGCCGATTGCCCTCGATGAGGTTGTTGGGCGAGCCCGCCAGGTAGATGCCGGTGGCCCACGGTTCACCCACGTGCGCGTTGGCGAATGACTCGTTGGCGTCGATGATGGAGTTCGTCACCCCGAGCCGGAACAGGATGCCATGGTGGTTGTTATCGCTCACGGTGTTGCCGAACACCTGCACCTGCGAGCTATTCTCGGCGGCGATGCCGCCGGCGGCAGACTGGTTCACCACGTTCCTCCGGACGATCACCCGCGACGACCCCATCACCTCGACACCCTTGTGCTCAGTGCGCGTGATGGTGAAGCCGTCGATCACCACGTGCTGCCTGTTCACGACCAGGAACCCGTGCGTTCGCCGGCCGACGGCAATCGCGTGACCGACCGGGCTGTCACCGCCCACGTTCACGACCAGGCCGAACCCCTCGAGCCAGAGAAACCGGCCCGGTTCCACTTGCGCCGCCGGTTTCGTGGAGGGCTGCAGGCGCACGCCATCGGCGAAGACTTGAAGCGGCTCCCAGTCCACGCTCTCGGCCACCCACGTACCGCCCACGAAGTTCGACCACAGCGTTGGGTTGGCCAGATCGTCGGCGCCGTCCAGCGTGACCGCGCCATCGGCGCGGATCACGACGGGCCTTGACGGGGACCCGGAGGCGGGCACGTGCACGCGCTCGCGGTACACGCCAGGCTTGACCACGACGGTCACGCCCACATCCGGGTGCGCGTTCAGCGCGCTCGAGATGGTGAGGTAGGGCATGTTGAGCGTGCCGGGCCCGAGTAGTGAGGCGTTCGGGTGGGCGTTATTCACGTAGTACACGTCCGCCCGGGCGCTGACCGCCGTGAACGCGACGAGTGAAAGGACCGACAACAATGGCAGGAAGTGTGTTCGGATCCAGCGGTGGCCTGGCGGCCACACCTGACCGCCATGGGATGGCGGGTACAGAGCATGCGTGCGCGACATTCTGGTTCCCCCGGAGAGATCGGAGAGAGAGAGGGAGGGAGTTTCAGGCGGGTGTTAGCGCGTTCTGGACAGGTGTGCGTTCCGCCATGGGGGGCGAATCGGGCACCACGTGCATCCATCGGATCAGCTCATGCGCATTTCCTTCACTCCGGCCTTCCGGGCTAAGGTGAGCGGCCTATGAGACGCATCGAATACAGGCTCGCCGCCAGACCCACGCTTCGACTTCCGGCCGCCGCGGCCGTCCTGGCGAGCCTGTGCTTGGGTTCGTTGGGGTTCGCCTGCGCCGCGGCGGTGCCCGGCGCCGACAGCGCCGTCACCGACGCGGCGGCCGTCCACGGCATTCCCCGCGTGGCGAAGCCCGCACATCGCACCGCGGTCACCGACCCGGTGTTCGGTTCGCGCATCACGCGCATCAGCGGCGACCCCGGAGCGGCGGTCGCTCCCGCGCTGGGCGCCTGGGGCATCGATGCGCGCCACGTCTACTCCCGGCAGCAGCCGTGGAACGCGACCGGAACGCTGCTGAGCATCGAGAACCGTTTCGGTAACGCCACGCGCTCGCCGCTCCTGCTGGATGGCCTGAGCTACGAGCCGCGCGCGACTCCGTGCGATGCTTTCGACAACTACGACTACCGCTGGCACCCGAGCGCGGCCCACGCGAACGAGCAGATCGCGGTGAGCCGCTCCGGCAGCGAGCTGATGTGGTTCGACGTGACCACATGCGTCAAGACGCGCAGCTGGACGTTGCCGTTCAAGGCCGACTACGGCCTCGGCAGTGGCGAGGGCAACGTATCCGCAGACGGCCGGCTCGCGGTGCTCACCGATGGCGAGCGCATGGTCGTGGTGGACATGGACCCGCGCTCGCCCAACGCCCCGGCTTACCCGTTCCGGCGCATCGGTCCCGTGTACTCGCTCGGGCCCTGCAGCCTGAAGGTCGGCGATCCGCGCGACTGCCCCAAGGGCAACGTGAGCATCTCGCCCTCGGGTCGCTACATCGACGTCAAGTTCGGGGGCGGTGCGGACTGCGACACGCTCTGCGACCTGCACCGGATCTACGAGGTGGACACGGCGCTGGTGATCCGCCCACACAACATGGCGGCCACGTCGCTCCGCTGCGGCTCGTTCGCCGCGCGCCCGAACGGTTGGGTGTTCCCGTTGAAGCACGCCGACCTGGCCGTGGATCCGTTCGACGGCAACGCGGACGTGCTGGTCGGCGGCCGCGCCTGCCCCGGCTCCAAGCTGGGGCGCGTGGTCAAGGTGCGGCTGCGGGACGGACACGTCAGCGAACTCACCGACGGCAAGAACGAGGCCGGCTACTCGCACGGCTCCGCGCGCAACACCGCCCGCCCGGGCTGGTTCTACGTCACCTACGCGACCGGGCCCGCCCAACGGGGGCGCCGCTTCGCCGGCGAGATCGTGGCGGTCAAGCTCGACGGCAGCGGCGCGGTCGAGCGCCTGGGGCACTACCACAGCAGCGCCGGCACCTACCGCGCGCAGGCGCACGCCGTGCCCTCGCCCGATGGCCGCCGCGTCCTGTTCGCCAGCGACTGGGCCGATGCCTGCGGGGACAGCTGCGGCAGTCCACGCGAGTTCGGCAGCTACGTCCTGGAGCCGCGCGACAGCCTCGCGACCGCTCCCCAGGGCTCGCGCGGCGAGCGGCGTCGCTAGCGGACCCGCATGCGGGGGCATGCGGGTCAGACCGCGACCGCTTGGGCTTGGGCCTCGTCCACGAACGAGCGGTGCCAGGACTCGAGCATCATGAGATTCCAGATCTGCGTGTGCCAGTTGCGCGTGCCCTGCGCGTGCTCGCGCAACATGCGCTCCACGAACGCGCGCTGGAAGTAGCCGCGCGCGAGGCTCCGACGCGACAGCAACAGGTCGTGCGACATGTCGCGCAACTCGCCACGCAGCCACTGGTCCACGGGGGCGTTGAATCCCATCTTGCGCCGGTCCAGCACGTCGTCGGGCACGATGCCGCGCAGCGCGCGCTTCAAGATCACCTTGGTCCTCCGGCCGTCGAGCTTCAAGCGGGCGGGCAGGCGCGCGGCGAACTCCATGAACTCGTGGTCCAGGAACGGTGAGCGTGCCTCGAGCGCCACGGCCATGGAGGCGATGTCCACCTTGGTGAGCAGCGTGTCGGGCAGGTAGCCGGTGACGTCGGCATAGAGCGTGGCGTCGATGAAGTTGTCCGCGTCGGTCTCGCGGTAGCGCACGTACATGGACTCCTCGGCCTCGGCGGGTCCCACCTCGCGCCGGAACGCGGCGGTATAGAGCTGCTGCTTGGCCTCGGGGTCGAACTGCGCCATCCACGCGGCGTTCCGCGCCTGCGGCGAGCGTCCCAATTGCTGCACGAACCGCTTGAGCCGCCAGCGCGAACTGGCCGACGTGGCGCCATGCGGCAGGAGGTCGAGTGCCTTGCGAAACGCTGCGCTCCCGAGCAGAGGGTTCAACAGACTCAGGCGCTGCGCGAGTGCGTTGGCCACATAGCGGTCGTAGCCGGCAAAGCTCTCGTCGCCGCCGTCGCCGTTGAGCACCACGGTCACGTGCTCGCGCGCCAGCTTCGACACGTAGTAGGTCGGCACGGCGGACGCGTCGGCGTAAGGTTCGTCGTAGTGCCAGACCAGCTTGGGCAGCACCTCGAGCGCACTCGGTCGCACCGTGAACTCGGTGTGCTGCGTGCCGAAATGCGCGGCGGTTGCCCGCGCGTAGGCCAGCTCGTCGTAGGCGTCGTCGTCGAAGCCGATGGAAAACGTGCGCACGGGACCCGTGGCCTTGCGGCACATCATGGCCACGATCGCGCTCGAGTCCACGCCGCCCGAGAGGAACGCACCCAGCGGCACATCGCTGATGAGCCGGAGCGCGGTCGCCTCTTCGAGGCGCCGGATGAGCTCCTCCTCGAGCTCGCGCTCGGCGCGTGCGGTGCGGGCCTCGAACTTGGGCAGGTAGGAGAGCTTCCAGTAGCGCTTGACCTCGACGCGGCCGTCGCGCGCGAGCAGGTAGCTCCCCGGCGACAGCTTGCGGATGCCCTTGAACGCGCACATGGGTGCCGGCACGCACTGGTAGGTGAGGTAGTGGTGCAGCGCCACCGGATCGGGCTCACGCTCGACCTCGGGGTCTTGCAGCACTGCCTTGATCTCGGAGCCGAACGACAGACCGCGCTCGTCGACACGGTAGGCGAGCGGCTTCTTGCCGACTCGGTCGCGCGCGAGGAACAACTGCTGGCGCTTCACGTCCCAGATGGCGAATGCGAACATGCCGCGCAACCGCTGCAGGCACTCGACGCCGTCGCGTTGGTAGAGGTGCAGCAGCACCTCGGTGTCGGTGCGGGAGCGAAACGTATGCCCTTCGCGTTCCAGCTCGGCGCGCAACTCGAGGAAGTTGTAGATCTCGCCGTTGAACGCGATCCACAGTGATCCGTCGGCGTTGGGCATGGGCTGATGCCCGGCAGCCGAGAGATCGAGAATGCTCAACCGCCGGTGGCCCAGCGCCATCGGCCCTTCTGCCCACACGCCGGAATCGTCAGGCCCGCGGTGCGCGATCGCATCGCACATCCGTTGCACGAGCTCCGGGTCGGCCTTCCGGCCCAGCTCGAACTCCATCCTGCCCGCGATGCCGCACATGGTGGTTTTACCCCCGAGGGGTGTGCGCTTTGCCCCAGCGAACCCGCCGGGTGTCTAGCGCACGAACACGAGCCTTCCGACGGCGGACCGCTCAGCCGCCTGCACGCGATAGAAGTACATGCCGGACCCCAGACGGTCGCCGCGGTCACTGCGTCCGTCCACATTCAGCTTGTGCAAGCCCGGTGCCACGTTCGCGTCGTCCATGAGGCCCTTGACCAACCGCCCGGAGGCGTCAAACAGGTCCACCCGCACGGCGCCCGGCCGCGTGGTCACGAAGCTCAGGGTGGCGTCCGTGCGGGCCACCGTGGGCGAGACCCACGCGCCGAACTGGAGCGCCGGGCCGCTGAGCAGGTGCTCGTCGGCCCCGGCCATGATCGCCGCGGGCCCTGCCGCCGGGATCACGTGGATGGAGATGTTGTCCACCAGGAACACGTCATTCGGAAAAGTCGGCGAGTCGATGACCTGGAAGTCGAGCGTGGTCCCCACGGCTTCCACGACGCGGTCCACGGTCACGAACTGCCACTCGGGTGAGAGCGGAACGAGCGCCGAAAGCGTGCTGGCGCCGATCTTGGTGCCGCCCTGGTATTCGCGGATCTGCAGCTTCGCCGTGCCGGTCGAGCTCACCGACCGCACCCAGGCGCTGAAGCGGTAGCGCGTGCCGATGGCGCCGGCGTTGGCTACCCAGTTGGGGCTGTCATTGATGCCGAAGTTGGAGGTGGTCGCGGGACCGGTGACCTGCACGGCCCAGTTGCCGTCGAAGCCGCCGGCCACGCGCAAGAGCACGCCGCCGGAATAGGAGTTCCAGCCCGTGCTGCCGGATTCGAACGACGGATTGGTGACGAGGTTCGCGCCCGGGCCCGTCGCGGCCACGGTGATGCTCGCCGACGACGTGTTCACCGCGCCGAGCGGGTCCGTCACCGTGAGCTGCACCGTCCACACGCCCGCCGCGTACACGTGCGCCGCGACGGCCGAGGCCTGCGGACCCAAGATGGTGCCGTCCCCGAAGTCGAACCGATAGCTGAGCGCGGCACCCTCGGGATCACTCGACGCGCTGCCGTCCACGGTGACCGAGAGCGGCGCATTGCCCGTGACGGGCGTGACGCTCATGCTCGACGTGGGTGCCTGGTTGGGCGGCAGCACCGTGAGGTGGGTGATGGCTTGCCCGGAGAGCGCGTTGCTGCCCGTGAACGTGAGGTCGTACCCACCGGCCTCTCCCACGGCCGGCGTCCACGCGAACTGGCCCGACGCGGCACCGCCCGAGAGCGTGAACGTGGCGGTGTGATTGGCCGGGAGCTCCGACAGGTTGGCGGCCAGCGACGTGATGGCGTCGCCGTCCGGATCCACGGCCGTCACGGTGAACGTGATGTTCGTGCCCGCGAAGCCACTCGCGTTCGCCGGGGCGGTCACCACCGGCGCCCGGTCGAGGTTGCCCACGTGCAGCACGGTCGTCGCCGTGTCCGCGAGCAGGTTGGCCGCGAAGAAGCGCACGGTGTAGGTGCCCGAATCGGAGAACCCGGGCGTCCAGGCGAGCGTGCCGCCGAGGTTGCCGGGGCCGGGCGTGAACGTCGCGGTGTTCCCCGCCGGCAGGCCGGAGAGATCCGCCGTCAGCGACGTGATGGCATCCGCGTCCACGTCCGACGCGGTCACCGCCAGCGACAGTGCCGAGTTCTCGAGCACCTCGGCCGTGGCCGGGGCCACGACGACGGGCGCCGTGTCCACGAAGCCGATGCGGACGGAGGTGACGAGGTTTCCTGCGAGCGCGTTCCCGGCCTCGAACGTGATGTCGAAGATTCCGGTGTCGCCCGCGAGCGGAGTCCAGCTGATCGTAGCGCTGGCATTGCCGGGCCCCGGCGTGAACACCGCGTCATTCCCGGCGGGGAGTGCCGCCAGATCCGCCGTGAGCGTGGCGATGGCATCGCCATCGGCGTCAGCAACGGTCAGTGCAAACGAGATGAGCTGGCCCTCGAGCCCGGTCACGACCGCGGGCCCGCTGATCACCGGCGCGCGGTCCACGTTGCCCACGTGCACCTGGGTCGCCGCCTGGGCGGACAGCGCGTTGCTAGCCGTGAACGTCACCGAGTAGGTGCCCGAATCCGCGAACGTGGGGTTCCAAGTCAGCGTGCCCGACGTGAAGTCCGGCGACGGCGTGAACGTGGCGTTGTGCCCGGCCGGGAGCTGCGACAAGTCCGCCGTGAGCGAGGTGAGCGCCTGGCCGTCAGGATCCGAAGCCGTCACCGGCAGCGAAAGCGCGCCGCCTTCCAGCACCGAGATCGTGGCGGCCGCGGTCACGACCGGCGGCTGGTCCGGCGCGGGCGGCGTCACCACCACGGTGTCGGAGGCGCTCGCGGTGGCGCCGTCGGTGTCGGTGACCAGCACGGTCACGACGTGCGTGCCCACGCCGAAGACGTGGGGAGCCGTGGCGCCCGGCTGCGGGCCGACCACGGTGCCGCCGCCGAAGTCGAAGCGGTAGGAGGCGATGCCGCCGTCGGAATCCGAGGAGCCCGAGGCATCGGCGGTCACGCCGAGCGGCGCCTGCCCGGAACCGGGCGACACGTTGAGCGCGGCCGTGGGCGACACGTTCGGCGGCCCGACCGTCACCACGATGGCCGTGTTCAGGGTGTCCTGGGCGCCGTGGTTGTCGGAAATCGTGAGTCGCACCGACCAGGTGCCGGTGCCGAAGACGTGCGACGCGGTGGCACCCGGCTGCGGACCCACCACAATGCCGTCGCCGAAGTCGAAGCGGTAGGACACCACCGTGCCGTTGGCGTCGGTGGAACCGGACGCGTTCACGTTCACCGTGAGCGGCGCCTTGCCCGAGGTTGGCGTGGCGTTCAGCACCGCGATCGGCGCCGCATTTGACACCACCACCACCGTGTCTCTCGCGGTGAGCCCGATGTCATCCATGATGGTCACGATCGCGTTGTACGTGCCGGCCGTGTAGGTGTGCGTGGCGATCGGCCCGGCCTGCGGGGCCGCGCTCACGCCATCGCCGAAGTCGAACTCGTAGGAAACGATGCTGCCGTCGGGGTCGCTCGAGCCTGACGCGTCGAGCGTGATCTCCGCCGGCGCCGTGGCCACAGCCGGATCCGCCACGAGCACCGCCAGCGGAGCAAGGCCCGTGGGCTGAAACTCGAGCGACCCGCGGTCGGCGTAGTCCACCGGTCCCAGACCGGTGTTCGCCGAGCCCGGGTCGTCCGTGCGCGCATTGCCTTCGGCGTCGGTGGCTGGCCAGTTCGCCACCGACGAGTTGCCGTTGTCGATGGCCGGCGAGCCGGGGATCAGGTGGAAGTTGCCCGAGCTCGAGTTTACGAAGCGCGGATCCTGCTGTAGCGAGCGCGAGTCCCTGCCACTCGCGGCGACGTACGCGCTGAGCAGCGGGTAGATGGTGGTGCCGTACTTGATGGGCGCCTGGCTCGTGGAGTTCCAGAAGATGTTGTCGTTCGAGGCGAAGCCCGCCTGGGAGCTGCCCTCCACCCACAGGTTGAACTCGTTCGTGGTGAGGCCGTTGTCCACCGCGATGCAGTTGAACACCGACGTCCCGGTCGCGTTGCCTTCGATCGAGAAGCCGTCCTTGAAGTTGCCATAGGCGATGTCGTTGGTGTGGTAGGTCCCCGTGGCGCCCAAGTGATCGTAGCCGTGATCTCCGTTGTTCCAGCTGATGTTGTTGTACGACAGGTTGTTGTTGGAGCCGCTCTGCAAGTGCTGGCCGGTGTCCTGGTTGTCGTGCCAGCGGTTGCGACGCAGCGTGTTGTTCGCGGAGCCGTACACGTAGAGACCATTCGCAGCGCGCGTACCGGGCACGGCGTTGCGGGCGGACTCGTTGTCCTCGACCAGGCACTGGCTCGTGCCCGTGGTGAGCATGATGCCGTGGTGGTTATTGTCCGTGACCACGCTCGAGGCGACGCGCGCACGCAGGCATTCGCTCAGGTAGATGCCGTACTTGTTGGAGAACGTGACCGTGTTGCCGATCAGCTGCACGTCATTGGACCCGTTCGACAGGTAGAACGCGCGATCCTCGGTGCGCGTGGCGGTGAAGCCCTCGAGCGTGATCCACGACCGGCCGGACAGCACGAAAGCGTAATTACGCCGCCCGACGCGGGTCTGTTGCGTGCCGGGGTTGGCGCCACCCACGTTCACATAGAGACCCTGGTTCGACACGTAGCGGAACGTGCCCACGGGCAGCGAGGTGACCGACGCGGTCGAGGCGACGAGCCGCGCGCCGTTCGCGAACACCTGCTTGGGACTCCACGTGACGGTGGAGGCGCGCCAGATGTTGCCCGAGGTGTTCACCCACTTGTTCGTGGCCGAGAAGTCGTCGGCGCCGTCCACGGTGACCACGCCGCCGATCGCGCGCACCACCAATGGGTTCGCCGAGTTGCCCGACGCGGGTAGCGTGACCTGTTCGGGATAGTTGCCCGGCTTGACGAGGATGGTGTTGCCCGCCACGCCGCGCGCCGCGAGCGCGGCCGTGATGGTGCAATAGGGCTGCGCCTCGGTGCCGGCACCGTTGTTGGAGCATGCCGCGGTCGAGTTGTCCACGTAGTAGGTCGCTGCCGCCGCAGGGCCGGCCGCCAGGCCGCACAGCGCCAGCAGCGCCAGTGTCGTGACGCCGGCATGGCCGGAGCGACGCGGGGGCTCGTCGCCGCGCGCTTTCGCCGAGACCACCGACAGCGTGGGCGGGTTGGTCGGCAGTACCGCCGGAGCCTCGGTCTCGTCCGCCACCGGGAGCGGCGGCAGCTGCACGGTGAGCGTCGCCAGGTCGGCGTCGAGCTGGCCGTGCGCGTAGTACCACGCCTGGAACAGCACGTAGACCCACAGCGCCCCGGCGCTCGTGAGCAGCAGCCACGTGGTGACGGGCTGACCGGTGAGGGACTCCGCCGCGATCGCGACCAGCACCAGCGGCAGCACGGTGATGAACATGCGGAACGTCTTGAGCGCGCGCATCACGCCGGCCGCGCGTTCGAGTCCCAGCGACGGCCCGGCCGTCTCCGGCACCGGCCAGCGGCCGGTCTCGCGCGCGAACTTGGCGGCGATGAACGCCGGCAACTGCTGCGTCTCCTCGATGATGTTCGCCGCCAGCATGGTGGCGAGTGCTGCGAACAGCGGCGTCAGCGAGCCGGTGGCCTGGAACGCCCGCCAGCCTACGCCTAAGAACAGCAGCGGCTCCACCAACCGGTGGTGGAAGCGATCGAGCAGGATGCCCATCACCGACTCCTGCTTGCGGTAGCGGGCCATCTCGCCGTCCACCTTGTCGAGCAGGAACGACAGGTACAGGCACACTCCGGCCCCGGCGTTCACCCACAGGTTCGCGGACGTCATGAGCGCCGCGCCCAGTGCCGCCATGAACATCATGAGCAGCGACACCTGGTTGAGGGTGACGGGAGTTTGTAGGAGAAAGGCCGTGATATGGATCGACAGGCGGCGGTGGATCCGGTACCAACGCGGATCCCGGTCCTTCCCGGCCTGGCAGACGTGGCGGATCTCGTGGGGCGAGAGCATGGCAAGGATGTCCCTGGGTTAGTTCTTGAGGTTTCCGATTGGGCGCAGTCGCACGGCCGATCGCATGAGGTGGTGGTGCGTGAGGCGATCCATGAGCCCGTCAATGGGCCCGGGATCCATCACGGGGACGTTGCGAGCGCTCACGACGCGGGCGCCGCGGCCGCGCGTCATACGCACGCGGGTCACGGTGTCCTCGGTGGGCGACAGGCGGCCGGCGGCGCGGGCGGACTCGATGAGATGCCCCGCGCCGTGGTCATAGGAGTGCATGCGGCCTTCCGAATCACTGAGGCCCAGCCCCAGGTACGAGGGCACGTCCCAGGCACCGGCGACGATGGTGGGCTGGCCCGGCACCAGCCGACACGAGTTGTGGCGTGCCACCCACGAGCGCTCGCCGCCAAGCGTCTCCTGGGTGATGCCGTTGTGCGAGATGTCACACAGCAGCTCGGTCCGCACGTTCGGCGAGATCGCCTCGCGCAGGCCGTCGAAGATGGCGCGCACGGTGGCGAGCCGGTAGGCGTAGCCGAAGTTCATGGCCATGGCCATGGCGGCGTTGAACGCAGTCCCCTCGGCCGAGTCCTCGGCGATCGGTGTCCAGCCGTTGCTGCAGAAGTGCGTGTTCCACTTGGCCGCGAGATCGCCCTGGCCGAAGCGCTGCCCGTAGTGGAAGCCGAGCTTGGACAGGAAGAACACCGGCGCGCGCTTGGCGTCGAGCTTGGTGCGGCGCGACCAGTGGTGCAACAGCGTGCTGCTGAATGGCCCCGGCCCGAGGTGGTACATGACCACCACCTGGCCATCGCGAAGGCCCCAGCGGGTGGCGAGCGCAGCGTCGCGGATCTCGTCCACGACCTGCAGCTCCAAGAAGTGGTTGCCGCCGAAGTTCAGGCCCATCTCCGAGGCCACGAGCCGGCCGTTCAGGAGCGAGCCGGGCACGCAAGTGCGGATGCAGCGCTCGGGGTCGCCCGGCAGCTCGATGCGGGCGCCGTTCTCCATGCGCTCCGTTGTGGCCGGGTCGAGGTCGTAGCGTGCGGTCACCGCGCCGCCGCCGTCCACGAGCACGCGGCGCACGTCGGCCGAGTCGAGGCTGTAGCGGTTGCGCTCGAGCACGTGACCCGAGGTGTGCGAGCCGATACGCAGGAACAGCGCCTGGATGCGCTCGGGCGTGAGGTCGCGCGCGTGCAGGTCGGTGACCACCACGCCCATGCCGTCGTTCACGGCCACCGAGGTGAACTCCGGCACGATGAAGCCGCGAGTGGCGATGCCGATGCTCGACGGCACCTCCATCTCGCCCTTCTGGTGACGATCCGGCAGGCCCACCACCGATGTCACGAACGGCAGCCTCGCCAGCTCGGCCAGCCGCGCGTCCACCTCGTTCGAACCGTGTCCGGCCAGCGAGAGCAGCGACAACACCTCGCGGACGGGCGCGGCTCCTTGCGACGAACGGGGTGGGGACAGCGGTGCTTCGATCAGACTTGCGGTGGGCATGAGGTTCTCCAGTTGCGCCCGAGGGGCACCCGGCGCAGCCGGGTCCCTCTCGGGCTGGTGACGGCTCGCGAACGCTCCCTGCCCGCTCATGAAGCGCTCCGATCGCCGGCCGCGCGCGACTGGCGGAACGACAGCAACACGTCGCGGATCACGCCCCACTCGTCGCGCGATAGCGCGCGCACGAGGAACAGCGCGAGTCCGTAACTCACAGCGCCCGCGACCATCGCCAGCGGAAGCGCGGCGGAGCGCAGCGCGAACAGCGTCGCAGCCATGACGCCCGCCGCCAGCGCCGGGCGGACCGCCTCGCCGAGCAGCGCGGCGTAGCTCACCTGGCCAGCGAGCGTGCGGTGGCAGACCACGAACACGAGCAGCTCGGCGGAGACAAACGTCCACGACGCGCCGAGCACGCCCCATGCGGGCACGGTCAGCGCGCAGCCGATCGCGTTTACGACCAGGCCCGCGACCACCGCCCACAGGTACACGCGTTGGCGGCCCACGGCGGCCAGCAGGTAGCGCGATTGCAGGTTGAAGAACACGAACGGCAGCGCGAGCGAAGTGATGCCCAGCGCGGCGCCGGCTTGGGAGTAGCCGCTCGCGTCGTGGAACAGCAGCGGCACGATGCGGTCGGCCAGCAGCAGCAGTCCGGCCGCCAGCGGCAGCGACACCAACAGCTGGTACTTGAACGCCGCGCGCAGCGGTCGCGCCAGTTCCGGTGCGGCCCCGCCACCCATGCGCGCGAACGTCGGGAACGCGGCCAGCGCGAGCGCCGAACCGAGGAACCCGAACGGTTGCGACAGCATGTAGGCGACGCTGAAACAGGCGACTTCCGCATCGCTCCCGAGCGCCTTGAGCGCGAACAAGCCCACGCGGCCGTAGAGCACCACCACCAGCAGCGACAGCGCCACGGGCCAGCCTTCGGCGGCCAACCGGCGGAATCGCGCGAGCGCGGGCGAGAAGTCAGGCTTGAGCCCCAGGCGTGACACCACGAATGCACCCACCAGCGTCCGTAGCAGGAAGGCCCCCACGGCCATTCCCAGCAAGAGCGGGAGAGTTGCACCGAATGCCACACCCAGGGCGATACCGAGGATCCAGGCTCCCTGGCTCACGAGCAGCAGCACGGCTTCGAGATCCAGCCGTTCGCTCGCCCGGAGCATCCACACCGAGACATCCTGGCCAAAATCCAACACCGCAGCGGCCGTGACGAGTGTCACGAGCAGCGCGTTCGCGGGGTCGAGCGTCAGCGCCGAGCCGATGCCGGCCAGCGCCAGCAGCAGTACCCCAACCACACCGCGCAGAATGAGCGCATCGCCCATGAAGCGGGCGGCCGCCTCGGGCGTGCGCGCCACCTCGCGCGTCACGATCACGCCCGTGCCGAGGTCGGCGATGCTGGCCACCAGCGGGATGAGCGCATAGTAGAAGGCGTACAGGCCGTAGCCGCTGGCCGAGAGGTGATTGCCCAGTAGCACCATGGCGGTCAAGTTGATGATCGCGCTCAGGCCCTGCGAAAGCACGCGGAACGCCGTGTTGCGCCCCACCCGGGTCGCCGCCGCGGGACGCGTCGGACGCGAGGTCGCCTCGGCCACGGGCGCCTCCGGCGCAAACGCTCGCAGCGTGCTCACGCGCTCACCTTCTGCGACTCAGTCGCCGGCATGTGAACGCCGCGGCGCGTCAGGCAGTCGCGGTACACGCACTCCAGGTCGCGCAGGATGTCGGCCTCGTCGTACTCGGCCAACACCACCTCGCGGCCACGGCCACCCATGCGGGCGCGCAGCTCGGGGTCGGCGACCAGCCGCTCGAGCGCGCCGGACAGCGCCTCGATGTCGCCCACCTCCACCAGGAGGCCGGTGTCGCCGTCGCGCACGACTTCGCGGGTGCCGTTCACGCGCGTGGCCACCATGGGCAAGCCCACGACCATGGATTCCAGCGCCGCGCGCGGGATGCCTTCCTTGAGCGAGGTGAGTGCGCCGATGTCGGACTGGGCGAGCAGCGCGGGGATGTCGTCGCGGTAGCCGAGGAAACGCACGTGGCCGGCAAGGCCCCATCCGGCGCAGCGCGCCTCGAGCGCCGCACGGCCCTCGCCCCCGCCCACCAGCCACAACTCGAACGTGAGGCCGCGATCCTTAAGCCGCCGCGCGGCCTCGAGCAGCATGAGGTGGTTCTTCACGGGCTCCAGGCGGGCGACGCAGGTGATGATGGGCGTGTGGCCGGGCTCGCGGCGCATCGGGGCCACGGGGAAGCGATCCACGGCGATGCCGTTGCCGATGTAGCGCAGCCGCTCGCGCGGTACGATGCGGTAGCGCACGGCCTGCTCGATGTCGGCGCGGTTCTGGCTGAGCATTAAATTAGTGAAGCGGCCCACGAACGACTCCCCAGCGATGGCCAGCGAGTGCGATAAGCCGCGCCCGCCGTCGTGGAAATGGAACCCGTGCACCGTGTGAATGATCACCGGCACGCCTGCGAGCCGCGCGGCCAGGCGTCCCACGACCCCCGGCACGAAGCAGTGCGTGTGCACGAGATCGGGCTTCACGCGGCGCAGATACGCCACCATCTCGAACAGCGACCACAGCAGCTTGACCGGGTTGAACCCGCGCGGCAGGTGCACGGTGCCCACGGGGATCCCGGCCTGGCGCAGCGGCTTCACGTACGGCCCGTCAATGCACACGATGTGGTTGTCCACACCCTTCGCGCGCAGGGCCAGCACGCGCTCGCGCAGCAGCGTGTCGGCCGACGAGCTCAAGTTGATGATGTCCACGATGCACGGGGCATTCGTGGACGAAAGACGACCGGCGCCCCGAGGAGACCTTTTCATGACCACCTCCCGCCGGATGGGCCACCGGTGCCGGCACCACGGGAGCCGCGAGCCAGCGCCGGCGCGGGGACGAGCGCAGCGCCCACGACCGGCTGTGCGGCTGCCGTGATGCGAGCCTGGCGCCTGGCGTCGCGACGCGCCGCTACCAGCGAGGAGGCGCACACCAGCGCCAACAACAGCCAGAAGTGGCGGAAGTGCAGTTTCTCGATGACCGTGGAGTGGACGGCCGAGGCGGCGAGCGCCGCCGCCATGGCGGCGGTCCACAGCGCCGCGCGCCGCGCGCGGGCGCCCGCCTGCGGGCTATGCTTCCAGAAGCCCCAGATGTGTGCGAAGGCCGCGAGCGTCATGAGCAGCAGGCCAATCAGGCCCAGCGGTCCGCGCTCGATGGCGTAGGCCAGGTAGTCGCTGTGCGCCTCCTTGGACTTGTAGGAGTCGGGCCGCTCGCGCTCGGCGATGGACAGTTGGAGCGCGCCGCTGTTGCCGGGCCCGATGCCGAGCGGGGACTTGGCATAGGAGCGCTCGAGCTGGTCCCAGATGCGCAGGCGGCTCTCGGAGCTGTGCTCCATGCGGCCCACGAACGTGTGGCGGCGGAGTGCCTCGAGTTGGGCGTCGCCCACTCGCCACTCGGTGTGGAGCCACGCACCGAACCCGGCCACGCCCGCCACCAGCGCCAGCGCGGAGAGGAGCGGGCGAAGCGGCACGCGGCTGGCGAACGCCAGGACCACGCACCCCACCGCCGTGCCCGAGGCGAGCGCAATCATGCCGCCATTGGACTTAGTGGTGAGGAGCCCCAGCACGAGCACGCCGAAGACCGGCGCCAGCACCCGGCCAGGCAGGTCGCCGAGCAGGCTCAGGGTTAGGAACATGCTGATGACCAGGTAGTCGGCCAGCACGTTGGGGTTGTAGAGCGTGGAAGACGGGCGCAGGCCGCGCGAGCCGATGAGGCTGGCGAGGGAACCCCCGCTGTGGATGAGAATCTGGGCCACCGCCCACAGCGCCACGGCCACCGCGGTCCACATCCAGGCAATGCGCACTATGCGCAGGTCGCGTTCGCTCCGCATGATGTTCACCAGCGCCAGGAACCACACGAACAGGTAGAGGTCCTGGGCCAGCGCCAGTGCCGCCAGCTTCACCGAGGGCGCACTCACGGTGGCGAACAGGCTGCCGATCACGATGAGTGCGGTGGGCACCACGAGTGGCGTCTGCAGGCGGCGGCCCGGCACCAGCAGCAGAAGTGCGAACGCCGCCAGCGCCGGCACGTTGAAGAAATCGAGTAGGGCCGTCTGGCCGGGCCCCGCGGGCACGCACACCGGCGCCAGGCAGGCCGCGAGCACCAGGTAGGTGCGCCAACCACGACGCGGCCACCAGGCCTCGCTGCCGCCCTGAGCGAACGATGCAGCGTGTGGATGCGGGAGCGCGATGCTCATGCCGAGGCCGAGGCCTCCAGGGTCACGATGGCCTCGTTGCGACCGCCGATGCGCTGCTCGGAAACGCTCAGCAGGCGGCCCATCTCCTCGCGCATGTAGCTGTCGTCGCCCTGGCTCACGGCCCGCAGGATCTTGGGATGCCCCGACTTCCACACCGTCTCGTTGTCGTTCAAGAGCTTCTCGAACAGCCGCTCGCCCGGGCGCAGGCCTGTGAACGAGATCTTGATGTCCTTGTCCGGCGTGAGTCCGTAGAGACGGATGAGCGCCTTGGCCATGTCCACGATGCGGATGGGCTTGCCCATGTCGAGCACGAACACCTCGCCGCCGCTGCCCATGTTGGCCGCGTGCAGGATGAGCTGCACCGCCTCGGGCACGGTCATGAACAGACGCGTCACCTCGGGGTGTGTCACGGTGACCGGACCGCCGCGCTCGATCTGCTCGCGGAACAGCGGCAGCACGCTGCCGCTGCTCTCGAGCACGTTGCCGAAGCGCACGGTGAGCAGCTTGGTGGTCGAGCCGGGCTTCAAGATCTGCAGGGAGAGCTCGGCCATGCGCTTGGAAATCCCCATCATGCACACAGGCTCCACGGCCTTGTCGGTGGAGATCAATACGAACACCTCGGTGCCGTGCCGCTGGGCCGCCTCGGCCACCGTGCGCGTGCCGAGCACGTTTGTGCGCAGCGCCTCGCCCGGATTGCGCTCCATCATGGGCACGTGCTTGTAGGCCGCGGCGTGGAACACGGCGTGCGGCAGGAACCCGCCCACGACCTCGTCCACGCGACGCACGTCGGCGACGTCACCGATGACGGGCTCGAGCACGAGCTCGGGGTGCAGACGGCGCAGCTCGCGCTCGATCTCGTAGAGCGCGAACTCATGCCGCTCGAACAGGATGAGCCGGGCCGGGCCCTGCGCGGCCACCTGGCGACTGATCTCGGAGCCGATCGAGCCCCCCGCACCGGTGATCATGACGCAGCGGTCGGCGATGACGGCGCGCGCGAACTCGTTGTCGGTGCGGATGGCCTCGCGGAACAGCAGGTCTTCCGGGTTGTAGTCGCCGCCTAGCTTAGGGGATTCGCGGCGCAGCAACAGTTCGCTCGCGTCCGGAGCAAGTCGCATGGTCTTGCCCAGCGTGCGGCACTCCTGCATGAGCGCGTTGCGCGTCTCGAGCGTGGCGCTCGGCATGGCCAGCAGGATCTCGTCGGGGTCGGTCTGGCGGATGATGTCGGCCAGGTCGCGCTTGGTGCCGAGCACGGGCACGCCGTGGATGCGGGTGCCCTTGCGGCGCAGGTCACCGTTCAACATGCCCACCACCTGACAGTCCTGCGCGGGGCGGCTCAGCAGTTCGCTGGCCACGCGCGCCATCGAGTCCTCCTCGCCCACGAGCAGCACGCGTCGCGTCGGCATGTTGCCCGGGCGCAGTTCTCGGTGCAGGCGGCGAGCCACGCGAATGCCGGACAAGAAGCCCATGCACAGCAGCGCGTCGATGGCGACGATGCCGCGCGAGAACCCGGGCGCACCCAGCAACCAGTAGGCGGCGGCCCACCACGTGAGCGAGCCGAGCGTAACGGCCATGGCGATGTTGCGCAGATCGCGCACGCCGGAATAGCGCCACACGCTGTGGAACAGCTGGAACGCGTTCAGCCATACCAGCCGCGCCAGGATCACCGCGGGTAGCACGCGCAGGAACAGCGCCTGATCATTCGCCGGCACGTGGCCGTCGAAACGGATCTGGAACGCCAGCACGAACGCGGCCATCACTGCAGCGGTCTGGAGCAGCATCCCCAGCCACAGCCGGTACGGGCTCAGGCGGTCCATGGCGCGTTCGATGGCGCGAGCCGGGTAGAGCAGGCAGGCGATGGTGGTGAGCAGCAGCTGGATGTCGTAGGAGGTGGAGGCGTTGCGCACGTAGTCGCGCGCCAACTTGAGCTTCTCGGGCAGGATGCGCTCGACGTACGTGGCCTCGGCGTCACCCGACTGGGACAGCAGGTTGGACTCGTCGCGGAACCGGATGGACGCCAGGTCGGTGATGCCGGGACGCAGGCGCAGGATCTCGGTGTACTCGGCGCGGAACAGGTCCACGTAGCGGGGCACCTCGGGGCGCGCGCCCACCAGGCTCATGTCGCCCTTGAGCACGTTCCACAGCTGGGGCAACTCGTCCAGCTTGGTGCGGCGCAGCAGGCTGCCGATGGCGGTGATGCGGTTGTCGCCCTTGACCGTGATGGCCGGGCCCTTGGAGGGCGCGTCCGCGCGCATGGTGCGGAACTTGAGGATGAGGAAGGACTTGCACCCACGCCCCACCCGCAGCTGCTTGAACAGCACAGGTCCGCGGTCTTCCAGCTTGATGAGCACGGCGACCACGAGGAACATCGGCCACAACAGCAGCAGGCCGATGGCCGACGCGGAGATGTCCATGAGGCGTTTCATCGGCGGCCCTCCTGAGCGATGTCACGCACAGCGTCGATCACGTGGCGCACGTCTTCGTCCCCCATCTTGGCGTAGATGGGAAGCGAGACGATGCGCTCGTACGCCGCCATGGCGTTGGGATAGTCGCTCGGCTGGAGCGCGTAGCGCTCGCGGTAGTACGGATGTACGTGCAGGGGGATGAAGTGCACGGACACGCCGATGTTCCGAGCGATGAGCTTCTCGATGAACTCGTCGCGGCCGATGCTCAGGCGCTCCGAGTCCACTTGGATCACATACAGATGCCAGCCGTGGGCCTGGCGATCGTCCACCTCGGGCAGCACGATGCCCGGCACGCCCTTGAGGCCCGCGTCGTACTGGTCGGCGATGGCGAGCCGGCGCTGGTGGAACGCGTGGCACTTGCGCAGCTGGTGGATGCCGATGGCAGCGGCGATGTCGGTGAGGTTGTACTTGAAGCCGGGTGCCAAGATTTCGTACGACCACGAACCGTTCTGCGTGTAGCGCTTCCACGCGTCGCGGCTCATGCCGTGCAGGTGCATGAGCTTCATGCGGTCGGCGTAGTCGTCGCGATCCGTGGCCACCATGCCGCCCTCGCCCGTCGTGACGTTCTTGGTGGCGTAGAAGCTGAAGCAAGTGATGTCGGACAGCGTGCCCACCAGCCGCCCGTGATAGGTCGTGGGGATGGCGTGAGCCGCGTCCTCGACGACCGGGATGCCGTGCTCGCGCCCGATGGCCATGATCGCGTCCATGTCGCATGCCTGCCCGGCGAAGTGGACGGGAAGAATGGCCTTGGTGCGCGGGGTGACGCGGCGCTCGATGGCGGCCGGGTCGATGTTGAGCGTCTTCGCTTCCACGTCCGCGAACACGGGCCGCGCGCCGACGTGCTCGATCACCGCCGCCGTGGCGGTGAACGTCATGGGCGTGGTGATGACCTCGTCGCCAGGGCCCACGCCGATCGCCTCGAGCGCCAGATGGAGCGCCGCGGTGCACGAGTTCACGGCCAGCGAATGACGCGCGCCCGTGAACTCCGAGAACTCGCGCTCGAACTGCCTGACCTTGAGCCCCGTGGTCAGCCAGCCCGACCGCAGGCAGTGAACGACCTCGTCGATCTCCTCGTCACCGAGAAGCGGCTGCGCGAAAGGAAGAAACTCGCCTCGCATTCCTGAGTCCTTTGCGGGGATCCCCGGCGGGGGAGCTCCGCGGTTGCTGGTGCCAGGTGCCGTCAGTGCTGATAGGCGCCGTAGTAGTGGAGGAGCGGGTCGGCGTGACGCATGTCGAGCTGGTTCAGGACCACCCCGACGAAATTGGGAGACGAGCGTTCGAGCTGGGCCTTGGCCTGTTGCACGATCTGCAGGTCGTAGCCGTCGGCCTTGACCACCATGATCACGCCGTCGGCCATGCTCGCGAGCATCTCGGCCGGGCTGGCCATGGCCACCGGCGGCGAGTCCACGAGTACGACATCGAAGATGCGCGCCAGGCGTTCGAGCAGCCGCGAGAACGGCTGCGAGAAGTTCTCGTCGAGGAGGCTGTAGGGCACGGCGCCGCTGGTGAGCACTTTGAGCTTCTCGAGCGACGTGTCCATGAGGAAGCTGGGGATCTGGTTGGTGAGGAACGGCCGCTTGAGGTAGCTGGACAGCTTGTCCAGCACGTTGTCGCCGAGCATGTCATTCGTGGGCGCCTCGGCGTGCTGGCCGGAGGTGGCCGGCAGGTAGGCATCGGCGGTCTCGGTGAACGAGCACTCGGGCCGGCGCAATGCCAGCAGGCAGCGCAGCGACTCGCGGATCTGCGAGGTGAGCACGCCGCCAAGGCCGTCGCGATCCACATAGCCCAGGCCCAGCAACACCTCGCCCAACGGCCGGCTCGCCGTGCGCTGCAGGCCCAGGGCGCGGTCGCGCTGCTCGGTGGTAATGCGGCCCGAGCGCACGAGCAGGTGACCGAGGCGCATGTCCTCGCCGTGCTGCGGCATTTGAATGCTGCGGATCTGGCCATGGTGGATGGCGAGGCGAAACTGCTGCGTGCCGTCCATCACCAGCAACTCGCCGCTCTTGGACTGCGCCTCGAGCACCTCGAGCCAGTCGCCGATGCCGAACTGGCTGGGCGTCTCGCGACCGATGTCGAGATGGTAGAGCTCGGTGAGCAGCTCACCCAGCCCGCGCCGGTTCTCGAGCCCGAACAACCGGTGCAACGTGGGACGGTAGCGGTCGGTGTCCACGATGACCACGCTCTGGCGGCCCGAACGCGCCAGCGCGCGCCCGAGGCCGGCCGTGATCGTGGACTTGCCTTCGCCCGGCCCGCTGCTCGTGATCACGAACGTCTTGACCCCGCGCTGCAGGTGCTCGCTCAGTGAGGCGGCGAGGGAATCGAAGTACGAGTCCTCGATCAGGTCGGTCGGCTTGCGCACGAGCGACGCGAATCTACTCCGGGACCGCGGCATGAAGCCTCCGATGAAACCTTGATGGAAGGGACTCCCGCGGCCATCCATGGGCGCGGACGTATGCGAACGCTGCCTTGCTAGAGTCGCTTGGGAATCATCCCCATGACGGGCAGCTGAAGTTCCTGGACCACGTCGCGCGGAGTGCGGATCGTGCGGCGCACGGCTTCCAGCGCTAGCGCCACTCCGACACCAAACACCACGCCCAGCATCACGCCGATCGCGACGTTCACCACCTTGCGGGGGCGCACGCGTTGAAGCGGCACGGCGGCGAGCTGCACCACTTCCACTGTGGCGGGCTGGATGGTCTGGGCGATGTCCTGCTCCTGCACCTTCTTGAGCAGGAGCGTGTAGAGGTCGCGCTGCGTATTGAGTTCGCTCTCGAGCGTCGAGTACTTGTAGGAGCTATCGCTGAGGCTCTTGAACGAGTGCTCGTTACGGGCCGTGGCCTGGTCGATGCCCTCCACCCGCGCCGCGAGCACGTCGCGCTGGCCCTCGAGGTCCGAGTACGCCTTCTGCAGCTCGCGACGCATGGCCTCGCGCAGCCCTTGCGCCCCAGCCTCGGCCGTCGCCACCTCGGGGCTCTGCTCGTGGTACTGGCGGCGGAGCGACAACACCTCGGTCTCGGCCTTCTGCAGTTCGCTGTAGAGCCGGTCGAGCGCGTCGGTCTGAACCGGCGGGTTGCTCCAGTTGGGCATGGCCTCGCGACGGAACGCGCGGATGCGCTCGAGTTGGGCTTGGGCCACGCGCAGGTCGGCGCGCGTCTTGATGGACGACGAGCTCAGCTCCGCGGCGGCCCCGGTGAGCTGCTTGCTGCGCTCGCCCGCCAGCGCCAGCGTGGCGTTGTGCGAGCCGTACAGCGACTTCTCCGACGCCTGGATGACCCGGCGCAAGTCGTCGATCTGCACGCGCAACGCGGTGAGACGCTCGGCGTCGGCGGCGCGGCGGACCTCGGCTTCGCCCTTCACGAACAGCGTGACGACGGCGTTCGCGATCTCGGCGGCCGCACGCGCGTCGGAATGCTCGGCGTGGACGTCCACGAGCCGCGTGTCGCGGATGGGCCGCACACTCACGCTGTGCGCGAGCCAGTCCACATCGGAGCGCACCTGCGCCTCGAGGTTCGCGGACGGCCCCATCGGCTCGAGGCTGGCCGACGCCGTGGCGCGCGAGGCCTGCATGCCGCCCGGCTCCGCGACGATGCGGCCCATGACGATGCCGCGCGCATGCATCTCGCGGGCGACGCGTTCGAGCACGTCACGGCTCATGATGCGCTCGGCGGTGGTGAGCAACGAGAGGTTCTCCGACACAGGGGTCGGGCTCTCGACCGTGGCGCCCGTGAGCGGCGAACGGCTGGGTGCCGGGTGAATGGTGATGCGCGCAGCCGTGCGGAACACGGGGCGCGTGACGGCGTTCAAGACCAACGCCAGACCTACGAAAGCGAGCACGCAAGCGAGGAGCACGCCGCGCCGACGGGAAATCACTCGCCCGAGGTCTCTGACCTCAAAGTCGTTCGATCGGAACATGGTGGGGGCAGTTCCAGTGCGTAGCACTAAAGGTTTTGGTGACCCAGACCTGCTGGCGCGAGGAGAGAGTGATCGCGCCCCTCGGACGGCACCCGAGAAGCTCGGGGGAGGTCTTCGCGGAGGTCTGGCACACCCTTGAGTAACGACAGTTGTCTGTGGGTCGCTCGGGGGTCGGGGAGGACCCGTAACGAACTGGAAACAGAATAGCGACCGAATGTGATATTAGCAAGCCGAATCGCCGCATGAGTCAGCTCGCGGCCCGCATCGGTGACGAATTTTTCCTCAAATCGAGTTCGATCACGCCCGACCGCGTGGATTCGGCATGCACTTTGCACGACTCGAACAACCGGCACCACCGCGTTTGCCCAGCGCGCACTCCGTGGTGGCTCAAGCATTTCACAGAGCGAAGCTACTCCCGGATCAGACGGACGCGTACTCCTCGACTGGCGGACAGGCGCACACGAGGTTGCGGTCGCCGTAGGCGTTATCCACACGACTCACCGCCGGCCAGAACTTCCGCGCACGCACCCACGGGAGCGGGAACGCGGCGCGCTCCCGGGAATAGGGCCGCTTCCAGTCGTCCGAAAGAACCACTTCGAGCGTGTGCGGCGCTCGCTTGAGTGGGTTGTCCTCTCGGGGCAAGGCTCCGCTCTCGATCTCGGCAATCTCACTGCGGATCGCGACGAGCGCGCCGACGAAACGGTCCAACTCGGCCTTGGACTCGCTCTCGGTGGGCTCGATCATGCGCGTGCCGGCGACCGGGAACGAGATGGTCGGCGCGTGGAACCCGTAGTCCATGAGGCGCTTGGCGATGTCCTCCACATCGACACCAGTGGTCGCCTTGAGCCCGCGCGGGTCCACGATGCACTCGTGGGCGATGGTGCCGTTCTTACCCTCGTAAAGGACCGGAAAGTGCGGCTCGAGCTTCCGGGCAAGGTAGTTCGCGCTGAGGATGGCCACCCGCGTCGCCTCGGTGAGCCCCTCCCCACCCATCAACATGATGTACATGGCCGAGATGGGCAGGATGCTGGCGCTCCCCCAGGGCGCG
>CAYQNV010000088.1:0-27226 GCA_964418975.1 uncultured bacterium | reverse complement strand
TCCTGCGTGTCGAAGTCGTGCACCGTGGCGATGTTCGGGTGGTTGAGCTGCGAGAGCGCCAGTGCTTCGCGGCGGAAGCGCTTGCGGGCCGCGTCATCGCCGAGCGTGCCCGCCGGGAGCACCTTGAGTGCCACGTCGCGCTCAAGTCGCTCGTCGCGCGCGCGGTAGACCACGCCCATGCCCCCCGCGCCCAACTGCGCGAGCACGCGATAGTGGCCCAGCGTGCGGCCGATCATGCGGCGGCCTCCCGTCGGTGAACCGTTGGGGGGACGCCCGAGTCTAACAGGCTGCAGGGTCACGCACAGTCGTCTGCCGGGCCATCTTCCGCCGGCCCGCCACATGACGTCGCATCGGGCTTCACGGTCGCGTGCGTCACCGTGCGCGTCTTGACGCCTCGGCGGCCACGGTGCCACCGTGCGCGGACGCGGTCGGCATGGATGCCGGCGGCCCGGGGCAGGAAGTCTGGCCCCACGCACGGAGGCGGAACGCTGGACTCTCTCCTGATCCAGGGCGGGACACTCGTCTGCATGGACGCGGCCCGCACTGTGGTGCGAGGCGACCTGCTGGTCGCCGGTTCGCGCATCGCGGCGCTCGGGAGCGCCATGCCCGCAGCCCTCGCGGCGCTGCCCGGCGGACGGGCGCAAACGACCTACGACGCCCACGGCGCGCTGGTGCTGCCCGGGTTCGTGCAGGCGCACCTGCACCTCTGCCAGACATTGTTCCGCGGGCTCGCCGAGCAGAGTGACCTGCTTCGCTGGCTGCGCGAGGCCATCTGGCCGCTCGAGGCGGCGCACACCGAGGCGTCCCTCGCGGCGTCTGCGCGCCTCGGCGCGTGTGAACTGCTGGCGGGCGGCGTGACGTGCGTGAACGACATGGGCACGGTGCATCACACCGACGCGCTGGGCCAAGCGCTCGCCGAGACCGGCCTGCGTGCCGTGTTCGGCCCCGCGCTCATGGACCAGGGCGAGGGCGTACCGGCGCGCCTGCTGGAAGGCTCCGAGCGTGCGCTCGAATCCGCGCTCGCAGTGGCCAGCCGCTGGCATGGCGCGGCCGAGGGCCGGCTGCACGTGTCGTTGGCGCCACGCTTCATCCTGTCGTGCAGCGAAGGACTATGGCGCGACGTCACCGACGCCTCGCGAGAGCGCGGGTTGCTCGTGCACACGCACCTTGCGGAGTCGCCGACCGAGGGCAGCGAAGTGAAGTCCGCTGTGGGCAGCCACGCCGCGCCCTACTTCGCGCGACACGGCGTGCTGTCGCCGAGATTCGTGGGGGCGCACGGCGTGTGGCTGGACGACGAGGAGATCGCGCTCATGCGCGGGGCCGACGCGGCGCTCGTTCACTGTCCCGGCTCCAACCTCAAGCTCGGTTCGGGGCTCGCCGACGTGCGAGCCTGGCGGCGCGCAGGCGTGCGCTGCGGCTTGGGCTCGGACGGCGCGGCGTGCAACAACCGGCTCGACACGTTCGGCGAAATGGGGCTCGCGGCCGGGATCGCACGCGTCAAGCACCGCGACGACCCGCTCGGAGCAAGCGACATTGTGGCACTCGCCACCTGCGACGGCGCGGCGGCACTGGGCATGGCGGACCGCATCGGCTCGCTCGAGGCCGGCAAGCAGGCCGACGTGGTGGTGGTGGGCGTGGACCAACCGCATCATGGTCCGTTCGCCGTGCGCGACCCCTACACCACGCTCGTGCATGCCACGCGCGATGCTGATGTGCGACTGACGATGGTGGATGGCCGCGTGCTCTACCGCAATGGGCAGCACGAGACACTCGACGCCGAGCGCTGCGCCGCCGAGGCAGCGCGAGAAGCCTTGGCGCTGGCGAAACGCACCGGGTTCGCGGGGGCCGCCGCATGATCGTGGGCCCCTGCACCGTGATCACCGGCGGCGCGGAACCCAAGGTGTACGAGGACGCGGGCGTGCGCGTTGTGGGATCGCACATCGCGCAGATCGCCGGAGCTGGCGACCTGGCCCACGCCTATCCGGAAGAGACGTTGTGGCCGGCGCGCGACCGCGTCGTGATGCCGGGCCTCGTCAACACGCACGCCCATCTGGCGCGACACTTGGCGCGCGGCCTCGGCCTGCGCGCGTCGTCCGAGTGGCGCGCCTACGACCGCGCGCTCTCCACCGAGGACGTGAGCCGCGGGGTAAGCGCGGCACTGGTGGAGGGCCTGCGTCACGGCGTGACCACGGTGGTGGACTTTCATCGCTCGGGGGCCTGCCTCGATCTGTCGCTGTCGGAGGTGATGGGTGCCGCCGACCGCGTCGGCGTGCGCGTGGCCACCTGCTACGGCGCGGCCGAGGATGACACCCCGCTCGAGCGTCGCGCCGCGATCGACGAGAGCGTCGGCTTCGCCAAGGAACTGGCGCGCAAGGGCCGCGGCCGGGTTCGCGGCATGCTCGGCGTGCAGGCCACGAGCCTGCGCGGCATCGAGACACTGCTCGCCGAAACACTCGAGGCGGCGGGGGGTGCCTATGCCGTGCACGTGGACCTGGCGCTCGACTTGACGCCAGCCGAGCGCTGGAACAAGCCCGAGGTGCTGCCCGGCGGCGCGCTGCCGGCACTTTGGGCGCACGCCGAGCGCGCGCCGCGAGACCTGTTGAGCGCGGTGCGCGACCGCGGCGACGCGCTCTCGGCGAGCGGCGCCAACGCCGGCGCGGCGCTCATGCGCGAAAGCGACCTGGCGTGGGGCAGCGACGATGGCGCGAACGCGCCGCCGCTCCCCGAGGGCTCGCCGCTGCCGCGCATGGCCGAGGCGCATTACCGACGACTGTTCGTGCACGGCGCGCGCTGGGCCGCCGACCATTTCGGCGAGGAGCTGGGCGTGCTCTGCCCCGGGGCGCCCGCCGATCTCATCATGCTCGACTACCGACCGGCCACCGAGCTCTCGAACGCCACGTTCCTGCAACACCTGGCGACTGGGTTGATGCGTTCGAGCGTGTCGGGGGTGATGGTGGCGGGACACGTGGTCATGGATAACGGCGTACTGGTGAGCGTGGATGAGCGCGAGGTGGCGACACGGGCCCGCGAGTGCGCGGCGCGCGTGTGGAAGCGCATCGGGTGAACGCGCCGGCGCCCCGGGTGGGGCTACGCGAGCTGCTCGTGCTCGCGTGGCCGGTGGTGCTGTCGCGCTCGACCCAATCGGTGGTGGGGCTGTGCGACGCGCTCATGTCGGCGCGGCTCGGCGACGAAGCGCTTGCGGCCGTCACCACCGGAGCGATCAACCTGTTCTCCATCGGCATCCTGCCCATGGGGACGGTGTTCATCGTGCAGAGCTTCGCCGCTCAGCTTCAGGGACGAGGCGACCTGCTCGCCGCGCGACGCTATGGCTACTACGGCCTCGTGCTGGCGGGCGTCACCACGGTGGCCGCGGTGGCGGTGACGCCATTCTTCGGCGCGGGACTGGCGGTATTCGGGTTCGAGCGCGGCGTGCACGCCGCGATGACCGACTACCTCCAGTGGCGATTCTGGTCCATGGGCGCCTACGTGGCCGTAGAGGCACTCGGCAACTGGTTCGGGGGGCTCGGCGACACGCGCGTGCACATGCGGGCCAGCGTGCTCATCATGGTCACCAATGTCTTTTTGAACTGGGTGCTCATCTTCGGGCACCTCGGCGCGCCGGCCATGGGAGTGAAGGGCGCGGCACTCGCCAGCGGGCTCGCGACCTGCGTCGGGCTCGCCTACATGCTGGCGGCGTTCGCCGTGCGCCAGAGCGAGATCGGAGCGGGGGCGCCGGTGGCGCCGCGCCGCGCCGAGTTCCTGCGCATGCTGCGTTTCGGCGTGCCGAACGGACTCAACTGGTTCATGGAGATCGCGGCGTTCACACTGTTCCTGAATGCCGTCGTGTCGCGGCTCGGTACCACCGTGCTCGCCGCCATGAACGCGATTCTGCAGATCAACTCCATCTCGTTTATGCCCGCATTCGGCGTGGCCTCGGCCGGCGCGGTGCTGGTGGGGCAGGCCATCGGCCGCGGCGACCGCGACGACGTGCCGCGGATCCTGCGGCTCACGGCGAGCGTGGCCTTGGTGTGGCAGGTGTGCGTGGGCCTGCTCTACTTCACGCTGCCGCGGCAGTTGATGAGCGCGTTCGCTTCCGACGCGGGCTCGGCCGACCTGGTGCGCATCGGCGCCGGCATGCTCGCGCTGTCGGCCGCGTGGCAGGTGTTCGACGCACTCGGGCTCACCATCGGCGAGGCGTTGCGCGCCGCGGGCGACACGGCATGGTGCATGTGGACGCGGCTGGTGAGCGCGTGGACCGTGTTCGTGCCGATCGCATGGTGGGCGGTGACCGTGCGTGGCGGCGGGCCCAGCGCCGCCATCGGCGTGACGGTGTTCTACCTGGCGGTGCTGGCGATGGCGTTCGTGTGGCGGTTCAGATCCGGGGCCTGGCGGAAGATCGAGCTGGTCGAGCCGGAACTGCCTGCCTGATCCGAATGCCCGAAGGCTCCGGCCCGGGGGCGAGGGGAGTGGCGAATGAGAGCATCGCTCGGCCTGGCCTTCCTGGCCAGGCCATCGCTGTCGTTCGCATCGGCCTCCGCCATTCCATGGCTCCGGCCTGCTCTCGACTGCTCTCATTCGCCACTCCCCTCGCCCCCGGGCCGCGGCGGCGTGTGAGTCCGCTCATGCGGCATCTCCGGCGGCCCTGGCACCGAGACGGCATCCCGGCATGGGGCTGGGCAGTGATCGTGGTGATGCGCGTGGTCTCGCTGCTCTGGGGGCTCGTGCCGATGGCGCTGCTCGTGGCCGGGATCTGGTGGTGGACGCACGGCGGGGCGCGTCGGGCGCCGCGGCTGGCGAAGCAGGCGGTCCAACAGGTGCGGGCGGCGGCGGACTCCCTGTTCGGGAAGTAGTTTCGCGCTCAGTGGTAGAATTGCGGCATGCGCCTCACCCACCCCTCGATGAGGACCCTATCCGTGACCCGCGCGGTGACCCGTGCGGCATTCGCGTTGCTGGTCGGGCTGGGGCTGTCGTTCCCGCGCGCCGCAACGTCTGCCGGTCCGCCCGCGAAGCAGCCGCGACTCGAGGATTTCATCGCCGAGCCGGGCTCCACGCAGCGGCTCCAACCTTTCATGCTGCATGCCGACCTGTGGGTGGGGATCGACCAGCGCGCCAAGCTCGACAGCATCGTGTTCGTGCTCGACAACGGCGCCCGCTGCTGCCAGGTGTTGGATCGCGACAGCACGTGGGCGGTGGACTACACGTGGGTGTACCCGCACAACCTGCTACCACCACGCTGGTATGACGCGCGGTCGTTGCTGCACACGGGCGACTCGCTGAAGCTGGCGGACGACGCCGACTTGAAGCTCACGTTCGGCACATTGCGCATGGGCGTGCGCGCGAAGACGCTGCAGCAGGCCACGGCCGAGGCCTATCGCCTGTGGCCCACGAAGCTTCCTCCGTCGTTCCCCGGACGGCTCAAGCTCAAGCTCGAGCGCGCGCGCAAGACGCTCGAGGGTAAGAACGACGACGAGCCGAAGGCTCCGCCAAAGCGATAGCGGGGTGCATCGGCAGCGCCCGGCCGTTCCCCTACGGCCACCGGAGCGTGCGCCAACTGCCCCGCGACGTTCACCCCAGCACCCAAGCCACGCGC
The DNA here is from genome assembly GCA_964418975.1 of uncultured bacterium. Lineage (GTDB taxonomy): Bacteria > Eisenbacteria > RBG-16-71-46 > RBG-16-71-46 > RBG-16-71-46 > JAIOPA01. The sequence goes on along the minus strand of CAYQNV010000088.1, from coordinate 21,636 downwards.
GGCGCCTCGCCCAAGTCGTTACGGCACAACATATTCGGGTTCGGCGACGGCCACGGCACGGCGACTGCTTTTGTAGGGCCGTGAGGGGCACACTCCCCATGCCTCCCACCACCCGACGCGGCTGCGTCCGCGCAGGAGAAATCCATGAAGTCGATTCGAGTGCTCATGATCGCGGCCGCGTTGGCCCTGTTCACCGCGTCGCTCGCCTCCGCGCACACCGGCACGCCGCGCGTGGACCGACGCCAGGCGCACCAGCGCACGCGCATCGTCCAGGGCGTTCGCAGTGGCGAACTCACTCCCCGCGAGGCCCGGCGACTGCGCGCCGGCCAGGCGCACGTGGGTCGCATGGAGCGCCGAGCCAAGTCCGACGGCGTGGTGACGCAGCGCGAGCGCGTTCGCATGGAGCGCGCCCAGGACCGGCAGAGCCGACGCATCGCTCGCCTCAAGCACAACGGCCGCGTCCTGTAGTGCTCGAGCGGCAAGCACGAAGCGTCGCGTCTGACCCGTCGATGCCAGGGCAAGGATCGGGCGGCGCGACGAGCCCCCGGCGGAGCGATCCGTCGGGGGCGTCTACCGCCCATTCCCGTGTGAAGCCTTGGCGTCAGTGCGCGCGCAACGAACCCAACGGGTGCTTGAACGCGATCGTGAACGCGGCGTCGCGACCGTCGGCGCCGATCGGCACGGCGTACTCGAAGCGTAGCGCGCTCAGCGGATCGGGAGCCCCGAGCCGCCAGCTCAGCCCGCCGCCCGCCTCGGACAACCACTCCGAACGGTGCGGCCAGTCCCGATTCGTCGGTCGAGCCACACCGGTGGTCGGCTCGCGCCCCCACGACGCGCCCGCGGCCGCGTACACGCTGGCCTGGAGCGGCAGCCACGCCGGCAGCGGCAGGTGGAGCAACGTGCGCAGGTCGTCCACCAGCACGAGGTCGGTGCGCACAAACGTCCGGCCGGTGCCGGACCACTCGTTGCGCTCGAGCGTGCGCACGTCGGGCGTGCCGCCAAAGTAGAATGCCTGCTGCGGCAGCACCTCACCGCGCAGCCGGCCGTAGCTCGCCTGTGGCACCAGCGCGAACCGGCGGCCGAGTGAGACGTCGCCGGCCAAGAGAAGTCGCGTGCGGCGATACCGGCGATCGCTCCCCAAGCGCGGATCGCTGGTCCAGTGCGCGGCCTGCACGCCGAAGCGAGTACCCGGTACGGGTAGGTCGGCGATGAGCGCCAGCTCACGTGCGCGGCCCTCGAGCACGGGGTCGTTGCGATCGAGCTCGGGTGGGCCGCCGAACGTGGTCCAGCGCGTGGTGTAAGGCAGCGACGACTCGAGTTGGTCGCGCCAGCCGATAGTGGCCGCGGTGCGATCGTTGCCCAGCCGCAGCGATGCGCGAACGCCGTCTCGGCGAAGGTAATGGTGGCGGTCGCCGCCCCACAGCACGGCGTTCAATGTGGCGAAGACGGGGTCGAAGTGGTCGCGGTCGGCGGGCTCGGTCCAGCGTCCCGCCGCAACGCGCAACGCGAGCCGCGAGCGCAACGATCGCAGTGGCTGCACGCGCCACGACTCGCTCCACGCGCCCTCGCCCAGCACGTCGTGCGAACCGGTCGTGAACTGCACGCGCCCGGTGAGCCGGCCCGGAAGCGCCGAGCGGAGCGACAGGCCCACGCCCAGCTGCGCGCCATCCGCGCGATTAAAACCTGGCGCGGGCGACCAACCGAAGCGCAGTCCGCGTGCATCGGCTCCGCTCGCGCGACGCGCGCCCGGTGGCAGCGCGAGCCCCACGGCGAGCGCGGAGTCGAGCCCCGCCGTGTCCACCGGTGCGGCCGTCACGCCGAACCAGGCATCGGTCGAATCCGAGAGCCCGTGCACGTAATCGTCGAACAGGCTGTCGGGCGGAGTGAGTTGCGCTTGCACCGGGCCGGCGTGGGCGCTCGCGACCAGCGCCATAAGCGCCAGCGCCGCGCGTGCGCACCTCACGACCGCCTCCGGCCGCCACCCACGCGCACGCGCACGCGGCCGCCCTCGTCACGCGAGCCCGGCGCCGCGAACAGCGAATCCGGCAGGCCCGCGTTCACCCGGTAGTCGCTGAACGCCATGCCGAAGTCGAACGACCGGCCAAACCTGGGCACCGGAAGCGTGAGCTCCATGCGCACGAGTGCCCTCGACAGCACCCAGTGGTTGCCCGCGCGGACGCGTTCTACCACCATGCGGCGGATGCTCTTCAAGAATAGCGGCACAGGCGACTGCTTGAACTCGATCTCCTGGCGCACGATCACGAAGTCCTTCGTGTCCACCCACACGCGGCCCGAGGGTTCGTACACGGCAAGTGCTGAGCGGGGCTCGAAGCGCAGCGTGTAGAGCAGGTGGTCGCCCAGGAGCTTGCGGCTCTCGATGCTGAAGCGATAGTTGCGGCGGTTCGCGGGGCGAAACGCGAAGTTCACGATCTCCTCGCCCATGCTCGGCGAGAAATCCGAGTCGAGCATGGCGTCGCCGCCGTTCTTGTCGGGGTGGCGCTCGTACTGACGCAGTCGCACGGTGCGCACGAGGTTCGGCTTCTTCCGGTACACCTTCGAAACGGTCTCGGCGAACAGCTCGGGCGTGCCTTTTCCCGCAGTGTTGCGCAACACGCGCACGGTGGCGGTGAACGACTGGTCCTGGAGCAGCGAGTCGCGACGAGCCTCGCCGCGCGCCACCCGGTCGAGGATCTCGTCGAGCGTGACGCGCGGCGCGCGCACCAGCACCCCGGCGACATCCGTCTGCATGGTGTCTTCCACCGCGACGGCGGGACCGGCGGCGCGGGCGGGAGCGGCGCTCGCGAGCACGAGCAGAAGCAACCCGGCGGAAGTTCGGCATCTCGGAGCTCGGAAGGCGGCGGCGGTCACGGGCGGTCCTTGGGCTTGGGGCGATGGGAGCGGCCGCGGACGCTATCCGGAGGTGCGGCACGCCCGCAACAGTGCGCGTCGGAATGGCAACGAGCCGCCCGCGCGATCTCGCGGACCGCCCGCGGATGGACTAGCGTTACACGCGGTCCCAGCCGCACTTGGCGCGCGTCCGGGCGTTCCGGCACGGAGCGTGCCAAGACCGAGGGAAGGTATCATTGCGGCCGCCCGCCCCCGACCTCCCCGGTCGCGGCCCGGGAGCCGACTGGGAGAACGACCATGCACGTCCGTTTGCGACTCGCCTTCGCCGCTGGTGCGGCGCTGTTCCTGATGTCCTCGGCTGTCGGCGCGGCGCCCGTCGCCGAACCTGTCTCGCTCGAGTGGGTGAAGTCTCCGGCGCACGACCGCCGGGAGACCCCCGCATTCGCACCGGCGGAGCCCGCGTCGGCGACGCTCGCGACGAGCATGCCGGTCACGCTCGCGTTCGCGCAGGTGTCATCGCCGGGGCGCGTGGAGTTGGCGGGTGTGCGCTACCGCCCGCGCTCGCGCGGCAGCTACGGCCGACGCCAGCCGGAGTCGTCCGGCGTGAGCCAGGTCCACGCCGGCTTCTTCGATCCCGACGGCGACCAGGACTCGCGCTTCGATATCGGTGTGCGCGGCGGTCCCATGCTGGACCAGCACGTTCAGCTGGGCCTGGGCGTGGATTGGATCCACAAGGCCGAGAACGTCTCCAGCGTGTCCACGACCACCATAGGGCCGGGCGGCGTGCCCATCGAAGTCAAACAGGAGATCGCGCGCGCCTCGGTGAACATGTTTCCGATCATGGGCTTCATCCAGCTCTCTGGCCCCGACGACATGGGCATCATCCCGTACTTCGGCGCCGCGGCCGGCTACCAGGTGCTGTTGCTCTCGGGCGACGACTTCACCACCCAGCAGTCATTCGAGGGCACGTTCAGCGGCTGGGGCTGGCAGCTGTGGGGCGGCGCGGGCCTGCCGATGGGCGGTCGCACGCGGCTCACGGGCGAGCTGTTCGTGAACGGCGCCGAGTTGGGCCGCGATGCCACCGACGAGTTGACCGGCCTCACCGTGCACGAGACGGTGAACGGGGACGGCATGGGCATGCGCTTCGGCCTGGCGTGGGGGTTCTGAGGACCGGGCCCAACCGGCATCGAAAGCAGCGCTCAAGCCATCTTCAGGGGGTTGGATCATGAAGCCACGCCAGCTGCTCCAGGTCGCTTTGGCGTTGTACCTGCTGGCATGGGCCCTCCCCGTCAGCAAGGGTGGCGTCGCACTGCCCGACGGGCTTCCCGGCTGGGAGGCTTTCCGAGCAGCCGCCAGCCCGGTGTGGCCCTACCAGGGTCTTGATCTCGGGGCCGGGCTCGGGGCGGCGCTCTCGGTCGCCAGCGCGGGCACGAATCTCTTGATGCTTGCCGCTGTCCTCCCGGTATCGCACGGTTCGCGCCGATGGCTTCGCGTGGCGGCGCTTGCGTGCCTAGCCGGATTCGCGGTGAACGCGTCGTGGCTGCAGGAACCCGCGGATTTACGGGCCGGCTACTACCTGTGGTGGCTGTCATTCCTTGGCGTGGCCTACGCTCTCGTGAAGCTCTCGAGGAGTGATTCCCCGCAGGCTCGGAGCGTCGCGGTGGCCTGAGCAGGACCCTGGCGCACGGGCGACGTCAGACTCCGACCACAGCGCTCCGCCCGGTGCTCCGCCCGGTGTTGGCGGTTCCCCGGTGCCCTCCGCTACGCTCCCGCCACGATGCCTCGCCGCTCTCCACGCTCGCGCCGCAAGGCCCCTGCCGCGAAGCTTCCGAAACAGCCCCGCGTGCGCTCGGCCCCGGGCCGACCGCGGACTGCTGCTACGGCGCGCCCCACGCACGCCACCAAGGGCGCGCGCGGCACCGCCGCCGCGCCACGCAAGGTGGCGCGCAAGAAGGTCGCGCGCGCCTCGCGGCCGGCTCGGACGCCGCGCTTCGCCAGCCCCGACCCGGTGCGCGTGAAGGCGCTGCTCGAGCAGTTGCACGAGCTCTACCCGGACGCTCGCTGCGCGCTCGACTTCGCCACGCCGCTGGAGCTACTGATCGCCACCATCCTGTCCGCCCAGTGCACCGACCAGCGCGTGAACATGGTCACGCCCGCGCTGTTCGCGAGCTATCCTGACGCCGCGGCGTTCGCCGCGGCGGATCCGGTGGCACTCGAAAAGGCCATCCATTCCACCGGTTTCTTCCGCAACAAGGCGAAAGCCATCCGCGAGGCCTGCGCCGACATCGTCGCCAAACACGGCGGCAAGGTGCCGCGCACGCTCGAAGCACTCATCGAGTTGAGTGGCGTAGGCCGCAAAACGGCGAACGTGGTGTTGGGGAACGCCTATGGTATCGCCTCGGGCATCGTCGTGGACACGCACGTCGGACGGCTCGCGCACCGGCTCGGGCTCACGCGCGAGACCGACGCGGTCAAGATCGAGTTCGCGCTCATGCCGCTCGTGCCGCGCGAGTCGTGGACGCTGTTTTCGCACTGGTTGATCCTGCACGGGCGCGCCGTGTGCCAGGCACGAAAGCCCCAGTGCAGTACCTGTCCGCTCGCGACCCACTGCCCGCGCATCGGCGTGAGCGTGTCGGCGTGAGGCGCCGGCTCGGCGGATGCGCGGCACTTGTCGGCGGGCCACTGACGCTGATGCTCGCGTGTTCGCCGGTTCATTCCGGGACGGCATTCCCACCCGCCACGGCACTCGCGGATGAAAGCGTGGCGGCTACAGATGACGCGCGCGCGCTGCTGGTGAACCCCGCCGCAATCGGCCAGCGCTACCCGTCCGAATGGCTGCTGGCCTACGCGCGCGGCGACTCCGGCCACGAATGGAACGCGGGGCTCGCGAGCTGGCGACGGCTGGGCCTCGGGTTCACGCGCGAGCGCGACTCGTCGCTGGCGTTCGGCTTGGGATTCTCGGCGGGCAATGAACAGTTGCGACTGGGTTGGTCCGCGATCGAGCGCGTCGCGAGCGCGCCGCGCCGCGAGCGCGACCTGGACGCCCGCGCCGGGCTCCTGTTGCGGGCGCGGCCATGGGCCAGCGCGGGCGTGAGTGTGGCGCACCTGTTCCGGCCCGAGTTCCAGGGCCGGCGACAGGAGCGCGACTACACGCTCGGCCTGGGGTTCCGTCCGCTGGCGTGGTCGCGCCGGCTGGCGCACGACGCGGCCACGCGCTTCACGCTCACCGCCGACGTGACTTTGCCCGAGGGCTCTTCGACACGCGACGCGCGCGTGCGCGTGGGCGCGGCGGTGGAACCCGTGGCGGGGCTCGAGCTGCGCGCGCTCGCCGAGGGCCACGGTGCGTTCCAGTTGGGCGTGGTGCTGCGCGGCGTGCGGAGCAACGTGCAGGTCGCACAGGCGCGCACGCGCTCTGGCCGCGTGTACGAGAGCGTGGCGCTCGCGGCGCACGCCGGCGAGGATCGCGCGCTTCTCGTGCCGCGCGCGCAGCGGCGCGTGGCGCACGTGCGCATGGGCGGCATGCTCACGGACGAGTCCATGCCCGGCGGCCTGCTGGGCGGCGGAGGCGGCACGCCGTCGGCGCCGCTTCATCGCCAGCTCGAACGCGCACTCGAGGACCCGCTCACCCGCGGCGTGTTCCTGGAGCTTGACCGCGTCGCGGGCATGGCACACCTGGAGGAGTTGCGCCCGCGGCTCGAGAAGCTCCAACAGGCGGGCAAGCCCGTGCTGGCCTACATGCAGTACGGCGGCAGCCGCGGCGATCTCTATCTCGCGAGTGCCGCCTCGGCCGCGTACGCCTCGCCCGCGGCGGAGTTTGTGGGGCTGGGGCTCCGCACCGAGCGACGTTATTACCGGCGCATGCTGGCCGGGCTCGGCGTGAGGCTGGATCGCTCGAGCACCGGTGATTTTAAAAGTGGCTATCGCAACTACAGCGTGGACTCCACGCCGCCCGCCGACACGGCGGTCATCCAGCGCGTGCTCACGCAGCGACAGGAACTGTTCGTGAGCACCGTGGCAAACGGCCGGCGCGTGGCCCCCGAACGATTGCTGCCGGTGCTGGACGGGCGCGGACATTCCGCGGACGTACTGGCCAGGCTTGGCGTCATCGACTCGGTGGGCTGGCGCGAGCAGGCGCTGGCCGAGCTGGGTCGGCGCACCGGTCTCGGCGCCAAGCCGCGACTCGCCGACCTGCGCCGCGCGCCCCGAGCACGAACGGTGTGGCACACGCCCGAGCGCATCGCGGTGGTCTACGCCGGCGGCGCCATCGTGGACGGGCGAAGCGGCAGCGACGCGCTGGACGGTGGCGTGATGGGCGACCAGACGATCACCGCGCAGCTCGAGCGGGCGTTCAAGTCACCCGGCATCCGTGCAGTGGTGCTGCGCGTGGAGAGCCCGGGCGGGTCGGCGAGCGCGTCGTTCCTCATGGACCGCGCCGTGGAGCGACTGCGCCGCGAGACGGGCAAGCCGGTGGTGGTGTCCATGGGCTCGGTCGCGGCGAGTGGCGGTTACTTCTTGTCAGCGCATGCCGACCGTATCTACGCCAACAAGCACACGGTGACAGGCTCGATCGGTGTGTTGTTCGTGAAGCCCTCGCTGGAAGGGCTCTACGCGAAGTTGGGCGTGCGACAGGACGAGTTCGACCGCGGCGACTACATGCGCGGGCTGTCGCTGGGCCGCGACTGGCGCCCGCGCGACCAGGCTGCGGCGGACAGCAGCATCCAGCGGCTCTACCGCACGTTTGTCGAACGCGTGCGAGACGGGCGCAAGCTCGAATCATTCGAGACGTACGCCCACGCGCAGGGCCGGGTGTGGCTGGGCGATGACGCGGTGGAGCGCAAGCTGGTGGATGGCATCGGCGGGCTCGATGCGGCGATCGCCGATGCGCGTCGGCTGGGCGGGATCCCGCAGGAAGAACGCATCGCGCTCCGCGAGTACCACCGGCCGCGTGGGACGTTGCTCGAGCGGGTCATCGGCGGATGGCTGCGCGAACGACTTGCCGAGTCCGTTCGGCTGCGGGACTTCTCTCGGGCGCAGGCGCGTAGTGAGGAGTGGGTGGAAGATCTCGAGTGAGTCCCGTGATGCCGCCGGCAGGGTGAGGTCGGCCTCGAATGAGAGCATCGCTCGGCTCGGCCCTCCTGGCCGAGCCTTGGCTGTCGCTCGCAACGGCCTCCGCCAGTCCCTGGCTGCGGCCTGCTCGCGGCTGCTCTCATTCGAAGCCGACCTCACCCTGCCTACGACTGCCCGCGGGGCGATGGAGGCGTGTGGGCGGCGCCGACTCAGCGCTCGCGCAGCTCGGACCGCAGGCGGTCCGCCCAAGGTCCTGCGGGCTCAAGGGCGAGATAGCGTCGCGCGAGCGTCCGGGCTTCGGGGGTGCGGCCGACTTCGAAGAGGAGTTGGGTGCGGTTGTGGAGCGCCAGCAGGTATTCGGGCTCCGAGGGGTCCACGGCGGCGAACTGGGCGATCGCGCGCAGCATGAGCGCGCGACGTTGCCAGGGTTCGCTCGTCCGTACGGCATCCAGCGCCAGGGCTACGCCCCAGCCCAGTCGACCCTCGCCGTAGTGCGGGGCGCGCTCGCACGCCTCGCGGTAGCGGTTCGTGGCCGTCGCGTAGTCATGCCGCACGAGTGCCAGTGCGCCGAGCGCCGCCCGAGCGCGCGGCTCTCCCGAGTGCCGGCGTGTCCAGCGTTCGAGCACATGCTCGGCTTCGCGAGCGCGCGCGAGCGTCGTCGCGTCGTTCGGCGTGGTTGACGGAGCGCCGCCGAACGCGGCGGAGCGAAAGCGCATCTCGGCGGTGAGCACGCCGAACGAGGGGTCGGGCAGGCCCGCCGCGCGCAGCAATGCGGCATCGTCCGGCAGGCCGCTCGGGCGCGACGGGCGCAGCACCAGCGTCATGCCGACCAGCGCCAGCAGCAGCGTGAGGAGCCCGAGGAAGAGCAGCGTGGGCCAGCCCGGCCAGCTCAGGCGTCGTTCGAGCTCGAGCACCGGGGGGGGGGCGGTCATGGGGCCAGAGTAGGCGGCGCGGGAGCCGGGCGGCAATCGCCGTCTTGACGCCACTGCTAGGCTGGGACTTGGCGCGAGGCATTGGGCCCGCGCCGTGGCGGAGTCCCTTCAGGGACCTGCCGGAAACCCGCCGGGCGCGACACGCCCCGGCGAGAGGAGCCACACCATGTGCCACGGAATCCGTGAGCAGCGCTCGTGCGGCTGTGCGCCGCAGGCTCGACACGAGCACACCCCGCATCACCATTACTGGGCGGGGGACGACTTCGCCGGTGGATTCGGCGTCCGTCGTCCGCTTCGCTTCCTCGCCTGGAAACTGGAGCTCACCGAGCCGCAACTGGCCCGGTTCGCCGCCATCATCAACGAACTCAAGACCGAGCGGGCGCAGGCTGCGGTGGACGATCGCCGCGCACTCACGCTGCTCGCCGAGGCGGCGACCGGCGAGGCGTTCGAGTCGGCCAAGGCTGCCGAGGCCACCCGGCTACGAGTCGGGAGCGTGACGCGGCTACAGGAACGCGTGACGGATTCGCTGGCGCAGATGCACGCGGTGCTCGATGCCGACCAGCGCGCGCGGCTCGCCTACTTGCTCCGCACCGGCACGCTGGTGATGTGACCACCCCCGACGCGACCGCTTCCGGGGCCCCATGCCCCGGTCGCGGAGCGACGGGGAGGGCGCGGTGAGCGCGGCCGAATAAAAGGGCCCCGGCCGTATGAGACGTTGTTCGTGGGTGAGTCGGGGCGCAGAATCCTTGGGTCTCACCGCTTCCGGAGGCCGTCATGTCACGCGAGTTCCTGTCGCATCCGGTCGGCTGTCTCGGGCTGGTGCTCGTCTGCCTGTCGCCATGCCCTGCCGCCGGGGCGTGGCCGAGCGACCCGGTCGTCAATCTGCCCATCTGCACCGCCGCCTCGAATCAACAGCATCCCGCGATCGCGTCGGACGGTGCAGGGGGAGCGTTCGTCACGTGGGATGACTTCCGGAACGAGCCTTATTACGACATCTACGCCCAGCACGTGCTGGCGAACGGCACGCTCGATCCCACGTGGCCGAACGAGGGCCTGCTCGTCTGCGCCTCCGCCTCGAATCAGCAGAATCCCGCGATCGCGTCGGACGGTGCAGGGGGAGCGTTCGTCACCTGGGAGGACCTTCGGAACGAGCCTTACCTCGACATCTACGCGCAGCACGTGCTGGCGAACGGCACGCTCGATCCCGCGTGGCCCACCGCTGGCCGGGCCGTGTGCGCCGCGCCGCTTGACCAGCAGCAACCGGCGATCGCAATCGACGGGGCCGGGGGCGCCATCGTGACCTGGGAGGACTTCCGGAACGAGCCTGAATACGACATCTACGCGCAGCACCTGCTGGCGAACGGCACAGTGGACGCGGCGTGGCCCACCGGTGGCCGCGCCGTGTGCACTGCCGCCGAGTACCAACAACAACCCGCGATCACGTCGGACGGTTCCGGCGGTGCGATCGTGGCCTGGGACGATTTCCGGGGCGCGCCGGAGCACGACATCTACGCGCAGCATGTGCTGGCGAACGGCGCGCTGGACGCGGCGTGGCTCACCGACGGCCGGTCCGTGTGCACCGCTGCGTGGGACCAGCAGTGGCCCGCAATCGCAAGCGACGGAGCCGGTGGCGCGCTCGTGACCTGGCAGGACTTCCGGGGCGCGTCCCCCTACGACATCTACGCCCAACGGGTGCGCGCCAACGGCCAACTTGGCGACGACCCGACGATCGCAGTCATCGTGCCCTGGACCCCGACGTTTTCGCTTGAGAACGTGCGGCCGAACCCCGCCCACGGGGAACTGAGGGTCGCACTCTCGCTCGCCTCGTCGGAGCCGGCCGTCGTCGAACTGGTGGACCCCTCGGGGAGGATCCTGGCGCGCCGAGACGTGAGCGCGACTCCCGGCCGCCATCTGGTCAACCTGCGGGGCGGCGCGGCGATTCGCCCCGGCATCTACTTCGTGAGATTGGTTCAGGGCGCTCAGTCGTTGAGTCTCAAGGCATGCGTCACTCGGTGACGATCTCCGCCCGGCGGCAGCGCCTTTGCGATCGACTGTAGAAAACTTGATCCGGCGCCAGGCCTGCATTGCCGGGGCCGCGCGGCCGCTGTAGTTTCCAGCGCATGCCCGCTTCGGGCACCCGGCTCCGCTGGGTCCAGCGAAACGGGGTGCCCCGGCGCGGGGCGACGGCCGCCTCCTAAGGATAGGACCCCACCCGCATGGCGTTGCTGCGACTGCTGCAGATTTCCGACCTGCACCTGGGTCGCCCGTTCGCGTGGCTCCCACCCGAACGGCGCGAACTCCGCCGCCGCGACCAGCAGGCGGCGCTCGAGCAGATCGTCAAGCACGCCATCGAGCGCGACGTGCAGGCCATCCTGATCCCGGGGGACCTGTTCGACGGCGTGCCGGTGGACACCGGTGCGCTCACGTTCGCGCTGCGCGCGTTCGCCGTGCCCGGCTGCCCGCCCGTGTTCATCGCGCCGGGCAACCACGACCCGGCCTCGCAGGACAACGCCGCGTGGAACCCGCGCCTGCTGCAGGCGCGCGGCACGCACTGGCCGTCGCACGTGCATGTGTTCGATTCTCCGCGCTGGACGGCGGTCCCGTTGGTGTCGCAGCCGACCGTGCGCATCTGGGGCCGCGCGTTCCTCACCAATTCGGGCACCATGGAGCGCCCGCTCGCCAAGGCCGCGCTCGAGGAGTTGGCCGAGCGACGGCCCGGCACGATCGATGTGGCGCTGTTCCACGGCTCGCGCGAGGGCCGCTGCCCGCCGTCGCAGAAGATCACCGCGCCGTTCAGCGACGGCGAGGTCGCCGCGTCGCCGTTCGTGTACCACGCCGTGGGCCACTACCACGTGCGCTCCGAGATCGAGCAGGAGCCGGGCAGCGGAGCCAGCTCGTCGGGCGTGCGGCTCGCCTACGCGGGCTCGCCCATCGCGCTCGATTACTCCGAGCCCGGCGAGCACGGCGCGCTCGAGGTGCTCATGCGCTACGGCATGGAGAGCTGCGTGGTGAACGTGGAGAACCTCAAGCTCGACCGTCGCCGTGTGCTGAGCGCGCAGGCCGACGTGACCGGCTGCGCCAGCCCCGAGCAGGTCGACCGCCGCATCCTGCACGCGTTCGCCGCGGCGGGCGTGGGCGAGAACGACTTCACGCGACTCACCATGATCGGACGGCTGTCGCCGGGCGTGCGCTGGACGTCACCCGGCGCCGACGTGTTCGCGCGCGCATTCCACGTGCGCTGGGACCGCGGCGCGGTGCGCCCGGACTACGACCTCGACCAACTGCGTACCGGCGAGGGTCGCACCACCGAGGAGCGTTTCGCGCTCGAGCTGCTGGCGCAGATCGATGGCGAGACCGACCCCGAGCAGCGCGTGACGCTGGAGCGCGCGCTCTACTACGGGCTCGACGCGTTCCGCGTGCGCGAAGTGCTTCCGCAGTGGGAAGAGGTGGCCGAATGAAGCTCGTGCGCCTGCGCGTGGACGGCTTCGGGCCGCTGCAGGGCGAGTGGACGTTCTCCGCCGACCGCGTGAACGTGGTGCTCGACGACAACGAGCGCGGAAAGACGACGCTGTTCGCCGCCATCTCCGCGGCGCTCTATGGGCTCGAGGGTGACCGGCGCACCCATCGAGTGGTGACGCCGCTCGAGCGCTGGCGGCCGTGGAACGGCGGCGCGTTCCGGGTGACGCTCGACGTGGAGTGCGCGGCGGGCGCATACACCATCACCCGCGACTTCGAGCGCAGCACGGTGGCGGTGTTCGATCGAACCGGCGGTGAGGTGACGGCGCAGTTCCTCGAGGGCCGCGACGAGTACCCGGTGGGCAAGAAGTTGTTGGGCCTGGACCAGGCCGAGTTCGAGAAGAGCGCGCTGCTGCTCCAGGGCGAACTGGACGGCGTCGTGCCCGCCGACGAGAAGGCGCGTCGCGCCTCGACGCTCAAGAGCCGGCTCGAGAACGCCGCCGACACGCACATCGGCGACACAAACGCCTCCGAGGCGCTGCGCGTACTCGAGGAGGCACTGCGCCGCTACAACGCCCACGAGCTGGACTTCACCGGCACGATCGACAATGCCATCGACCGGCTGACTGCCAAGCGCGAACTGGTCGAGGTGGATATCCGCGAGCTGGACTCCACGCTGATCGTGGCGCAGGCGCCGCTCGAGGACCTGCTCCAGCTGACCCAGGACGAGCGCAAGCTGCAGAACGCGCTGCGCGAGCTCGAGAACGAGCGCCGCGCGGGCTTGGCCGTGGACGTACGGCGGCAGCTCGCCGACCACGAGGCAGCGCTGGCCGAGGTGACGCGGCTCGAGGGCGAGGCCGGCGGGCTGGCGGGCACGGCGGCGCTGCCACCCAATGCCGAGGGCGACCTGCGCGAGACCATCGCACGGCACGAAGAGGCCATGCGCGGCATCGAGGGGCTGGAATCGCGCCGTCGTGACGAGCTGGCGCGCGAGCGCGAGGCCATCGCGGCCGAGCGACTGGAGCTGGCACCCTACGACCTGTTCTCGCTGGAAGAGGCCGATCGCTGCGTCGGCCAGGCGGCCGAGTTGCGGCACCTGCTCATGCAGGACGCGCTGCTCCGACATCAGGTGTTCGAGCTGCGGGACGGGCTCGCGGGCAAGGGCTACGAGCCGGAGCAGGTGCAGTTCCTACAACAGCGCTTCGCGAGCCTGCCGCCGGAGAGCCTGCGGCTGCTGCGCCAGCAATCCGAGTTGAACCTCGTGTTCCAGACCGAGTCCGCCACGCTTGAGCAGCAACGCACGGGCGCCACCGAGACGCTCCGCGCGGTGGACGCCGCACGCTCGGCGCGTCGCACGCCGGGCTGGATCCTGCTCGCCCTGGGCGCCGCGGCACTCGTGGCCGGCGGCCTGGTGCTGGCGCTGCGCGGCACCGCCACGCTGGGCGTGGCGCTGCTCGCGGCCGGCGGCGCCGTCGCCGCAGCGGGCGGCGCGCTGCTGGGGCTGGGCGCCAAGACGCGCCGAGCGGACCGCGACAACGCGCTCACGTTGCTGGCCGAGGCGCAGGGGCGCATCAACCAGCTGCATCGCCGGCGCGCCGAGAACGAGTCGGGCCTGGTGGAGCTGGCGCGCATGATGGGCTACCGCGACCACGTAGACCTGTTGCGCCAGTGGGGCGAGTACGCCCGGCTGGTCGAGGATTCGGGCCCGCTGCTACGCGCGCAGGAACAGCTCGAGGCGGCCGACCGCCGGCGGCAGCAGCTGATCGACGACGCGCGCCCGCTGGTGAAGGTGGCGGGCGAGAATGTCGTGACGCCCGAGCTGCTCGAGAAAGTGGCCTACGACGCTCGACGGTCGGTGAACGCGCGCCAGCGCCTCGCCGACCTGGAGCGCGGCTTCGGCTGGGTGGAAGAGGAGAAGCGCGTGCTCGAGGCGGCGGCGAACGCCATGAAGGACCGCGCCGTGCGCGTGCTGCAGACCGCGGGCATCTCGCACGAGCCCGGCCGCGGCTGGGCGCATCACGTGAATGAGTTGAAGCGCCGCATGGAAGGCCGCGTGCGCTACGCCATGATCAGCGAAGAACTCGTCCCGGCGGCTCGGCGCCGACTGCACCCCGAACACGAAGTCGCCCAGCGCCGGCGCCAGTTGGAGATGCTCATGGCGGGCGGCGAGCTGGCCCCGAACGCGCGCGCCTCGGCGGACATCGAGGTGGAGGTGAAGCAGACGCGCAGCAAGCTCGAGGAGGCCCAGCGCCGCCGCTCAGACGTGCGCGTCGAGGTGGAAGAAGTGTGGCGCCGTCACGCGCAGCGGCGTCCGGACCTGGCACAATCGCAAGAGCGACTGGGGCGCGCGATCGAACGCGCCAAGAAGTTCAAGCAGGCCGCCGAGATGGCGCACGCCACGATCCAGCGCGTGGCGTCCGACACGCATCGCAAGTGGGCCGATTTCTTGAATGACCGCGTCGCCAAGATCCTCGAATCGTTCGGCACGTCGGTCGAGGGCCTGCGCTTTGGCGAGGACCTGGACTTCTCGGTGCAGTTGGACGGCGGGCCGCTCGTGTCGCGCGGCAAGGCGCACGCGCAGTTGTCGGCCGGTGCGCGCGACCAGCTCTACCTGGCGGTGCGCCTGGCGATCAGCGAGTTCCTGTCGCGCGGAACCGAGCCGCTGCCACTACTACTGGACGACGTGTTCGCCACCAGCGACGACGAGCGCCTGCGCGCCGGCATGCGCGCCCTGATCGAGAGCTTCGGCGCCGGCCACCAACTCCTGCTCACCACCTGCCACCGGAGCCGCGTGAACGAGCTGCGGCGCATGGACCCGGACCTCTACCGCGACCGCGTGCACTGGGTGGACCTGGGCGTGGGGACCGGGGTGCAGCGGCACTGACCGGGCGGGAGCCGAACCCCGGCTCCGGGTGGGCGGGGCTCCCGAGAATCCCTGTCATACTTCGGGCGCTGGCGCGACATACTGGTTGACGTCGCGCAATGTCGCGCGGTGTCGCCAACAGGCTCGCGCTCCGATGTCACTCGTGCCGTTCGGGGGATCGACCGAGTGGGCTTCGGGCGCGAGCACTGCTTACGGCGCCTTGGACACCTCCGCCGAAAGTAACGCGCTCAGGGAAAGCGGCTCGTCCAGCGCAGCTCGGCGCCGTCCAGCGACGGCACGTCGTAGCAAGTGCCGCTCACGCACGCGCGGCCGCCGCGGCGACGGCCCACGAACAACTCGGCGTGATGACGCGTGGTGAGATCGGCCGCGAGCGTGACACCCGCGAACGTGGCCGAGGGCGCGGTCGGGTTGCCGAACAGGTCCGAAGGTCGGTCGAGGAGATCGGTGGTGCGCGTGAGCGTGAAGCCGGCCAGTCCCCACCCCGAGCGGCTCACGCCGAGCGTGAGCGCCACGTCCTCGAACGACTCGGTCGTGAGTACGCCGACGCGCACCACGCGCTGGCGCTCGAGATCCAGTTCGCCGGACCACCCGCGCGGGCCACGCGCGGCCAGGGAGAGCCCGGCGGCGTGCCGGTCGCCCACGAAGTCGTGCGTGTCGTAGCCGCGATCGGCATAGGCGCGCACCTCCCATGCGTCCGCCGCGGGCGGGGCCACGCGCAATTCGGCGAAGCGCTCCTCGTAGCGGAATCCCGCCTGGTTCGGCGGCGCGCCGTCCGCGCGCGCGAGGCTGGCCGTGAGCGAGACCCAGGAGTGGAACGGTGCGTTCAGCTCGAGCTGGTGGCCGCGCTCGCTCTCGGCGTCCAGCAGGTGCGTGTTGCGATTGAGCAGTGACCATGTGTGCTCGCGCACGAGCGGCGGCGGATCGTTGAAGCCGAGACGCATGCCGTCCAGATCCTTGACCTCACCCGTCAACGACCATGCGCCCCACATCAGGCCCGCCGACGCGTAGAGGCCGTGCGTCACCGTCGCGTCCCGCGAGAACGTCGCCCAATCCGAGAAGTGGCCACCCTCGCGCGCGTACTCGACCGCCAGCGGCAGCGACACGCCGGACTTGGGCCAGGCCGACAACGCATCCACGCCCGCGAACGTGCTGGCGAACGTGCGACGTGGCCCGCCGCCGGGTGCGGCACGCAATGCCGCGGCGCCCACACGGCCGTTCCACGGCAACCGGAACTCGGCCTGGCCCCCCGTCAGCAGGCTCCCGTAGCGCGGCGCACCCAGCGCCTCGGACGCGGGTGAATAGGTGGCGTCGTTGAAGCGTCCCGAGAACGATCGCCACGCGAACGGCCCCGCGCGCAGTTCCAGCAGCGCGCCATCCACGTCGCGCGAAGCCGCGTACCGCGTGCCCGAGCCCGGCTCGTCGTAGACCACGCCCGGCATCTCGTACGAGCGATGGAGCAGGCCGTGACCGAGGATGGTGTGGAGCTGGCCCACGCGCAGGCGCGCGTGCGCGTCGCTCCATTCCGCCCAGCGTTGCGTCACCCGGTCGTACTGGGTGAGCCGGCTGCCGCCGGCATCGTTGTCGCTGCTGCGGTCGGACTCGAAGCGCCCGCCCGCGGCGAATCCGTCTCGCGCCCAGCCGATGTCCACCCGGCCGTAGAGACGAGTGTGGTCGGCAGGCGACACATACACCCGGTCGCCGTAGCGCATGAGCAGCAACAGGTCACCCGTGACCTGTGCGTGAGTGGCTGGGGCCAGTAGCAGCGCGAGCAGGCTCAGGCGCACCAGCGTCCATGCCAAGCGCCGGTGGGTCACGGAGCAGGCGTGGTGCCGGCCACGGGCAGCAGTGCGGCGACCGCTGCGGCGAGCGAATCATCTTCGCCGGGCACCCAGCCGGTGTGGGCGCGCACGACACGGCCGTCGGACGCGATCAGCACCGTGGTCGGCACACCGCCCGCGCGGAAACGCCGGGCGAGCGAGCCGTCCTCGTCGATCACCAACGGGAACGTGAGCCCGAGGCGTCCCGCGAACGGCCGCACGCGTGCCCAGTTCCGCGGGCCGTCCACCGACACGCCGATCACGCGCAGACCCTGCTCGCGGTAGCGCTCGTGCAGGCGCTGGGTCGCCGGTAGCGAGCGCTCGCACGGCCGGCACCACGTGGCCCAGAAGTCCAGCAGTACTGGACCCTGCGCGAGCTGTTCCTTGAGATCCAGTCGGGCGCCATCGAGCGCGCGGAGCGTCACGCCATCGAGCGACACGACTCCCGTCGTCGCCGGCGTGCCCGCGGCCATAACAACGCCCGCCACGAGCAGGCTTCCCAGGGCGAGCCGCGCGAGTCGCGCCACCCTCAACGCGTCACCGCCAGCCGAAGCGTGCGCGTCTCACGACCCAGCCGGGCGCGCACGAGATAGATCCCGGCGGGCAGCGCCGCACCGTTCGCATCGCGAGCTTCCCAGCGGAACTCGTGCCGGCCCGATGCAAGCGGGCCGTCCCACGGCGTGCCCACCACTCGCCCGGCCACGTCGTGCACCTGGACCGTGGCGGAAGCGACCGGCTCCGAGAGCGTGAGTAGCAACACGCTCGAGCCACGCGCGGGGTTGGGGCTGGCCGCGAGCGACACGGGCAGCGTCGCGACCGGCGGCACGTCCACCGTGGCCGAGACCAGCGAATCCACGCACGCCCGGATCTCGTTCAAGTGGTAGCGATTCTCGTGCGGCCAGTTGAGCGCCGCGTGATAACGCACGATGCGCTGCTTGTTGAGCACGATGTAGTTGTCATACGTGCCATAGAGGTTCTCGACGTTTCCACCGGTGAATGACGCGCCATTCAGGAGCAACGGGTATGTGGCGCCGGTGGTGGTGCGGAAGTTGTTGACCTGCCCGGCCGTGCCGTTCCACAGGTCCACGCCCAGCACCTGCACCTCGCCGGGCTTGGTGGCGGCGTAGTGCTGCGCGATGTCCTGCTGCACCGACCGACCGTCGGCGAGGCAGAAGGGTCAGGAGTAGCCGAGCAGGAACAGCACCACCACCTTGCCCGGGTATTGCGACAACGACACCGAACCCCCGCCGAGCGGCGTCTTGGTGAAGTCAGGGCCGAGCGCGCCGAGGGGGATGGAGATCTGGGCGATTGCCGGGATTGCGACGAACAGGCCGAGCAGGGCGGTGGCGAGCGTGCGGCGGACGAGCATGGAACCCTCCAGAAGGGACACCAAGTCTACGGCACGCGCCGGCCCCTGTGACGTCCTCTCGCGAGAAAAATGGCCCATGGCGACGGATCGCTCCCGCCCGAAGCCATTGCGGGGCCGTGTCCGGTCGCGTCAGTTCGGAGCTTCGCCCTGTCGGCCCTGGAAGCCCGCCGCCATCTCCGCGGCAGCCGCCATGTTGTCGAGTACCAGCCGGCGCAACTCGGCGACCTGCTCGGGCGTGATCACCAATTCTTTGAGCAGGATCGACTCGGCGGACGAGTACTCGAGCAGCGTCGTGATGTCTGCGCCGCGCCCGGCGCGGGACCGCACGCCGTTCTCGTCGAAGCTCATGAATTCGCCGCCCGGGAGCGCGGTAAGCACGTTGGCGAGCGAGTCCGAGAACATGCCCTGCGCGCGCAGCACCTCGATGTCGGCGACCACGCGCATGGCCTCCACGTCACCACTGTCGGCGAGCGAGGCCAGCGGCCGCTCCAGCGCGGCCTTCTGTGCGTCGAGCTTGTTGGCACCCCAGCCCGCGCAGCCCGTGACCAACGCCGCGAGCAACCACACGGCCGGGACCGCGGACCGGAAGCTCGCGGCACACGAGCCGCGTGCCGGGTAGGCGTTCGTGAGTTCGGGTTCAGGAATCATGCGACGCGAAACTAGCACAGACACCGCAGACCCGGTGTCCCGCAGTCGCCGCGCCGCAACAGCGCTGGGTCAGTTACGAACCCGACGGCGGCGGCGCACCCGGTCCGATGGGCCGGATCAGGAACGAGCTCAGGAGCAGCGCCACGCCCACCGCGGCGGGGATGATGCCCACGAGCCACGCCTTGTGACCATCCCCGCCATCGGTCACACCTCTCAGGAAGATCGCGAGTGCCACGCCCACGAACAGCGTGACGATGCCGCCGATCAACAGACCCTGACGACGCCGCTCGGCGGTCATGTGCGGATCGTTATAGATGCCACGGTCGTCGTAAAGGAGCGGGCGCTGCAGGCTGGCGATCTTGTCCGGGTCGAGGCCTCGCTCGATGGCCGCGATCCGCTCGCGCTGGATCATCTCGAACGCGCGTTGGCGCTGCATCATGCGGACGATGCCGGTGGTGATGCCGCCGACGATGGCGATGATGGGGATGCTGAGCGCCATGAGGGGGACGAAGTCCCCGGGGCTGAAGTCGAACATGGGAGGGTTCCTCGTGCGGGGTTGGGGTGGCCGTTCTGGCCTGGGACACCCGCTTCGACCGGGGCAGGGCCCGGTCGGGTTTCAGGGTTCGGTCGGGGGGGGCGAGAAAGCTAAGGTGGGGGGGTGAAACCCGAGCCGCCCCTAAGCCCGTCCAACTCCCCGATGGACCGCCCGAGCGCCGCCCGTCCTGAAGTCGTGCGGATGGCGGAGGAGCGGCGGCTCATCGCCCGCGCGCAGGCCGGCGACACGGGCGCGTTTCGCGTTCTGGTGGAACAGCACCAGGCGCGCGCCTACACGCTGGCGCTGCGCATCCTCCGCTCCAGCCTCGACGCCGAGGAGGTGGCGCAGGACGCGTTCGTGCGGGTGTGGACGGCGCTCCCGGGATTTCGAGGCGAATCGAGTTTCTCGACGTGGCTCTATCGAATCGTGGCGCGGCGCGCGTTCGATCGAGCGCAGGTGCTGAAGAACCGGCGCGCACGCGAGCAGCAGGAAGACAGGTTGCCGGAGCACGCCGCGCCCGCCGGCGCGGACGAGGACGCACTTCAAGCCATGCTGTTGCAACGCCTCGTGTCGAACTTGAGCGATTCGCAGCGCGCGGCGGTGACGATGTTCTACTACGAAGGCCGCTCGGTGGAGCAGGTGGCGGCGGCGCTGGGAATGCTGGAGAACACGGTGAAGACGCACCTGCTGCGCGCCCGCGCGGCGCTGCGCTCGGCATGGACACAAGAAACGAGGGACGAAGCGTGAACTGCCTGGCGTTCGAACGACTGCTCGACGGCGGCGCGCCACGGCACCTGCCCGCGGCGGCGCTCGAGCATGTGCGCTCGTGCGCTCGCTGTGAGCGTTCGCTTGCTCGCGCGCGGTCGCTCGAACTCGCGCTCGAACGTCACTTCAGCTACAGCGTCGACGCGGATGCGTCGGCGGTGCTGCACGGTTTCGCGGATCGCGTGCTGGCCCGCGTCGAGCGGGGCGAGGCGCGCGGTGTGCGCTGGCTGACGCTGCCCGACGAGCTGCCGTGGTGGGTGCGTGCCGCGGCCGAGCCGAGCGTGCTGCTCGCCAGCACCGTGGCGGCACTGGTGCTGTGGCGCGGTGACGCACTGATCGCCACGGCGCGCGCATGGTTCCCGCTGGCGGCGTCTGCGCCAGAGCGATTCGCGACGATGGCGCAAAGCTGGGGGCTGGATGCGCTCGGTCGCACGCTCGTGCAGGCGCTCGTTCCCGGGCCCGAAGCGCACTGGGCCGTGTCCAGCGCCACGGTGGTCGGCGTGCTGCCGCTGTTCGTGTTGCTGGCGATGGTGCTGTGGCATGCCGGCGAGCGCTTCGTGAGCGTGGTCGAGGCGACCAGCCCGCGCTGAGACTCGGCGCCCCGACCGTTCACTCCAGCAGGAGCATTTTCCGGGTGACGACGTCGCGGCCGATCCGGAGCCGGCTCAGGTAGAGCCCGCACGGCAGCGCCGGGTGGCGGAACTCGAGCTGCTGGGATCCCGCCGTCGTGGGCTCGTTTCGGAGTAGGGTCGCCACGACGCGACCCGCCAGATCGAACACCTCCAACGTCACACGTGCTTCGGTGCGAACGGCGAACGTGAGTATCGTTGAGATGCGGAAGGGGTTCGGCCGGTTCTCTAGCAGAAGCGCGCTCGGCTTGCCGCTCGACTCTGTGGGCACTTCGAGCGTGGGATCTTCAATGGCGGCGATGTAGCTCTGCGGCAGACCTCCCATGCTCGTGAAGGCCCCGCCTGCGTAGACGGTAGAGCCGCCCAGCGCCAAGGCGTAGACGGCGCCACCGGTGGCGCTCGGGTTCCAGGCGGTAACGGCCCCCGTCGTGGCATCCAGCGCAGCGATCCCGCCACGCGCCTGCCCGCCGACGCTGGTGAGGACCCCGCCCGCGTAAACCGTGGAGCCGCTCACCGCCAGGGCGCTGACCCCGTTGTCGGCGTTCGGGTTCCACACGGTGGGCACCCCGGTCATGGCATCGAGCGCGGCGATCCGGTTGCGAAACAGCCCACCGATGGTGGTGAACTGCCCGCCCGCGTAGACGGTGGAGCCGGTTATCGCTAGGACGCGGACGGAGGGGACGATGG
>CAYQNV010000087.1:0-36715 GCA_964418975.1 uncultured bacterium | reverse complement strand
TGCGATCGCAAGGCTGTGGGTGTTCCTGGTGTGGCGCAACTACGGCAAGTGGTTCTCCGAGCGCCACCCCGGCGAGACGCCGGCGATGCGCGCCGGCGTGTGCACGCAGCGCTGGAGTGCCCGGCGCATCCTCGCCGAGCGGTTGTTCCCGGGGCGCATCCCCCTGCCCGAGCGCTGGGACGAGTACTACCGCGGGCTCACCCCGACACGGCGGGTGAGGAACCCGCGATCCCATCAGCTGAAGTACGCGTTCTGAGACCCGGCTTCCCGGCCCCGGCTCGACCGACCACGGTCCCACGCATCAGCAATCTTCCGAGCACAACTCACGCCTTGGCCCCCTCGCGCCGAAGGGCGCGCTCGAGCGCATCGAGCAGGCTGCTCGTGCCGTGCTGGCGTTGGCCCGGGTGGTCGTAACCGTCGAGGAACACCCCCTGCTCCGTGACCACCAGTTGCGTGCCCGCGTCCGCACGCCTGATCTCGATGGTGGCGAGCGAGACCGAGATGCGCTGGCCGTTCAGGTCCATGGCGTAGCTGTAGACGATCCGCTCGCCGGGCACGATGTCGTGATAGACCGCCTGATAATCCGAGATCATGCCGTTCTCCCACTCTCCCACCAGTCGCTCGAGGCCTCCGACCGTGAAGTCCATTTCTCGGAGTCGCGACTTCCAGCCCTCCTTGGGACCCGAGAACCAGCGCGCCTTGGCGGCGGGCGTGGCCCATGCGGCGAATACCTGCTCGGGGCTGGCGTCGTAGGTGCGCTCGAGCGTGAATGTCTCGAACGTGGTGGCCCGCTCGTTCATGTGCAAGTCCTCCGTGGCGGCGTGTCGGGGGCGGTGCGACAGGAGTGCACACGCCCCACCTTCCCGGGGGCACGAGGCCGGCGACCTCGAGCACACCGAGTGGCTGGAGCACGGACAGTACACGCAACCGGGCCCAGAAGCGGATCACACACGCAACGGGCCTCAGAAGCGGACCACGCGCCTCAAGTACTGGGCCCCACCGACCCGTGCGCGGATGAAGTACATGCCCGGCTCCGCGCGACGACCGCTGGCCGTGATGCCGTCCCAGCGCAGGCGATGACGACCCGCTGGCAGGGAGCGCGCGTCGGACCGGATGAGGCGACCCTGCATGTCGTAGACCGACCAGTCCATGCTCGAGGCTTCCGGCAGGTCGAGCGAGAAGTCCACGGCTTCCACCGACGGGTTCGGGAAGCCGTCGGAGAACGCGAGCGTGGGCGCGAGCGCCACGCCCTGCTGGTCCTCCACGGGCACTTCGCTTCTGATCGGGTGGACGATCTGGATGCGTGTCGTGCACGTGTCCGCGAGCGTGTTCGAGGCAATGAACCTGACCACGAAGTTGCCGATGGCCGTGCCCGGCGCCCAGTTAAACGTGCCGCCGGTGTTGGTGGCGTTCGGCGTGAACGTCGCGCCGCTGATCGTGGACTGCTGTCCTGGCGCCATAACCAGTGAGGTGATGGAGTCGCCGTCCGCATCGCTGGCCGACACGGTGAACGTAAGCAGCTCTTCTCGATTCGACTTGAGGAGCACCGGGCTCGTGGCCACCGGAGCGACGTCCACGGGGACGAACTCGAGCGCGCCGATGTCCGCGAACGCCAGCGGTCCACAGCCTCGGTTCGTCGTGCGAAAGTCGTCGAAGGGCGCAAGACCGAGTGAGTCTGCGACGGGCCCTATCTCCACGCCCGAGTGGCCCGCGTCGATGGTCGGCGAGCCTGACTCGACCCCAAAGTCGCCGGCCGAGGGGTCGGCGAAGAGCGGATCGGCCTGGATCGAGTGCGGGTCGAGCCCGGTGCCCTGCTGATACGCCGCCAACGAGGAGTAGAGGGTGGACACGTATTTGATCGCAGGCCGCGCCGCGGAGTTCCAGAAGAGGTTGTGGTCGGAGGAAAACCCCACCGAAGAGCTGGCGTCCACCCACAGGTCGTACTCGGCAGTGGAATTGCCGTTCTCGGTCGCGATGCAGTTGAAGAGCGACGAACCGGGCGAGTTGCCCTCGAATGAGAATCCGTCCAGCAGGTTGCCGTATGCGACGTCGTTCACGTGTTGGGTACCCGAAGAGGCGACGTGATCGAAGCCGTGGTCGCCGTTGCTCCACGAGCGGTTCTGCGACGAGATGCAGTTGTTCGAACCACTCCCGAAATACATCCCGGTGTCCTGGTTGTGGTGCAGCCGATTGGTGAGCAGCGTGTTGCCCGAGGCGCCGAACAGGTAGATGCCGTTGGCCTGGCGGATCGTCGGGTGGGCGTTCCGGAAGCTCTCGTTGTTGCTGACGGTGCAGCCCGAGGCGCCGGCGGTGAGGCCGATGCCATGGAAGTTGCAATCCGAGACGGTGTTCCCGTCGATCACGATGCGCTGCCCATTGACAGTCTGGATGCCGTAGCTGTTGGCGAAGCTCACGGTGTTGTGCGAGATCACCAGGTCGGCGCAGCCGTTCTGGATGTTGATGCCGCGGTCTTCGGTGTGGGCGATCTGGAAGCCATCGATCGTCACGAATGACTTTGAGTAGATGCTGAAGCCATGGTTGCGCCGGCCCACGAGCGTCTGGTGCGCGCCGGGGTTGTCACCGGCCAGGTTCACGTACAGACCTTCGCCCGCGACCCAACGGAACGAGTTCGCCGGCATGAGGTCAGACGCGAGCGTGGTGAGCGCGAGTCGCGCGCCGTCCACGTACACCTGCTTGGGCTTCCAGGTGACGCTGGCGGCGAGGTGGGACGTGCCGAGCGACGGCACCCACCGCGCGATGTTCGTGAAGTCGTCCGATCCGTCCACGACGACGCCCGGGCCCGAGGCCTGGAACACGAAGGGCAGCCCCGCCGCGCCGGCGAGTGGGACCGCGACCTGCTCCCGGTAGATGCCGGGCTTCACGATGATCGTGATACCCGGTCCCTTATGCGCCGCCATGGCCTGGGCGATCGTGCAGTAGGGGTCGGCTTCCGTGCCCGCGGATGCGGCGGAACACGTGTCCACCGAGTTGTCGACGTAGTAGGTCTGGGCCATCGCGCTGGTGGCGAGCACAGCGAGAAGTCCGATACCAAAGGCGCCGCAGCAGGCGCGGACAAGCAGTAGTCCGCGCACGGCCGAGCGGGCGTGCGTCGTGGGCGGCATGGGGCCCCCGGAGAGAGATCCGTGGAGAGGGGCTGGCTAGGGGGAGGTATCCACTCCAGATCCCGAACGCGAGTTCCGCCGGAGCGGGAAGCTGGCGCTGAAAATCGTGGTGGATTGCGATTAATGCTAACGCGTTACCAGCGCATGAATGAAGTGCAAAGTGCAATATGCACGAGTGTGCCGGTGTGAATTCCGGAGCGCGTGAATACGAGTCACGCGGGATATCCACTTTGTCGCGTCCCACGAGTCGCACGGGTCAGGAGTGGAGTCCTGCGAGAGCCCGCTTCAGCCAGACAGCGCGAGGGGAGCGTCCGCGAAGCGGACGCCCCCCTGATGGCCGAGATCGGTGTGGCGGACTAGAAGCGGACCACGCGCCTCACGAACTGGGTCCCGCCGACCTGTGCGCGGATGAAGTACATGCCCGGCTCCGCGCGACGACCGCTCGCCGTGACGCCGTTCCAGCTCAGGCGGTGACGACCGGCCGGAAGGGAGCGCGCCTCGGACCAGATGCGGCGGCCCTGCATGTCATAGGCCGCCCAGTCCATGCTCGAGGCTTCCGGCAGCTCCAGCGCGAAGTCCACGGCACCCACGGACGGGTTCGGGAATCCGTTGGAGAACGCGAGCGTGAGTGCCGGGCCCTCCTGGGCCTCACCCAATCCTTGGCCCCTGAGCTTCTTGAGGATCTGGATGTGCGTCTCGGAAGTGTCCTTCAGGGTGTTCGTGGCGATGAACGCGACCCGGAAGCTCCCCGTGGTGAGGCCCGGGTTCCACAGGAACGTGCCCCCCGTGTTGGTTTCGTTCGGCGTGAACGTCGCGCCACTGTTCGCGGGCATCCTGACCGGCACCATCACCAGCGACGTGATCGCGTCACCGTCCGCGTCGCTGGCGGTGACCTCGAAGCTGATCGGCAACACCGGGAGTGACTTGATCTGGGGCGGGCTGGTGACGACCGGAGCGACGTCGATCGGCAGGTACTCGAGTACACCGATGTCGGCGAACGTGACCGGGCCCTCGCCGGTATCGGCCGTGCGGAAGTCATCCACGCGCGCCGTGCCCAGGACGTCGGTGGCCGGCCAGTTCGCCACACCCGAGTGCGCCGCGTCGATGGCCGGCGAGCCGTACCCAAGCCCGAAGTCACCCGCCAGGGGATTCGCGAACAGCGGATCCGCCTGGCGCGAATGCACGTCGTGTCCGGTGGCCAGGGTGAAGTCCGCGAGCGAGGCATACCGCGTGGCGACATAGCGGACCGGCCCAAGCAACGTGGAGTTCCAGAAGATGTTGTGGTCGGAGGTGAATCCCACCGACGAGGCGGCGTCCACCCACAGATTGCTGCCGCTGTTGGCGAGGCCGTTCTCGATGCCGATGCAGTTGTACGTCGAACCCCCGGGTGAGTTGCCTTCGAACGAGAAGCCGTCGATGAAGTTGGAGTACGCGATGTCGTTGACGTGAGCGACACCGGTCGTGTTGAGGTGGTCGAAGCCGTGGTCGCCATTGCTCCACGAGCGGTTGTGGACCGAGACGCAGTTGTTCGAGCCTGCCGACCAATACAGTCCAGTGTCCTGGTTGTGATGCACGCGGTTGCCAGAGAGCGTGTTGCCGGGCGCCGCGGACAGGAAGATGCCGTTGGCCTGCCTGATCGTGAGGTGCGCGTTTCGGAACGACTCGTTATTGCTGACGGTGCAGCCCGAGGCGCCGGCGGTGAGGCCGATGCCGTGGAGGTTGCAGTCCGAGACGGTGTTCCCGTCGATCACGATGCGCTGCCCGTTGACGGTCTGGATGCCGTAGCTGTTGGCGAAGCTCACGGTGTTGTGTGAGATCACCAGGTCGGAGCAGCCGTTCTGGACGTTGATGCCGCGGTCGTTGGTACGCGTGATCTGGAAGCCGTCGATGATCACGAACGCCTTGCTGAAGATATTGAAGCCGTAGTTGCGGTGGCCCACGAGCGTCGAGTGCGCCCCCGGATTGGCTCCGCCCAGGTTCACGTACAGGCCTTCGCCAATCACGTACCGGAACGAATTCGTCGGCATGAGGTCAGGAGTCGCCGTGGTGACCGTGAGGCGTGCGCCATCCACGAACACCTGCTGCGGATTCCAGTTGACGCTGACGGCGACGAACGAGGTGCCGAGCGACGGTGTCCACAGCAGCGGGTCGGCGAAGTTGTCCGAGCCGTCCACAACGACGCCCGGGCCGGAGGCCCGGAACTCGAATGGCGAGCCGGCGGCACCGGCGAGGGGAACCGTCACCTGCTCCCGATAGATGCCGGGCTTTACGATGATCGTGATACCCGGACCCTTGTGGGCCGCCATGGCCTGGGCGATCGTGCAGTAGGGGTCGGCTTCGGTGCCCGCCGATGTGGCGGAACACGTGTCCACCGAGCTGTCGACGTAGTAGGTCTGGGACATCGCGCTGGAGGCGAGCACAGCGAGTAGTCCGACACCGAGGGCGCCGCGGCAGACGCTGACGTGCAGCAATCTGCGCACGGCCGCGAGGGCGTGCGTCGTGGGCAGCATGGGGCCTCCGGACCGAAATCCGTGGAGAGAGAGTGATCAACCCTGGGGAGGGAGGACGAATCCGGATCCCGACCGCGAGCTCTGCCCATCGGATAAGGCGCTCGCTCGCGAACACGATCGGTTCCGATACAAGGTTATCGTGACGTGGCGGTAGGAATGAAGGAGAATTTGCATTACGCACGAAAGTTTCTTCAGGAACTCGTGGTTGGGTCAGCACAAGTCAGCTGGTGTCGCCACTTCGTCAGGTGCCTCGCGTCGCACCAATCCGCAGTTCGGTGGAAAGCGAATGTGTTTTGCCCCGACGAACAAGCTCACTGGATCGCGCGAGAAGTCCTGCGCTCCTCGCGGAGCCGGTCGAGGTGCGGCGCCAGGCCGAGATGACCCATCGCCACGAGCAGCCCCACCGCGAGGCAGCTGAACCACAGCGCAGCAGCGCCGTAGTGCTGGAGCACCGCGGTGCCGAGCAGCGGTGCGCCGAACGCCGCGAGCCCGAAGCTCAGGCCGTAGGCGCCCTGGTAGCGCCCGCGCATGGCGGTCGGAGCGATGTCGGCCACGACCGCATTGCCGATCGGCAGGACGCAGATCTCTCCCACCGTCCACACCACGACGCCCACGCCCCACAGCAGCGGTTCGCGCGCGATCGCATTGATTCCGAAACCCAGCCCCACCAGCGCCGCCCCGAGCGCCAGCGTCCGCGAGCGGTTCCAGCGTGTGACCACCGGCGCCATGAACGGCTGAAGCAGCACGATGACGATGCCGTTCAATCCCAGCAGCAGGCCCATCAGGCTCCGCGACAGGCCGGCCTCCGCCATGCCGATGGGCAATGCCGCCACGTGTTGCATGAAGATGAGCAGGACGAGCACCGAGAGCGCGATGAACAGCGCGAACGGCAGGTCGCGATAGGGCGCGAGGAACCCGCGCACCAGCCCTGGCGAAGTGGTCCGGGCATGCTTGGCGTATGCGGGCCGCGTCTCGGGCACCAGGCGCCACACGAGACCGGCGAACACGATGCTCGTGAGCCCGTCTCCCAGGAAAAGCAGCAGGAACGATCTCGTGGCCAGCAGCCCGCCCAGCAGCAGCCCGAACGAGTAGCCCAGGTTGATGACCCAGTAGAGGATGCCGAACGCGCGGACGCGGTCATCGGCCGGCACCAGGTCGGACACCGCGGCCACCATGGCTGGGCGGTAGGCCTCGCTCAGGAGTCCCACCACGAAACAGCCCGGCGCGATCACCGCCAGGTCGCGGGCGAACCCAAGCGCCATCATGCCGAGACCGCCAAGGAGCAGCGAGCCGACCATGGTGACGCGACGGCCGACGTGGTCGGCGAAGTATCCGCCGAGCGGGCTGGCGACAGCGGCACCTGCGCCGTAGCACGCCACGACTGCTCCCGCAGTGGCGGCCGAGTAACCGCGCCCCTGCGTGAGGTAGACCGCGAGAAACGGCACCACGAACGCGCCGGTGCGGTTGACGAACATCCCGGCCCACAGGATCCAGAACGAGCGTGGCATCCCGCCGGTCAGCTCGTGAAGCCGGGTCCGGAGTTGGTTCGTGCCCGCGCTCATGCGTGCCGAGTTCGCCAGTAGGTCGGGGCAGCGATGCGGGTGGGCATCCGCAAGGGGTAGGCGTTCCTCGACTCGCGGTCAATCGGGTCGCCGGGATCCTGCCCGGTCCGGCGGGCCCCGAGCTAGCACTGGGCCTGCAGCTGGGCGATGAACGAATCGCTCCGTGTCTGTCGCGGGCCCGAGATTCGCCGTGAGAACTGCAGCAGCAGTCGTACGCGGTGGGGTGCGACCTCGACGTTGGCGCCGTAGGCCGTGCCCCGGATGCGCCGGGCGACACCTCGCGCGGGGCGCTGGAAGTCCTCCTGGCGTGCCACGAGCTGGAGGCGAGGGATCACGCGATAGGTCTCGAGCACGTACCAGCCGAAGTCGTCCCGCCCGCGCGGCCGCCCCTCAACGTGTCGCGTAACGTACTCGGCCCGCACGCCCGCGCCCAGATACTGGGCGTGCGCGTCGAGCGACCAGCGCAGACTGTCCGGGCCATCGTGCGTGGCACTGGCACCCAACGCCAGCTGCGGCAGCGGGCGCACGGTCACGCGCCCCACCAGCATCACCGTGGAGTCACGGTTGGCGATGGCGTTCGTCCCTTCGCCGTTGAACACGCCGATCGCGAGCGTGCCGACCGTGCTGATCGCCCACTCCCCCATGACGCCCACGTCGTACTTGGGTGCCAGCGAGTCGATGACCACGGCCAGGTCGGCCACCTCGAGTGCGGGGACGGGGATCAAGTACTCGCGCGTGAACGGGGTTTTGAACTCGCCCGCGGTAAGAGTGAATGGCGCGGCGGTCCAGCGGATGATGGCCCCGCGCAGGCTCACGGCGGCGGCCGTGCGGGCCCCGGTGGACGCCTGGAGCTCGGTGAGCAGCCGGTAGCTGAACCGAGCGGGTAGGCCGCCCTCCAGCGAGAGACGAGCGCGATTGAGGAAAGCGGTGAGGCCCACGCGCTCCTGCGCCAACTCGCGCAACTGGATGTCGCCGCCGAGTCGCGGCGTGGGCAGGCCGGTCGAGGCGGCGAGAGGTGCCGGAGCGAACGCCACGCTGTCCGCGAGCGAGGCCGCCTAGGCTGATGGTCCGACCAGGCTGAGGATGACCGCGAGTAGACGAGAGAACCGTGGGCGCGCAACGGGTCCGCTCACGTGCATCCTCTCGGGTGTAAGTGCACAGTTGTAAACGGTTGTTGAATAACTCAAAATGCCCTGAACAGTGGCGGTCAGGAACATAACAGCCCGAATAAGTCCGTTTCAAGCGCGGAGGCATGCATGAACACCCTCAACGCCGAACAGGCGGCAGCACTCCTTCACCTCAATGTGAAGCGGGTCCAGAGCCTCGCCCGCGAGGGTCGCCTGCCGGCGGCGCGGGTGGGCCGAAAGTGGCTGTTCCGTCGCGAGGACCTGGAAGCGCTCCTGGGATGCCCGGTCGTCGTGCCCGGGAGCCATGCCATGTCCATAAGCGCGCGCAATCGGCTGCGTGGACGAATCTCGCGGTTACAGATCGAAGGCTTGATGGCCGAGGTGCAGGTGCGCATCGGAGACCAGGAGCTGGTCTCGCTGATCACGAGTTCCTCCGCCGAACGGCTGGGACTCCGCGTGGGCGACGAGGTGTTCGCCGTCATCAAGTCCACGGAGATCATGATCGGCAAGGAGGGCCGCGAGCCATGAGGCGAGGCGCGAGCTTCGTCGCAATCACTGCGTGCAGCTTGGCGTGCGTGTTCGCGTCCTTCTCGCCGCTCGAAGCTCGGGCGCCGGCTCCCGCGGCCACGACCACGCTCAACGTGTTCGCGGCCGCCTCGCTGTCGGACGCATTCAAGGAGCTCGCGAAACTGCTCGAGCGACAACGCCCCGGCCTCGTCGTGCGCCTGAACCTCGCCGGCTCGCAGCAGCTGGCCACGCAGATCGAGCAGGGCGCTCCCGCCGACGTGTTCGCGTCGGCCGACGAGCGCTGGATGGCATACGTGCGCGAGCGCGGGCTCGTCTCGGGCGAGCCCGTGCTGTTCGCTCGGAACCGCCTGGTGGTGATCATCCCCAGGACCAACCCGGCTCGCATACGCGGACTGCGTGATCTCGCTCGCGGCGGCGTCAAGCTGGTGCTCGGGGCCGCCGCCGTGCCGGTGGGCCGCTACAGCCGGACCGCGCTCCGGAATCTCGCCCGCGACCCCGCCTTCGCCGCCGACTTCGCCACGCTCGTGCTCAGAAACGTCGTCTCCGAGGAGGAGAACGTGCGGTCGGTGGTGGGCAAAGTGCAGCTGGGTGAGGCCGACGCCGGCATGGTGTACCGCTCGGACGTGTCCCCCGCCGTGGCGAAGTTTGTGCGCGTGTTCGAGATCCCCGAGTCGGCGAACGTGATCGCCTCCTACCCCATCGCGCGTGTGCAGACGGAGACCGCCGTGGAAGCGGCCCAAGCCTTGATCGCGCTGGTCCTCTCGCGCGAGGGGCAGGCCGTGTTGCAGCGTCACGGGCTCATGCCCGTGACGACGCCGACGCCGTGAGATCGAGCGACTCGGCCCCGGCCGAGCGGCCGCGGCGACCGGGAGGGCCATGGGTGCGAGTCGCGGTCGCCGCCGCGACGGCGCTGCTGCTGGCGTTTCTCGCGCTGCCGTTCGTGGCGCTACTGCTGCGCGTCTCCCCCGCGCAGTTCGTGGCGCGCATCGGCGAACCCGTGGTCCTGGACGCGCTGCGGCTGAGTCTCGTCACCAGCGTCGCCGCCACCGTCGCCGTGATCGCATTGGGGCTCCCGGTCGCCTGGCTACTCGCCACGCGACAGTTCTTCGGCAAGCGCGTGGTGGAGGTGCTGGTGGACCTGCCCATGGTGCTCCCTCCCACCGTGGCCGGGTTCGCGTTGCTCATGGCGTTCGGCCGCGCCGGCCTCGCCGGGCGTTCGCTGGACGCGTTCGGGATCACGCTGCCGTTCACCACTGCCGGCGTGGTGGTGGCACAGGTGTTCATGGCGGTGCCGTTCTTCGTGGGACCCGTCCGAGCGGGGCTCGCGGGCGTGGACTCCAAGCTGCTCGATGCTGCTGCCACGCTGCGCGCTTCGGAGAGCTTCACGTTCTTTCGAGTGATGCTGCCGCTGGCCATGCCGTCCGTGCTGGCGGGCACCGCCATGAGCTGCGCGCGCGCGTTGGGTGAGTTCGGCGCCACCATCACATTCGCCGGCAACTTCCCGGGCTCCACCCAGACCATGCCGCTCGCCGTGTATGTGGCGCTCCAGTCCGACCTGGACGCGGCGGTGTTGCTGTCGGTGCTGTTGCTGCTGATGGCGTTCGGTCTGCTGCTGGGGCTGCGCTCCGCTCCGTCGGGCTGGTTCTGGAATCGGCGCGATGTTGCGCGTTGAGCTCGCCAAGCGGCTCGGGGCGTTCGAACTGAACGTCGGGCTGGACGTGGCCACCCGCACGGTGATGGTGCTGGTCGGCGAGAGCGGATCGGGCAAGACGACGTTGCTGCGCTTGCTGGCGGGGCTCATGCACGGCGAGCGCGGCTACCTCGAGGTGGACGGCGAGACGTGGTGGGACACCGAGCGTGGCCATTCACTTCCGGCGTCCGAGCGCCCCGTGGGCTACGTGGCCCAGGACTACGCGCTGTTCCCGCACCTCTCGGCAGCCGACAACGTGGCGTTCGGCCTGCGCGCCCAAGGCATTCGCTCGACGAGCGTGCGCGCCCGCGTGGCGGCCGCACTGGAGCGTCTGGGTGTCGGCGAGCTGGCGCGGCGGCGGCCGCGCGAACTCTCGGGCGGCCAGCAGCAGCGCGTGGCGATCGCGCGTGCCATCGTGCTCGAGCCGCGGCTCTTGTTGCTGGACGAACCCCTCTCGGCACTGGACGCTCAGTCCCGCCGGGCGATCCGCGGTGAGCTCCGGCGCCTGCTGGCGGACCTGCCCTGCACCACGCTCTACGTGACGCACAGCCCGGCCGAGGCGCTCGCGTTCGGCGAACGCATCACCGTGCTCGAGGCGGGTCGCGTGAGCCAGACCGGCGCGCGCGAGGACTTGATGCGTCAGCCACGATCGCCCTACGTGGCCGAGTTCCTGGGCGTGAACTTCTTCCGGGGCACGCTCGCGGCGCGAGGTGCCGACGGCGGCACGCGCATCGCGCTGCCGCAGGGCGAGCTCACCCTTTCCGAGTCCGGTGGCGAAGGCGAGTTGGCCGTGGTGGTCAACCCCCGCGAGATCACCCTGACGCTCGAGCGGCCTTCCGGGACCGCTCGCAACGTGTTCGCGGGGGTCATCGAGGAACTGGTGCCGGAACCACCCGCGGGCGAGCTACTGCGCGTGTCGCTCGCCAGCACGCCCCCGTTGATCGCCGAGGTGACGCGCGAGGCCGTTGCGGCTCTGGGACTGCGACCCGGTCTGCGTGTGTTCGCCTCGTTCAAGGCCGCCGGCGTGGTCGTGACGCGGTGACGCGTCCCAAGGGCGGATCAGCCGAGCCGAGCCCGATTGAGCAGCGCCTCGAGCCCAGGCTGGTCATCGCGCTCGAACAACGATTCCGCCTCGAGGCTCTCGCGGTCGCGATAGATGGTGGCGATGGCGGCGATCCTTCCGCCGCTTCGGTAGGCGACTACACAGCTTCTGTCCGCGATGCTGCCGGCCACTTCGATACGGTCCCAGGTCTCGGCGTGGCCGACGTAGGCGATGGGGACGTCATAGTGCTGGCTCCAGAAGAACGGCACGTCGGCGAAAGCTCTAGCTTGTCCCAGCATGTTGCGCGCCGCCGCCTGTCCCTGTCGCTCGGCGACCACCCAGTGTTCGATACGGAGACTCTCACCCGTATGGGGGTCCGCGTAGCGGGCGATGTCGCCCGCGGCATACACTCCCGGCGCGCTGGTCTCCAAGTATCGGTCTACCACCACGCCGCGGTCGATCTCGAGGCCAGCCTGTTCGGCCAGTGCGACGACCGGCCGCACGCCGATGCCGATCACGACGAGATCCGCGTCGAGCCGCGATCCATCGTCCAATACGACCACTTCGCCCTCGATGGCCTTGACCGAGCGGCCGAGGTGGAACTGCACACCGTGCTCCTCGTGCAGTGCGCGCACGAAGGCTCCCAAGTCCGGCCCCAGCACCCGTTCGAGCGGACGCGCCTCGGGACCCACCACCGA
This sequence comes from uncultured bacterium, assembly GCA_964418975.1. Classification (GTDB taxonomy): domain Bacteria; phylum Eisenbacteria; class RBG-16-71-46; order RBG-16-71-46; family RBG-16-71-46; genus JAIOPA01. The sequence continues at coordinate 24,436 of CAYQNV010000087.1, read as the reverse complement.
CACCTCGAGTCCTCGCGTGCGCAGCGACGCGGCAGCCTCGAGCCCGATGAAGCTGGCACCCACGACGACCGCACGCGTCGACCCGTTCGCGGTGGCCTTGGCGATGATGGCTTTGCTGTCGGCGAACGAACGTAGGTAGAAGACGTGCTCGGCGTCGGCGCCCAGCACCGGCAGCCTCACGGGGGCCGCTCCCGTGGCGAGCAGCAGTGTTTCGTAGCTGCGGCGGGTGCCGTCGGAGAGCTCGAGTGAGCGCGATTTGAGATCGAGTGCGACCGCTCGCGTGTCGAGCAGGAGTTCGATGGCGTGCGCTGCGTAATACGCTTCGTCGCGCAACGCGACCCACGCTTCGGGCGCCGTGCCGGCCAGGTAGTCCTTGGACAGATTGGGTCGATCCACGGGCCCGGACGTCTCGGCTCCGATCATCGTGACCGGGCCGGCGTAGCCCTCGCGCCGGAGCATCTCGGCCGCGGCATTGCCGGCGGCACCCGCACCCACGATGACGATGCTGTCCGGAGCGCGCGGAGGTGCGCTGGGTGCGGCGGGGGTCCGCTTGCCTGCGAGCAGGAGGCGCGTCCCGTGCCGCTCGACGTTCCAGCACGCGAGCGAGCTCAAGGCGGGTGCCGCGACGGCGTCGCCAGTTCGCACGTCGAAGCGGGCGTGATGCCAGGGGCAACGCAGGCAGTGGCCCTCGAGCAAACCTTCGTCGAGCGGCCCGCCGTAGTGGGTGCAGGTCGGGGCGATGGCGAACACCTGGTCGCCACCCTCCGGGCGCACCAGCAGCACGGCTTCGCCCTGCGCGTGGCCGAGCAGCATGCCGCCGGGGAGTAAGTCCGCGAGCTCGATCCCGACGGAGAGATCGGGTCCCGCAAGTGGTGCAACGACGTCTGCCATGGTCCACCCTCCCCGTGGTTCGGGCCGTGGGCGGCACGATACTCCCCATCCGCATCGCATGCTATGTTCGCTTCATGAGCCAGCCTCCCTGCCCCGGCATCCCCAAGGTCGGCACGCTCGACGACCTGATCGAGCGCGACAAGGATCACGATTGCGAGGGATTTGGCCCGCACCACATCTGCGTGCGGGTGGTGGCCGTGGCCGACCTGCCGAGTCGGTTCGGCGAGTTCCGCATCGTGGCGTTCTGGAACAACCGCGACGGGAAGGAGCACATCGCGCTGGTGCACGGCGACGTGCTGGGCGCCGAGGACCTGCCCACGCGCCTGCACTCGGAGTGCCTTACGGGCGACGCGCTCGGCTCGCTCCGCTGCGACTGTCGCGATCAGCTGGAGGTGTCGCTCCGGAAGATCGGCGCGCTCGAGCGCGGCGCTATCCTTTATATGCGCCAGGAAGGCCGCGGGATCGGCCTGATCAACAAGGTGAAGGCGTACGCGCTGCAAGATCGCGGGCTCGACACCGTGGACGCCAACCTGGCGCTGGGCTTTCGCGACGACGAGCGCGACTACGCCGTGGCCGCGCACATGCTGGCCAGCTTGAACGTCGGCTCGATCCAACTGATGACGAACAACCCGAACAAGATCGGCCAGCTGGAGGCGCTGGGGACGAAGGTGAGCGGCCGCATCCCGCACGTGATTCCCGCCACGGAGTACAACCGCGCCTACCTCGAGACCAAGGCCACGCGCTCCGGGCACCTGATGCAGGTCGGAGGCAAGCCGCACCTGCCAGAACAGGACGATCCGGTCTTGATCGAGGAGTAGCGCGAGCGAACAATTCGATTGACCCCTCGCGCGGGCGCTGGTCTGATGCGTGCGCTCCGCACTGAGACATGGTGTCGACGCCCACCCGGCCGATGGAGTGGCCGACTGCCGAGTCGTTTCCCCCTTTCTTCGGAGGTGTGCACATGTCCAGAGGTTTTCGACGCATCGCGACGCTCGTCGCCGCCCTTGGATTCATCGGCGTCACGGCCGTCCCAGCGGGTGCGAACCATGCATGGGGGACCTATCACTGGTCGCGCTCGAGCTTCCCCTTCACCGTGACGCTGGGCGACAACCTCTCGCCCGAGTGGACGGCTTACCTGGCGACCGCTGCGAACGACTGGGGCATCACCGACGGCATCTGCAACAACATCCTGAATCCGGTCCGATGTGAAGTGGTGGCCGGCGCGGCCAAGGGCAGGCCCTGCAAGCCCGCGCTCGGCCGCGTCGAAGTGTGCAACGCGAGATACGGCAATCGAGGCTGGCTGGGGATCGCCGGGATCTACGTGAACGGTGACCACATCGTGCGGGCCTACGTGAAGTTGAACGACTACTACTTCAGTACCCCCTTCTACGACACGCCGGCGTGGCGACAGACGGTGGTGTCGCAGGAGGTGGGACACGCGTTCGGCCTGGCGCACCAGGACGAGGACTTCAACAACGCGGACCTTGTGGATGGCTGCAATCGGGGCTCGTGCATGGACTACTCGGCCGATCCCGCGAACAACACGACACCCAACCAGCATGACTACGATCAGCTCGCGACGATCTACGACCACTTCGATGGCTCGGCAGCACCCGCGCTGGCGCAGGAGGCCCTCGAGCATCAAGTGGACGAGGAGGATCCGAGTGCCTGGGGGCAGGCCATGAGCTTCGACCGCGGGCGCGGCGTGGTCTACGAGCGCGTGCTCGGCGGCGGAGCCAAGCTGGTGACGTTCGTGATCTGGGCCGAGTAGCGCTCAGACCACACATCCACTGATGAGCGGCTCTGGTCCCCGAGGGGATCGGAGCCGCTCGCATGCGCCGCTCCGAGGCCGCCCTACCAGTCGCGCCGGCGGAACACGTGCAGCGCCAACAGGAGCGGTACCGTGGTCTGCACCGCCAACGCGGCGATGCCCACGACGAGCCCGGCCGAGCTGCCGGCGGTGCGCATGAGCGCCGCGGCGGTGGGGCCGAAAAGCGCCCCCTCGCCCACCGCGAGCGTGACCAGCACGCGCGACAGGTCCACGGGGTTCAGGAGCAGCGCGGGGATCAGCACCGTACGCAGCGGCTGGCCGCCGAGGAGCGTGGTCACGCCGATCACGCCGAGGTCGTAGCCAACGACCAGCACCAGCCATAGCGCGAGCGCGCCACCGGTGGCTTTCAAGCGGTCGGGCCAGAGCGAGGCGATCGCCAGCGCGGTCGCCAGCGTCAGCCACCCGAGCGCGAGCGACACGACGCACAGCACCACGAACGCGAGCAGCCGGTCGGGGCCGGCATTGAGCGCCACGATCGCCCCACCGCCGCCCAGCCCGAGCAGCTGCGCCATGCTGAGCGCCGCGCCGAGCCCGAGGAACTTGCCCGCCAGCACCTCGCCGCGCGAGACCGGCTGAGCCAGCAGCAGCGCGAGCGTCTCGGACTGGGCGGTCAGGTTCATCACCCCCAGCACCAGCCCCACGAGCGGCACAATGAACAGCACCAGGTGAAGCAGGCTCAGCGTGACCCGGGCGAAGCTCGCGAATCCCACCTCGCCCCGCTGCGCGAGACCGAAGTACGAGAGCCCCAGCACGAACAGCGCGAACAGCCCGGCGAACGCGAACAGCCAGCGCGATTCCAGCGCACGCTGATATTCCTCGCGCGCGATGATCCGCACGCGCGCGGCGCGCCCAGGTCGGCGGGACGTGCTCATCGGTGTCCCTCCACGAGATGGGAGCCGGCCACGTGGAGCTTGCCCGCCGGCTGGCCGTCGAGCAGCCAGGCGAAGTCCTCGCCCGGCAGGTCCAGGAGCAGCGTGCAGCGCACCGTAATGCCGGGCGCGAGCGCGACCTCCGCGAACCGGTGCTCGTACCCGGAGAGCATCAGGCGCGCGGGCGCGCGACCCTGATGACGAAGCTCGAGCGCCAGGCGCGAGCCGAGCGGTGCGGTGGCATCGGCGGGCTCGATCGCGCCGCCTCGAACGTTGAGCGCGAGTGGGAAATAGGGCGCCTCTGGCGCGCGTGCGGACGCTGCCGGTGCGGCCGGCGGGAGCTTTCGCACCGACGCGAGCCCCACCGCGAGCACCAGCACCACTACCCCGAGCCAGGCGTAGCGGGCGTTCATGGCGTCCGCGCCTCGCCGCGCACCACGCTCAGGAACAGCTCCTCGAGCGTAGGCCGCTGCATGTCCACCGAGCGCATGGCGATGCCGGCGGTGCGCAGCGCGTCCAGCGCCTCGAGGAAGCGGCCCTCGTGCGATTCGACCACGACCGAGTGACCGTTCAAGGCCGTGTGGACGATGCCGCGATCGGCGAACAGCCGTCGCGCGCGCTCCGAGGGCTCGGCCAGTTCCACCACCATGCGGGTGGCGCCCACCTGCCGCGCGCGCAGCTCGGCGGTGCTTTCGAGTGCAGCGCGACGGCCGCCGACCAGAATGAGCACGCGGTCGGCGACGCGTTCGACCTCGGAGAGAAGGTGCGAGCAGAGCAGGATCGTACGCCCCTCCTGCCGGAGCCCCAGGACGAGCTGTCGGAACTCCCAAGTGGCCTCGGGGTCGAGGCTGGCGGTGGGCTCGTCCAGCACCAAAAGCTCTGGCTCCCCGAGCAGCGCCTGCGCGAGCGAGAGCCGCTGGAGGTAGCCGCCCGAGAGCTCGCGGGCGCGGCGTCCGCCCATCTCCCCCATGCCGACGCGCGCGAGCGCGCGGCCCACGGCGTCGCGCCCCAGGCCGCGAAGTTCAGCGAAGAACATCAGCAGGTCGCCGATGCTCCGGGTCTCGGGGAAGTCAGCGCGCTGCGGCACGTAGCCCAGAGCCTCGCGGGCGCGCGGGTCGCGCGGCGGGAGCCCCGCCTCGCCGAGCCCGATGCGGCCCGAGTCCGGGCGCACGAGCCCGAGCAGGCACTTGAGCGTGGTGGTCTTCCCGGCGCCATTCGGGCCGATCAGCGCGAACGTCTCACCCGCGCGCACTTCGAAGCTCAGCTGGTCCACGGCGGTAATGGCGCCGTAGCGCTTAGTGATGCCCTCGACGCGGATCATGCGTGGCGTCCCCCACGGAAGAGTGCAAGTCCCGATGCGGCGGAGACCGCGGCAAACAGGAGGGCGCCCACGGGTGTACGCGCCGCCGGCTGCTCGACGAGTGAGGTGAGCACGTCAGGCGCGGCGAGGTCGGGGGCGAGTGGGATCGGTCGCACGCTCGGGAACCGGTCCACCGCGTCGCTCGGCCGAAGGGCCGGGAACACCCGCTCGGCCACGGACAGCGCCGCCACCGCGGGACTCTGGGCGAGCACGGTGAGGTCGGGGCTCCGCTTGGATAGGAACGAAAACGCGCTCACCGGCGTGTGCTCCACATCGCTCACGCCGTCGTCGTCCAGGTCATACCCGCCCGCCCCGCTCCAATGGTTGCCGGAGCGACCGTCGTCGAAACGGTTGCGCGTGCGGCGCATGTCAAGCGCGACCGGGTAGTCGCACTGCACGACGTCGTTCCTCGTGAACACGTTGTCGGCGCACGAGGCGTAGAGCAGCACGCCCCAACCGTCGTCCTGCAGCAGGTTGCCCTCGAAGCGGTTGCGGTTGGAGTTGTCGAGGAACACGCCGACGGTGTTGTCGATGATGCGGTTGCCGCGGAACACGCCGTCCGAGCAGTCGCGGAGCAGCAGCCCGTACGTGCGCGAGCCCTGGTTGTGCGCAAACACATTGTCCACCACCTCCAGCTGGTTGGAGAACATGATCGCGCAGCCGGCGGCGTTGCGGGTGAACCGCGAACGCGCGAGGTGGCCCCGCTGGCAGTACATGGTGTGGAGCCCGTAGCGCGCGTTGTCGTGCAGCAGCGTGCGCTCGATGTGGGCCCCGTGCGCGAACGACAGGTAGATGCCGTCGGCGAAGCGCGTCACGCGCGTGTCCTCCACGCGGCCGCCGGCCGAGTACCAGAGGTGCACGCCATTCCCGCCCGCCGACTCCATCGAGGCCTGCTCGAGCGAAGTGCGCGGGTTCATGCGGCCCTCGAGGTCGCAGTCGCGCACGAGCAGCCCGTTGGAACGCTCCCCGACGACGCCGTAGAGGACGTCGCGCAGCACCAGGCGCTCGAGCCGAACGTCCTCGGAGAGCAGCACCTGCACGCCGGCGTTCACCTGCATGACGTCGTTCCCACTGGCGCGAAGCTGGAGGTCCGTGACCACGGCGCGAGCCGATTGCACGGTGACGACCGTACCGTGGTGGCCACCGTCCACGATCGCCCCTGGCGCGCCACAGAGCACGAGCGGCCGCTCGACGCGCAAGGGGCCCGCGTGCACGCCCGGCTCGAGCCGCACGGTGTCGCCTGCGGGTGCCTCGGCCAGCGCGCGCACCGCCGCGCCCGGTTCCGCCGGCACGCGCCAGACGCGCGCGGCCGAGGGAACGGCGGCCAGCAGGCAGAGCGCGCCGAGGGCCAGCGCGTGGGACGCCCGGTAGGCGGGCATGGTCAGGCTCCGGCGCCCGCAGCGGCCGCGCCGGCCGCCGCCCCGGCGCCCTTCGCCGTTCGCATTGCGCGCCGCTCGAGCCACCAGGTGATCGGCCCCAGCGCCCAGGCGATCCCGAGCAGGACCGTGCCCGGACCCGGCAGGCTCAGCACTTTGAAGTTCGCCATCTTGCTGTAGCCGATGAAGGGAGGCGTGAACGCCGGGAGCCTGATGGCGGCGCGCGGGTCCAGGTCGTGCCCATAGCTCCACAGCCACAGCGCGTAGTCGCGGAACATGTAGACGGCGAAACCCGTGAACAGGAGCCAGCCCAGCACCGCGAGCCAACGCCGGTTCAGGAGGCCCGCCAACAGCGCCAGCACGCCGAACGCGGTGAGGGCCTGCGGCATGAAGCGGAACTCCTTGAAGTCCTCCGTGCGGATGGCCTTCATGCCGACGTAGTGATTGAGGATGTTGATCTTGTCCACGTCGCCCTTGAGGGTGTTGGTGTAAATGACGAGGCGCAGCCCCTCGCGATACTGCGGCGCCCACATGCGCATCTCCCAGATGTGCAGCACCGGAAGGAAGAACACGGGCAGCAGCACGAGCGCGGCCAGGTAGATGAACCGGCGCTCGGTGGGTCGGAACCGCCCCTTCAAGTACGACGTCAATTTCCTCTCCTCAGCGGGCCGGGGAGCGGGCCACCCGGCCCGCTCCCCCGCGCCACGCGGTCAGTGTTCGAGAGTCTGGGCGACCTGTTGGACCAGGTTCGGATCGGGTTTCTGCACGGAGGCCAACCCCGAGCCGCGCGGCTGCACCTGGAGGTAACCCTGCATCTCCTGGTGGAGTGCGCTGCAGAAGTTGCTGCAGTAGAACGGCGTGATCCCGGCCTTCTCGGCCTTCCAGCGCATCGTCTTGGTCTCACCCGGTTCGATCTGCATGTTCTTGCTCGACCACAGGATGCCGAACCCGTGTGCGATGTCGTCATCCTGCTCGAGGTTGGTGACGTGGAAGTACACGTCGTCGCCCTCGTTCACCACCACGTTGTCGGGCACGAAGTGCGTGCGCACTGCGAGCATGTACACGTCCACGCGGTTGCCCTTCCGCTCGATGCGCGCGTCCTCGGCCTTCTTGATCGCGTGCGGGTTCTTGTTGTCGGCGATCGGATAGACCGTGATGGGCTTGAGCTTGTCCGCCTTGATCATCTGGGCGTAGTGCGGCTCCAGATAGGTCGGGAAATCGTAGAGCAGCTCCATCTTGGGTCCGCGCAAGTCGATCAGCTGCGCCGCCTCGGGGTGCGTGGGGCCGACGTTCAGGTAGCGGTCCTTGGAGAGCTTGTCGAGCGCGACCACGTAGTCCCCCGTGGGGTGGCGCGTGTCGCCCTCGGACGCCATGAGGTGGCCGATCGAGTAATAGACGTCGATCTTGTCCACGACCTCCCACTTGCCGCCCACCTGCCACTTCGCGATCTGCGAGTCGAGGAACAGCGACGTGTAGGCGAAGCCCTTGTCGTCGAACTGGGTGTGCAGCGGGCCCAGGCCGACCGGCACCTTGGCCTCGAGGCACTCCTGGTAGTCGAGCACCGGGACGCCCTGCTCCTCGCCCTTGATGTGCCCGGCCGCGACCGCGTCGCTGAACTTCTTGAAGCTGAACACGCTCACCTCGGCCTGCAGCTTGCCGGAGGCGCAGATGTACTCGCCGCTCGGGTTCACGTCCACGCCGTGCGGGCTCTTGGGGGTGGGGATCAGGTACACGATGCCCTTGACCTTGGCGGGGTCCAGCACCGGCGCGCCGCCGACCATGTCGGCCTTGCCCTCGTCCACCGCCTTCTGCGCCGCGCGCCAGTCCACGGCGGCGACGTAGTCCATCTCGTGCTGCGACGCCTTCACCTCCAGCGAGTCGAACGCCCTCTCGCTGTTGTAGCAGGTGAAGAACTGCCAGCCATGGCTCGGGCCCTTGCCGGCGTCGGACAGGTCCCAGTCGAACGGCGGCATGAGGATCTCGAAGCCCATGCTCATGGTGCCGTCGTCGGGCGCCACCTTGATGCCGGCGATGATGCCGCGGAAGTCCTTGCCGTAGTCCCCAATCTTCACCGGCCGGTTCGGCACCGGCACGGAGAAGCGCGAAGCCGCGAACACGTACTCCGTGTTCGGCGTGGGGAACGGGCAGGCGTGCGCCGCCGACAGGTTTGGGATCGGCCCGTAGATCTGGCGGGTCTTGAAGTCCTTGAGGTCGATGCGCGCGATGCGGGCGCTCACCATGTCGTTGATGAACAGCCAGCGGCCGTCATAGTCGCCGTCGGTCTCGGACAATCCCGGGTGATGGGCATCACCCCAAGTCTGGCCGCCGAGCATCGCCTTGCTGTCCTCGTCCACGCCGTAGCCCACGGCCGGTTCCGGCGTGAACACCGGAATGGTCGTGATGTGCCGGCACGACGGCATACCGTACACGTACAGGTTGCCGTGATGGCCGCCGGACAGGAACGCGTAGTAGGTGTCGTGTTCGCCGGGCTTCACGTACACCTTCGAGGCCGCGGAGCCCGAGGCCCCGCGCCCGCCGGCCGCCATACAGCCGTAGGCGGTTCCCAGAACCACCACCACGCCGAGCGAGAACTGCATCCACCGTTTCATGATTCCCCCCTTTGCTGGCCTTCCTCGCGGTCCGCGGTCGGCGGCCGCCAGGGCTTCAATGGGATTCGCTAGCTTCGTGATCCTTCTTCTTGAGGTACTCGATCACCGCTCGGGCCTCGTCCGCGGAGAGTCCCTGTCTCGGCATCTGCAGGGCGAACTGCGCGAACAGCGCGCGCGCGGCCGGGTCCTGCTTCACCATGAGGTCCGGATGGAGGATCTGGTTCTCCATCCACTTCGAGGTGCGGCGCGTCGTGACGCCCGCCATGTCCGGACCCGACATCTTCTGGCCGAACGCGTGACATGCCGTGCAGCCCTTGTTGGAGAAGAGCTTTTCGCCCACCTCGGCGCGGGCTTCATCGCGAGACTCCGTCTGCGCGCGCGGGCCCGCGTCGAGGTTCGCCGGGATCGTGGTGAGCTTGGCGGCGGTGGTGGTGGTGGTGGCGGTGCCCGACGCTGCCGACGTCGAGGGCTGCTGGGCCTCCCCCTGGCTGCCGCAGCCGGCGATGACCGGCAGCCCGAGGATGAGGGCGAGCATGGCGAGGAGTTTCATGGCGTGTCTCCTGCTGGGCGCTCGTTCACGCCCGGTGGGTTGGGTTCGGTTTCGGGTGAGGACTGTGGGGAAGCGCGCCCGGGTGCGGCACTCGCGAGCGCGTGCGGGATCAACGGGAACAGCAGGACTTCCTCCTTGCGCATGTGAAGCCGCAGGAGATCCACGAGGTCACGGGCGAGCACGACGTGCTGCTCGTCGCGCTCTCGCGCTTCCGGCCGGCCGAGGCGCACGCCGAGTGCGATGAGCATGCTGCGCAGCTCCTCGTGATCGGCGCGCAGGCCATCGAGGATCGAGCCGAGCTGGGGCGAGAGCGCGACGAAACGCGGGAACCAAACGCGCTCCTCGCTCGTCATGTGCGCGCCGAAACGCTGCTCGAGCCGAGCGACGCGTTCCAACAGGAGCGCGCCGCCGCCCGCCACGCGCTTCGGCCACAGCAAGCCGGCCTCGATCGCGTCGAGGTCGGCGTGCGCGCGCGCGTGCTCGGCGGTCAGTTCGGCGAGTGGATCGCGCGGAGCGGGCGAGGCCAACGGGTGGGTGTCCATACCGTCAGCATCGTGACTTCACGCCAGGCGCGGGATGACGCGCGTCATACGGGCCGGAGATTTCCTGGTTTCGCGGCGACGATCGTGGGTCGGCTCCGGGTGAGCGCGTAACTCGTTGCATCGCAGTGACGGCCTCGGACCGGAGCCCGTCAGAAACTGGGCATCGACACACTTCGACGCACGACACGCACACCGCGCGTATGGATCATGGACAATTGCTGGACAGCCGCCCCTCTTCTTAGAGGTAACCGAGCCAGCGATCGGCCCGCGTGGCCCGGAGCCGCCCGAACGCCCGGCACGGCACATAGAGGGCGGTCGTGACCGCGGCGGCCACCATGTATAGGAGCCCGAGGCTCCACGGGTAACCCTCGGGTGGGGCTCCCGGGCGCATCGGGTGATTTGCGAACAACCAGCCCATGTCGCTCGGCGTTCGCACCGCCGCGATCGCGAGCGCCACCGCGTGGATGAGCGGGATGTGCAGCACGTAGAAGAAGAGCGGCACTCGTCCGAACACCTCCAGCGGTCGTGTCCAGGGGCCGCGTGCCCGTTCCAGCCACGGCATCACGAGGATCGCGGGCCCCAGCGTCATCAACAGGAAGTGGAGTGAAGCCGGGTACTTGCTGGCGTTCAGGAACTGGATCCACAGCGGCACCCCCGCCGCCTCGTCGCCCGTGAGTCGCCAGGGCCAGTCCCCGTAGAACTGGAAGCCCCGGAGCACGAGGAACAGAGTCACGGACACCGCTCCCAGCGTGAACAGGACGCGGTTCCGCTGCGGCTCCGGCAGAAGGAGCGCCGCCCCGAGCGCGTACCCGCACGCCATCACGCCGATCCACGGGACGATCGTGTAGAGCACGATGAAGTTCGGCTCGGCCGCGCCACCCAGCACGATCCCGCCGCCGAAGTAGTGGATGCGCGCGAACGCGCCCCAAGGGCCCGCCAGCAGACCCTGAACGTCTCCCGGATTCGCCAGGCCGATCAGGTTGTGGCCGAACACCACCGCGAGCCCGACGCACGCCACCACGGCCGTGGGCAGATGCACGAGGAGCGCCAAGAGCGCCAGGCACCAGCCCAGCATCCAGAGCACGCCTGCGAGCATGTAGTGAGTGAAGTCCAGGTTGAACGTCCAACTCACGCGCATCACAGTCAGTTCCAGCAGCACGATCCACAGGCCGCGAGTGACGAGCCACCGCGAGAGGTCCCGGCGGCTGCCCAGGCGCTGGCCGTGCAGGAACGCCGACGTGCCCGCGAGGAACGCGAACAGCGGCGCACAGAAGTGCGTGATCCACCGCGTCAGGAACACCGCGGGCTCGGGTCCCCCCGCGGGCACACCGGCATAGACCCGCACGTGGTCCACCACCATGAGCACCATGACCATGCCGCGCAGCAGGTCGACCGACCGGCTGCGACTCGTGGCGAGCGGGGTGCTCGGGGTGGCCATCGCGCTTAGCGCGCCTTCCTTCGAGTCCAGATCCAGTCCATCGAACCCAGCTTCCCGGCCTGCATGCCCTCGATGCGAGCGTGCAACCGACCGTCCGGCTCCAACCAGTACATCACGCGCTGCGGGAAGTCATGCTGCAGGTTCTCGAACACCACCCGGCGGTCCGTGAGCTCGATGGCGCAGAAAGCGACCGGCTGCCTGCCGAGCGGGCTCGCGAGGTAACACACTCCGCTCGTGTCGCGTTGGACGACGCGGAAGAACTCGAACGAGACCATGCGACCGGCCTTGGTGTCCTTGTGCATGCCGATCAGGCCCCCGCCCACCGGGGAACTCCACGTCTCTTCCATGGCGATGCCGTTCGTGACTCCCTCCCACGTGCCTTCCAGCCAGGCGAGCTTTCCCAGATCCAAATCGGCAGCCGCGACCGGGTGAATGCCAAGGCTCAGTCCGGCCACCAGCAACAGGATGTTCAGGCGCATGCTTGCCGTCCTTTTGGTGTGAGGGGGATCGCGATGCGGACGACGTCACCATAGCCTGAGGGCTCGCGGCGGTGCTTGTACAAATGCGACACCTTTACTCGCCGTCAAGCAGGGCCATGAGGCGCTCCGGGTCGCTGAAATGCCGCGCCAGAGGGCCGTCGCGCTCGCGGGGCTGGCTCGCGCGTCGCCCGGCGATGGCGCGGAAGTCACGCGCGAGATGCGCTTGGTCGAAGTACCCCGCGTCGAGCGCCCAGTCGGCCGCGCTGCCACGGTCGGCGACTCCCAGCGCGGCGAGTGCGGCCTGGAGCCTGACGATGCGTGCGAACAGCTTGGGACGGATGCCGAGATGCCGCGCGAACGTGCGCTCGAGTCGGCGACGGGAGGCGCCGAGCCGCTGCGCGAGCTCCGCAACGCGCAATCGCCCGCTGCTCGCGAGCACGGCGCGGACCGCCCGTGCCGCGAGATCGTCCGGCCCGGGGCGACCGTTCACTTGCGCGAGCAGCCATGCCCGGAGCGAGGCGATCGAACGCGCATCGCTCCCGCCCTCTCGAAGCGTCGCGAGCAGCTCTCCGACATGGGCGGCCGGGACCAGCGCTTCGAGCGGGATCTCGCGATCGGTCGCCGTGGACATGTCGAGACCGAAGGCTGAGCGAGCGGCAGCCGGCTGGAACCTGACGCCGAGCGTGCGGACGCGCGCGCCGGGTCGGAGTTTCCAGGGGCGGGAGAGCGTGCCGGCGAGGAACGCGGCCGGCTGTCGTCGCCAGCGTCCGTCGACGAGTCGAGCGAACGGGTCTGCCAGATGGAATATGAGCTCTGGGCAGGCGTCGGGGATCACGTGCTCAGATGGTCGGTTTTGGCGGGCCCGGGAATCGCCGACCAACCACAGGCACTCGAGCAACGCCCGAAGCCCCGCGGGCGGCGGGTACTCCCTATAGGTCAACATGCGGCTGCCGAGGCTAGCAGACGGGGAACCGTGGGGGACTTCGAAGCTCGCGCCGCTACTGTTGGCCCGCCTTGCGCTCCGCCTCGGCACGCAGCGCCTGGTTCGCATAGATCGCCACTTCCACGCGGCGGTTCTGCCCTCGACCGGCCTCGGACTCATTTTCCGCGATCGGTTCCACCTCGCCCACGCCCAACGACTTGATGGTGCGGGCAACGCCCTGCGAGCGTAGGTAACGGGTGGCGGCCGATGCGCGCCGCTTGGAGAGGGCCAGGTTGTAGGAGTCGCTTCCGACCGCATCGGTGTGGCCGACGATCATCAGATTGGACTGCGAGTACTTGGTGAGGCTCGCCGCCAACGCGTCGAGGTTGGTGCGGGCATCGCCCTTGATGACGTCCGAGTCGAACTCGAACAGCAGGCCCGAGTCAAACATCACCGCGATGCCCTCGCCCACTCGGTGCACCTTGGCCCCCGGGATGTTCTGCTCGAGCTCCTTGGCCTGCTGGTCCATCTGGTGCCCGATGATGGCACCCGCCGTGCCCCCCACCGCCGCGCCGATGATGGCGCCACGCGTGGTGGAGCCCGTCTGGTTGCCGATCACCCCGCCTGCGACCGCGCCCGCTCCGGCGCCGATCAGCGCGCCCTTGGTCTTGGCGTTCATGGCGGCACAATTGGTGAGACAGGTCATTGCGAGGATTCCGATCGCGGCGTTTCGAAGCGTCGTGAAATCGACAATGCGCATGATGTGGCTCCTCTCGTGGCTCGGGGGGATGCGGCTCGCCGCCGGCAGTCTAGGGCCCCTGAGCGTCAGGCGAAAGGCGAGGATTGGACGCAGTTGAGATCTACGTCGGGATTGAGAACCGAACGGGAAGCGTCGCCGGGCCACGCAGGAACAACCCCACATCGGGCGGACGCGTGTCGTCCGCGAGTCGGAGGCCGGGAAGTGCATCGAAAATGCGACTCAACGCGACCTCGATCTCGAAACGCGAGAGTACGGCCCCGAGGCAGAAGTGCCTGCCGCCGCCAAACGCGAGGTGGTCGGCCGCGCCCGTGAACGCACGCTTGGGGTCGGACTCGGGTCGGTGCAGGTCGAAGCGATCCGGATCGGCGAAGCGGCGCTCATCGCGGTTGGCCGAGCCCAGGAAGCACATGACTTCGGCCCCCGCGGGCAGTGTCCCGCCCGACACCTCCACCTCCTCGCAGGTCTGGCGCGGCACCATGTGGGTCGGGGCGGTGTAGCGGAACGACTCGGCGATCGCTCGCGGCAGCAACGACCTGTCCTGCCGCACGGCCGCCAGAGCGTCGGGATGCGCCAGCAGGTTACGCAGGGTGGTCGAGAGCCCCTTCTCGGTGGTCTCGCCCCCCGCGAACACCATGAGCATCGCGAAGCGGATGATCTGCTCGTCGGTCAGCCGATCGCCCTCGACCGTGGTCGTCGCCAGGGTGGAGAGCAGGTCGGTGCCTGGGTTCTCGCGGCGGGTGGCGACAAGCGGCCGCAAGTAGGCGTCCAACTCGTCCCGCGCGGCGGTGGCCGCCACCGCCACCTTGGGGTCACCGGTGAGATTGAGCGCACCTTGAATGAGTGCCGTGTACCACGCCCGGAACCGGTCGCGGTCGTGTGCGGGCAAGCCGAGCAAGCCCGCCATGATGCGCACGGGAAGGTGCACCACCACATCCCCGATCAGATCCGCCTTGCCGCGGGACGCGACCGCGCCGGTCAGCTCATCGATGGCGTCGCCGATCAGATCGGAGAAGCGCTCGCGAATGCTCCCCTCGCGAAACGACGGTGTCAGCAACCCGCGCTGGAGCGCATGCTCGCGTCCGTCGAGTTGGATGAGCGTCTTGCCGAGCAAGGGCTCGGTCTGCGCGGCATAGCTCTTGGTGGTGAACGCCGGGTTGGTCAGCGCCATGCGAACGTCGTCATACCGGCTGAGGATCCACGCTTGCGTGGGCGCGTGGAAGTACAGGGGATACTCGTCGCGCATACGGCGATAGTGCGGGTAGGGATCCGCGGCGAACGCAGGTGCGAAGATGTCTGGTGGTGACGCCATGATCTCGTCCTCGGTGGTCGTGGGACCGGGCCGATAGCTCATCCCTCGAGCAAAGCTGGTGAGGTTGCCCGCGCGCGCCTCGAGAGTGCGCTTGATCGCCATGCTCTCCGCGCTCAGCTCGGACGCCGTGGTGCGACCATGCGCCTGCGACCTGTCGTTGCGGACGAATGCGACCCGGTGGAGCAAGAAGCCCGGTGCCTCTGGGCCGAAGGCACGAGCGCACGGCACCAGGAGGATCGGGCAGCGCTGCACCTCACCGAGATCGGGATAGAGGTAATCCTGCTCGACCAGCACGTAGTCGCCAAGATCGCACGCGGCGAACTCGACCTGGACGCGCCGCGCGTACTCGTCCATGAACGAGCCCGCAGCCGCGTCGACGGCACGAAAGAGCGGCGCCCATCCCACGAGCGCGCTCCGATCGGCGAGCAGCTCGCGAGCCATCTCGATCGGTGCATGGACCCACATGGTGTCCGAGAGCACGGACGATCGTCCCGCGGCCGGTTGAGTGATCCCCTGCCCCCGTTCGAGCGCGGCCTTGAGCCCACGCGCCTCGTAGTGATGCACAGCCGCGATCCCCTGCATGATCATCTCGGTGCGGCGTGCGGGGTCGATCACGCTTACCCAGTGGAGGTAGCTGCCATCCTCGTCGTCATGGGGGTCTGCGTAGCCCGACGGAAACACGAACACGGGGTACTGCTTGAAGTACTCGCGATAGCGGTAGCCGCACTGCCACTCGATGGCGCCGATGCGCGGGTGCTCGAGTGTGCGGACGTGGTAGCACAGCGTCGTCTGGTAGCCCGACGCCGTGCCCATGAACGTGTCGTCGTCGATCCGCGTGAGCATGCGGCTGCCGAGGGTCCACTCGTCGAGGTTCTGTAGGCGCCGCAAGTACGCGAACGCCCGCGTCGCTGGGGTCTGGGCGTAGACCGTGGTGGCGAAGGTGTTGTCTTCCATCTAGCGACCCTCTTCGCGGACCGGGAATGTCCGCTCGTGATGCAGGGAGAGTCGCTCGGCGAGCGCGGCGTTGCGCTGCGACGCCGGCGCCTTGCAGCGCGGGTCGATGCGAACGTCCACGACAAATGGCCCGTCTGCCGCCATGGCCTCCGCCAGCGCGTCGTCGAGCTGACCCTCGTGGTCGACGCGCGTCGCACGGGCTCCCTGCGCGCGTGCGAACGCCGCGAAGTCGACCTGCGGGATGTCCGCGTCGGCCGAAAGCCCGAGGGCGTCCATGCCCTGGGCGCACATGCCATAGCGACCGTCATTGAGGACGATCCACACGGCGGGGGCATGGAACTTGACCGCGCTGTTGATCTCGTTGGTCATGAGCAAGGCCCCGTCGCCGACCACCGCCACGGCCCGCCGCCCGGTGGCCAGCGCGGCGCCGATGACGCCGGCCGCGGCATGGCCCATGGCCCCCACTCCGGTGCTCACCCGATACCGGTGCGGCTCCGAGAACCGCAGCCGATGCGTCGTCCACAGGAATGAATTGCCGGACTCCGACAGCACTATTGCATGGCTGCGATCGACGACCCGATCCTGAATGGCGTCCATGAGCGCTTCGGGGCGGACGAGGCCGTCACGGCGCCGCTGCACCCGCTCGATGCGTGGACGCGGCAGCTCCGGAATGGCGCCGCCGCTCGCAGGTCGTAGCACAGCAAGCACGGCTCGCAGGGTGGCGCCGACGTCGGCCACGACGGCGAGCGTGGGCGCGCTGCCGAACGCGACGCCCGGCACCTCGGGATCCGCGTCAACGTGAACGAACCCCTTGGGCGCGACGAAGCGGCGGTCCCAGAACGAGGTCGGTTCCCCGAGACGCGAGCCGAGGACCAACAGGCGTCGCGGTGTGAAATCCTCCAGGTAGCGCATGACCGACGCGTGTCCAGCGAGTCCGGTCACGCCGACGAACAGCGGATCGTCCTCGGGGAAGATCCCCTTGCCACGCGGCGAACACATCACCGGCGCCTGCATGCGGCGCGCGAGCGTTGCGACCTCGGCGGCGGCATCGCGTGCGCCGTAGCCGACCCAGATGGCGAACGGGCCATCACTCAAGGCATCGACGCAGGCCGCGACCTTGGCGAGGGTGGGTGTCTCGGCCGGCGTTGGAATCGGCGACGAGGGGATCGGCGGTCCGGCCGCCGGTGCGCGCTGCACCGCCGTGTCGAGTGCCAGGTGCGCGACGAACCCGCTGCGGCGAGCGAGGCCCGTCGCAAGTTCCCGTTCCACGGCGGCAAGCTGGATCGGGTCATCGATGACGGCCGCGAAGTGAAACGGCCGTCCGGCCTCGTACAGCGACGGCGGCAGCGTGCATCGGGAAGTCTCCTGGATCGCGAACCGGCCGCGCGATGACGCGGACGTGTACGCCGAAACGACGATGACACGAGCGCGCTCCTCGCGAGCCGCCACGATGCCCGTTATGGCATTGGTGAGTCCGGGACCCGTGGTCGTGAACAGCACCGTCGGGCGTCCGCTGGCGAAACAGGCTTCGATGGCTGCGAACGCGGCCCCGGTCTCGTGACGGAAGTGGTAGACGCCGAGTGTGCTCGAGGAGAGCGCGTCCCACAGTGCCGCCATCGCGCCACCCGAGACGCCGTACGCTTCCCTTGCGCCCAGGCGCGAGAGCATGCCGACCAACGCCGACACGACGGTGGCGGGAAGCTGAGATCCCGGAGACGGCAGCGTGTCACGCGGGCACTGTCGCGGTTCGGAGATCATGGCATTGCTCCCGAGCAGGTGTGCACCACCCAAGTGAACTGCATGGATGGGAGTATTACGACGCTGGCGGGCGCCAGGTTTGGCTTTTGCGACCAACGACCAGCCTTCGGGCGCGAGGCACGGTCAAGGCGGACGAACGGCGACGCGCCTCACATCTGGCGGAAGAGGTGGAGGTAGCTGCGGCTGACCGGCAGCACCTCCTTGCGACCCTTCAAGTGGATGTCGGCCGTTTCATTGTCACCGCGGGTGACATGGCTGATCGCCCGCAGATTGACGACGACCGAGCGGTGCACCTGCGCGAACTGCGCGGGATCCAGTTGGCCGACGAGTTCCTTGAGTGCGAGGCGGACCAGCGCCTCTCCCGGCTGGCCGGCGTCGCCGCGCCAGGCGACCAGCGTGTACTTGGTCTCGGATCGCAGGTAATCGATGTCCTCGACCGGGATCAGGCGCAGGGTCTGCCCCACCTGCGCGCGGATCCAGCGCAGCGGCGACGGAGCCGCACCGCTCTTGAGCTCCGCGAGCTGCTCGGCGAGTTGCTGCAACAGCGCCTCGGTGTTCGGCGCCGGCTGCGCAGCCTCGAGTCGGTCCCTGAGGCGGGCGACGGTATCCGCCAGCCGCGCCTGCTCCACCGGCTTCACCAGGTAGTCCAATACTCCCTGCGCGAAGGCTTCCACGGCGTACTGGTCGTAGGCCGTAACGAACACCAGATGCGCACGGCGGCCGATCTGGTGCGCCGCCTCGATGCCGGACATGCCCGGCATGTGCACGTCGAGGAAGCACACGTCGGGTCGAAGGGCGTCGAATTGCTTGACGGCCTCGCGGCCGTTGCGTGCCTGCGCGACGACTTCCAGCTCGGGCCAGACCTGCGCCAGCTGGAGCGCGAGGGCCTCGCGCAACAGCGGCTCGTCGTCGGCGATCAATGCCGTCGGACGCGGGCGCATCAGGTCGCCGCTCCACGTGCGGGGAGATCCAGTTCGGCGCACACGCCGTGCGGGTGCTGCGCGCTCACGCGCAGCTGGGCATCGGCGCCGAAGGTCAGCTGTAGCCGCTCGCGCAGCGTCGAGAGCCCGGTGCCGAGCCCGTTGCCGTTTGGCCGCAGGCCCGCGCCGGTGTTGCTGACGCGCACCACACAGCGCTCGTCGTGTCGGTGGACGTGAATGTCGATGCGGCCACCCTCCTCGCTGGGATCGATGCCGTGGCGCACTGCGTTTTCCACGAGTGTCAGTAGCGTCATCGGCGGACACTGTTGCGCCAGCGCAGCTTCGTCGACGTGTAAGGCGAACTGAAGCCGATCCGGCATGCGCATGTGCATCAACTCGAGATACGCCTGGACCAGCTGCAGTTCCTGGCCGAGCGTGGTGGCGGGCTCGTTCAGGCGCGGCACGGCCGCTCGCAGGTAGGCGATCAAGCTTCGCAACACGACCGGGGCCTGTGGCGATCCAGCGTCGACCAGCGCTTGCACGTTGGCCAGCGTGTTGAACAGGAAGTGCGGCGCGACCTGCGCCTGCAACAGGCGCAGGCGCGCGTCCAGTGCCTGGCGCTCGAGCTCGCTGCGTTGTAGGTCGAACGCGAGCGCCTGATGGCGGGCCAAGGCATCCTTCTGTCGCACGAGGGCTGCCAGGGCCGCCCAGGGTGCGACCAGCAGCCCGACGCCGATCTGCACTCCCATGCCATTGAGGCGCGCGGGCGCGGCGGGGTCGGTCGTGAACGCGAAGCTCAACATCGCGCCGAACGGCATGGCCAGTGCCACCCCCAGCACCTGCAGCACCCAACGCGCGAGCCAGCGTGGCAGCCGCCTCGGCCACTGCTCGAACACGCCGAACGCCAGCATCCCAACGAGCCCCTGGAGCTCGGTGCGAAGAAGCGTGGGCAGCGGGCCCGAGCCAAAGTGGCCGCCCATCATGAGACCGAGCACACCCGCCAGGAGGAGCGTGAATCGAACACGCCGCCAGCCCAGCATCAACGCCAGGCCACGCGGCCTTGGAGGAGTAGTCGCAGCGAGCATGGTGTGAGGATAGTGCAGACCGGCGGCGGGACCACAGCGAGCGTTGGGGCGTTCGATATGCGCTGGCTCCAGACGGCAAGGGTGCGAGGTCACCGTGCCGGGGTCGAGACCTCCGCGGTGGGCAAAAGGGGTGACTCGGTCCCGCCTTCGAGGTCAGGGTGGCTCGAAACGTGCGTGGAGCTCGACCTCGCGCAAACGGTTGCATTGATACGCACCGAGTTGCCGCGGCTCCCTGCAGACGTCGTTTCCGGAGGTGTCGCCGTGCGCGACAGATGCCGAAGGCTCAGGCGTGCTCAAGCCCACGCGCCGGGCCCGTCCGAGCCCCGTGCCGAGTCGGGCCCAACGATGCTCCAGGCGGGCTACCGCTGGCTCGCCTCGTATGTCGCGACGACGAGGAATCCCAAGGGCCAGCGACTCGCGAAGACTCGCTTCGACACCTATGTTCTCGGCTGGCTCGGCGGCATGCCGCTCCAGGAGCTGAATGGCGACCACGTGCGCGAATTTCGCCTTATGCTCGAGGAGCACTGGCGACTCAGCCCGTACACCGTGACGCACGTGCTCAGCGACCTGCGCTGTTTTCTTCGATGGGCGGTGAGCGCCGGGTTACTCGAACGATCGCCCTTTCCAAGCCGTGTCATGCCGAGGATCGCCGAGGCCGCCCCGCGTGCACTCAATGACCGCGAGGTGGCGACGCTCGTGGCCGTCCCGGGGCGAGCGGGGTTCGTACTGAGGCTTTTGCTCGGCACCGGCCTGCGCTGGGCCGAAGCGTGCCGAGCCACCCGCGACGATGTCCGAGGCCACCTGCTCGAGGTCGGAAGCACCAAGTCGGGACGACTGCGTCGTGTACCTTTGAGCCCGGAGCTGCTCGACGAAATCTCGACGTGCGATCAGCGGCTCGTGCCTTACGCGGCCGGAAGCCCGGGATCGTTCTCGCGGCGGATCCGGCATGGGACCGGACTCTCGAACTTCCACGTCCACCGCTGCCGACACACGTTCGCGATGCGCTGGCTCGAGGCCGGCGGGAATCTCGCGGTGCTGCAGCAGATCCTCGGCCACCGGGATCTCAGCACGACGATGCGTTACGCACGGGTGACCGATGAGCTGCTCGAGCGGGAGGCGAAGCGGGTGGCGACGCGGCGGCTGCCGGGCCAGCGCACCCCTCCAGAGACGTGATCGCTCAAGGCGACGGCAAGTTGGTGGCCCCGACGGGAAATGAGGACGAAGTCTGCGTCCACGGATTCGTAGGCGCCACCCGAGTAGAGGTTTGCGCAGGCACCGCCCGTGAGTACCGCCCGGATCCCAGCACGGCGCAGGCCGTCCCCTGCGGCCAGAGCCACGTCCGCCAGAGATGATCGCTTGGTCAACCTCAAAGCGGCTTGCCGGTTCGGCGGGGACGGCGACGCAAGCGGGCTGCTCGGCCGCGCAGTTCGGCCTCGGGCTCCAACAGCCGTTCGAGGTAGCGCTCGAGTTCCCGTCGAGCGAAAGCGCGCGGGTTCAAGCGGTACAGACGAGTCCTACCAACAGCTCGACCCACCACAAGCCCGTCCCTCTCCAAAGACCGGAGACCCCGTTGGACACTGGAGAGGTTGGATTCCAAGAGCCGGGCGAGCTCGCGCGCGTAGGACTCCGCCAGCAACTGGAGGGCGAGCAGCGCTCGCGTCCGCGACCGGCTTCCGAATGGGCTCGAAGATTCGCAGACCCTCATACAGGGTCATATGACCAGCTATTGAGGTCAGTCGTCAAGTGGCAGCCCCACCGAGCAGCGGCTGGAATGACACCTCCACAAACGGGTGCCTAAAACTTGCCGGTTCTCGTCTCGAACTTGCGGCGCGGCCCCAGAGGAGCGCTTGACCAGTTTCCGTTGCGACGCGTTCACCAGGACGCCGAACACCGCCCCCTGGCGAGTGTGATCGAGGTTAGCTGCAATCGCTGCGACGCGCCGTACGCGACTCGATGATGGTGGCCCCGACTGGAGTCGAACCAGTGGCACGCGGTTTAGGAAACCGCTGCTCTATCCGTCTGAGCTACGGGGCCACGGGTCGGCGACTCTAGTGCATCCCTTTGACTTGCGCGAGACGGCTCTGGCACTTTCTCAACTACTCGCGCGAGTAGTGGCTACGGTCGCGGCTACGGTCTCAACTTGATCCGAGCGTCAATTGTCCGGCCTGGTGAACTCGGGACAGGCCCGCACCGCCTCCTCCTCGGTTTCGAAGAAATTCAACGAGAACCCGCCCATCCCACCAATCATCGAGACGAATCTCTTGTGGTTCTCGGTGAGTGCACAAGTCCGGTAGTAGCCTCCAAGCTTCTGAATCTTCAGTAGGCCTTGGATCAAGCCCCCGAGGCCCATCGAGTTCCAGGCCGTGACACCAGCCCAGTTTATCACCACGCACGGGGTCTCCGCCGTGTGGCACCCGACGAGGGTTTCGGTTAGCGCCTGCGCGTCACCGTCATCAGCCGTCGAGAAGAATCCGTGCAGCCTGAGGATGTGAACCCGATTCACGACCGCGTGCTCGTAGCGTTCCATGTTGTGTGACCCTCCAACCGAGCGGCCTCCCGCATGATCGCCTCATCTGACAGCCTCGCGTACCTCTGCGTGGTCGTGATGCTCGCGTGGCCGAGCACTTGTTGCAGCGCAGCCAACGAGCCGCCGCGCTCCAACCACTGACACGCGATCGTGTGCCGCACTTGGTGCACGTGGAAGCCAGGCATCCCCGACATCCGACGCACGAAGTTCGCGAACGAACCCGGTGAGCCGATCGCGTAGGGAACCAGACGTCCCACGCGCCTCCTGACCTCACGAAGGAGGTCCGTTGACAGTGGGACCCGGCGCAGACGCTTCGACTTGGCCTGCGACACCTCCAAGTACCAGTGTTCCTCCCCCGTTCCCGTCGCGCGCACGCGCTTCACGTCCGCGCCCTGGGCTCGGCACAGCTCCCCCCACCGCAGTCCCGTGCCGAGTGCCAGACGGCACACGAACCCGTGCGGGTCCGGCAGCGAAGCCAGCGTCGCCGCCTCTTCATCGGACAGCCGATCCGGTGGCCGCTCCTGCAGTCGGGGCATCACCCGGCGCGGGAACGGGCTCTTCTCCACCAGCCCCGCGTCCTCGCACCAGTGGAACAGGCACCGCACGTCCGACAGCACGTGCGCCACGCTGGTCGCGCTGAGCGTGAACCGGGACTCAAGCCAGAGCCGGAACGATCGCACGTCCTCGCGCGTGACCCGCTCCACGAGCATGTGCCCGAAGAACGGTTCCATGTAAGCACGCACGCGCTGGGCCGCCAGCCTCTGGCCCTGCTCGTTCCGGGACGTGGCGATGTACGACTCCAACCAGCGCCCGCATGCGGCACTCACGCTGCCCGCCATGTTCGGCGAGATCGTGAGCCCGGCACACAATGCGCGGGCGTTGTCGCAGGCCTTCGCGAAGTCGGCGCCGAGCGATACCCACCGCTCGCCACCGCCCCGGAAGAGCCGCATGTACCAGCCCGGCCGACCTTTCCTACGAAACATGCCCTTCGGCAGCTTCGGCATCTCAAGCCCCTTTCGGTGAAGAGGCCGATGCGAGCCGCAGGACGTCGCGTGCTGAGTATCGTACGACCGTGCCGAGGCTGGGACAACGCACGAGAGCGCCCACGGATTCCATGCGCTGGAGGCGCTTGGTACTCACGCCGATGTGCGCCGCTGCTTTCGCGCGCGTCAGGTTGGCGCCCTGAGCGAGTTTCTCGGCGGCCGTAGCGCGGAGGCCGGCCGCTTGGGATCCTCTCGTCTGCGTAGCCTTCTCCAAGTCGTCTACGCGCTTTTTGAGCACCCGCATGCTTATTGCCGACATCCAGCCGAATCCGTCGCGGCCGTTCATGACGCCCGCCCCGGGAGGCCCCGTTGCGCCATCTGCGACGAGTAGTAACTGCTGAGCGGCCCGACCAAGGAAGCCGCCCGAGTCGAGAGCCGACCGTTCCAGTCCACGATCAGCCCGCCCCGGTAGCGGAACTTCATCTCACCTCGGAAGAACCGGCGAAGGGATCGCAACACACGGGAAGAGGTCCAGTCCGCGACCGTCTCACCTTCGGCCATCACGACGACATCGGCGAGTACGGTGAGCTCCACGCTGCGAGACCGGCCCCACCATCGGCCCGCTGCCTCCACCCCGACCGGTAGCAGCTTCTGCCGTGCCTTGCCGAGGTAGCGGCTTAGGTAGTAGCGAGCGGCCCGTTCACCCCGGATAGGCTCGACCTTCACTGCACGCCGGAGTGCCGCCGCGTCGTCAAGCTCGCCCGTCGCCCGACACCATGCCAGCGTGACCCGCGTTTCAGGAATGTCTCCTTCGCACAGCAGGTGGTAATGCACTACTCCTCGCTTCTGGAACTCCTGAATCCAGAGGTACGCGCCCATTTCATCGCGCGTCGCTGACAGGAAACGGTTGAGATCGCGTTTGCTGCGCCGCACCACGCGAGCGTTGCGCGCCGCATCGTCCTCCCACGCTTCGGTCAACGTGTGAGAGGTGAGCGTGACCAATGACCGGAAGTGATTCGCCGCGCTCGCGCTGATGAGCTCCAATCGCCTCAGGCTCGCGGTTGAAAACGCCTTCACACCTCCGCGCTTGGCTTCCCGTTCAAACTCGCGCTTCCGAATCTCCTCGACTCCAGAGTCAAGCCCGTTCTTAGTTGGAATTCTCCACGGCTCCATCGTGTGATCACGCGGCCTTCTGCATCCGGTGCGACTGCTGCTTGATATTCAGTGCGCGGACCAGCGCGCTCATCAACTGCGGGAGAGATGCATAGCCCTT
>CAYQNV010000086.1:0-13977 GCA_964418975.1 uncultured bacterium | reverse complement strand
CGTGAGGATGGGCACCTCAAACGTGGCCATCTCGCGCAAGTTCACGGCGATCGCCTCGGCCTGACCACGCTCCTCTGCGCCCAGTCCGGGGTACGCACCCGGTGTGTCCACCAACGTCACGATGGGCACGTGGAAACGGTCGGCGAGCTGCATGAGCCGGAGCGCCTTGCGGTAGCCCTCGGGGTTCGGCATGCCGAACCGGCGCATGAGGTTCTCCTTGGTGTCGCGCCCCTTCTGCTGGCCGATGACCATGACCGCTCGGGGTCCGAGCCACGCCAGCCCTGCGACGATGGCGGGGTCGTCGCCGAAGTGCCGGTCCCCGTGCAGTTCCTCGAAGCCCGTGAAACACGCGTGGATGTAGTCGAGTGAGTACGGCCGCTTGGGATGCCGCGCGATCTGCACGCGCTGGTAGCGCGTGAGCTGCGCGTAGATATCGCGCCGCATGGACTCGGCCTTCCGCTCCAGCTCGGCGATCTCGCGTTCCGCCCCAACGCCATGCTCCTCGGCATGGTCGCGCAGCTCCTGGATCTTCTGCTCCAACTCCAGCACCGGCTTCTCGAACTCCAGCCAGACTGTCACGAACCCCCCTTTCCCCAGCGGACGCGACAACTCGGCACGCGCGACTTGAGCCCGGCGATCAACGCGTCGTGCGCGCGCACCCGGAAGCGTCGCGAGCGCATGGCCATCCGGGAATGATCCGGTTTCACGATGTGCAGCACCACCTCCGAGTCCCCCGGGTACGCCGACAGCACCTCGTCCAGGCCGGCGATGCGCTCCTCCGTCAGGTCCTCCGCGCGCACCTCGATGTGCAACACGGCGCGGAATTGGTGTTGCGCCTCCTCCCACGGACGGATCTCGCTCAGGAGCAGCTTCACGCCGCGCTCGTCGCGGACCTCGATCCGGCCCGACGCCACCACGATGCTCTCGGTGGCGAGCTGGCCGCGCGCCTGCTCGTAGGCCTCGGGAAACAGCGTGCACTCCACGCGTCCACTCAGGTCCTCGAGCACCACCATGGCCATGAGCTTGCCCGCCTTGGTCGTGAGCTGCTTGATCTCGCCCACCAACCCCACCACGCGCACCTCGGCGCCGTCGCCCAGTTCGAGCGCCTGCGCGATACCGTGCGTGGCGACGCGCTCGATGTCGGCGCGCAGGTGCTCGAGCGGGTGGCCGGAGAAGTAGAAGCCGAGCACCTCTTTCTCGCGCGCACCGCGCTCGCGACGGGTCCACTCCGGCACTTCCGGAAGCGGCGGAGCCACGGCCACGCCCAGCTCGCCCTCGGACTCGCCGAACAGCGACGACTGGCCGCTCGCCTGGTCGCGGTGCAGAGCCGAGGCGTACTCCAACGCCGTCGCCGCGCCGGCATGCAGCCGCGCGCGCTCACCGCCCAAGGGGTCGCACGCGCCCGCGGCCGCGAGGCTCTCGAGCACGCGCCGGTTCAACGAGCCGGCCGGCACGCGCGACGCCAGCTCGAACAGGTCCTTGAACGACCCGCCCGCCGCGCGCGCCTTCACCAGCGTTTCCACCGCGCCCTGCCCCACGTTGCGCACCGCGCCGAGTCCGATGCGGAGGCGGCCGCCCTCGAGCGTGAACTTCCACTCCGAGCGGTTCACGTCCGGCGGCAGCAGCTCGAGCTTGAGTCGCCGGCACTCCTCGATCAGCGTGAGCACGCGACCCGAGTCGCTCATCTCGCTCGTCAGCGTGGCGGCCATGAACTCGGCCGGGTGGTTGCCCTTGAGCCACGCGCACTGGTAGGCGACCATCGCGTAGGCTGCGCTGTGCGACTTGTTGAAGCCGTAGCCGGCGAACTTCTCCATGGTCGTGAAGATCTTGTCGGCGGCGCGCTCGGGGATCTTCGAGGTCTTGGCGCAGCCTTCGGTGAACTGCGCGCGCTTTTTCGCCATCTCCTCGACGATCTTCTTGCCCATGGCGCGCCGCAGCTCGTCGGCCTGTGCCATGCTGAACCCGGCCAGGTCGTGCGCCGCCGCCATGACCTGCTCCTGGTACACGAACACACCGTACGTACCCGACAGGATGGGTTCGAGCTTGGCGTGGTCGTACTTGACCTTCTGGCGCCCGTGCTTGCAGTCGATGAAATACGGGATGTTCTCCATGGGACCCGGCCGGTAGAGCGCGTTCATGGCCGTCAGGTCCTCGAACACCGTCGGCTTCAGGCGCTTCAAGTAATCGCGCATGCCGGTGGATTCGAACTGGAAGATGGCCACGGTCTCGGCGTCCTGGAACACCTGGAACGCCTTGGCGTCCCCTTCGGGCAGCGATTGCAGATCGAGCTCGATTGCATGGTGGCGTCGCACCAGGTCCACGCATTCTTGAAGTACCGACAGCGTGCGGAGACCGAGGAAGTCCATCTTGAGGAGGCCGGCCTTCTCGACGGATTTCATGTCCCATTGGGTCGTGACCAGGTCGCCCTTCTGGCGGCAGAGCGGCACGTAGTCGGTGAGCGGCCCGGGCGTGATCAACACGCCTGCCGCGTGCACCGAGCTGTGCCGAGCGAGCCCCTCCAGCACGCGCGCGCTGCGCAGCGGCTTGGCGTACACCGGCCCGCGCTGTGGCAACGACTTCAAGTCCGGAGTCTGCTCGAGCGCCTTCTCCAGCGTCACGCCGAGGCCGTCCGGGACCAGCTTGGCGATGCGGTCCACCTCGGCCACCGGCAGCCCCAGCGCGCGGCCCACGTCGCGCAGCACGCCCTTCGCGCCCATGGTGCCGAATGTGATGATCTGCGTGACATTGTGCTCGCCGTATTTGTCCTTGACGTACTGGATGACCTCGCCACGCCGGAGATCGTCGAAGTCGATGTCGATATCGGGCATGGTGACGCGCTCGGGATTGAGGAATCGCTCGAAGATCAGCTGGTGCTGGATCGGGTTCACCTCGGTGATACGCAGCGCGTACGCCACCAGCGAGCCTGCCACCGAGCCGCGGCCCGGCCCCACGCCGATGCCGCGCGACTTGGCGAAGTGGATGAAGTCGCGCACGATCAGGAAGTAAGACGCGAACCCCATCTTGCAGATCACGTCCAGCTCGTACTGGAATCGCTCGCGGAGCGCCTCGGACACGTCGCCGCGAAAGCGCGTGCCCAACTCGTCCCACGCCATGCGGCGCAGATAGCTCTCGGCGTCGGCCTCGCCCGGAGGCAGCGGGAACGCCGGCAGCAGCGGCTTGCCGAAGTCGAGCTGGAGGTTACAGCGCTCGGCCACGGCGAGGGTGTTCAGGATCGCCTGCGGGAAGTCCGCGAACGCCTGCTTCATCTCGTCGGGCGAGCGGAAGTGCAACCCCTTGACCGCCTTCATGCGCTTCTCATCGGTCACGTTCTTGCCGGTCTGGATGCAGATCAGCACGTCCTGCGCCTCGTCGTGGTCGTGCTCCAGGTAGTGGCAGTCGTTCGTGGCCACCAGCGGTATGCCGGTACGGGCAGAGAGGGCCGCCACCTTGCTGCGGATCTTCTCCTCGATTTCGATGTCGTGGTTCTGGATCTCAAGGAAGTAGTTGTCCGCGCCGAACATGTCGCGGTACATGCCGGCCGTGCGCAGCGCGTCGTCGTCGCGGTCAGCCAGCAGGTCGCTCGCCACCTCGCCCTTGGGGCAGGCCGACAGCGCCAGCAGGCCGCCGGCATGGGCCGCGAGCACGTCGTGGTCGACGCGTGGCTTGTAGTAGAAGCCCTCGAGATAGGCGAGGCTCGCGAGCCGCATGAGGTTCTTGAAGCCGCGCTCGTCGCGTGCGAGCAGCACCAAGTGGTGCGCGGTGTCCCGAGGATCGCGGTCGGTGAGCTTGCCACGCGTGACGTAGGCCTCCATGCCCACGATCGCCTTGACCCCGGCCTTCCGCGCCTCCTGGTAGAACTCGACAGCCCCGAACATCGCACCGTGGTCGGTGAGCGCCAGCGCGGGCATCTTCAACTCGGCCGCCCGCCGGACCATGGCCGGAATGGGGCTCGCCCCGTCCAGGAGGGAGTAGTCGCTGTGGTTGTGGAGGTGGACGAAGTCCGAGTGCTTCATGGGCGCATCCTGCGCGCGGAAGGTGGCGGGCCGGAACGAGCGGCCCCGAGCGTCGAACTCGGTCGCCGGGGCCCCTGACGACGTGCCGCGTCGATCAGCGCGAAGCTATCACAAACACTCCCGAGCGGACTTTCCGATTGCCCGCGCGGTCCACCGCCTCGACGCGATAGGCATGTCGCCCGGGGGCGGGTGGTGCGAGCGGTCGCCAGCGCAACAGGCGCTGCTCGGCGTCCCACTCCGTGGGCACGCGCACACCGTCGACGGTGAAACCACTCGCGCGGCCCACCACACCGCTCGCGGTGTCCGTGACACGCGCGGTCAACGCCCACGTCGAGTAGGAACTTCCGCGTGCGCGCGCGGGCGCGGCCAGCAGCGTCACCGCGGGCGGTGTCACATCTCGCAGCAGCGCGAACTGCCCGAGGCGGTCGGTCTCGATCCCGAACGAGCGTCTAGCGCTGTCGAAGTCTGCATCCGCCCACGCCCAACGATCCCTGTCGTCGTCGCGCCGGTATAGCCCCACGTGGTCGCGCGCGACGTCGGCTGGGAGCGCCAGCGTCACCCGGGCCGGCCGCCGGAGCGGCGGCTGAACCGGCAGCAGGTGCAGCGCGGCGCGCACACCGGTCGCACCTGCCGGGATGCCGGCGAGGGCCATGGCGCGTGCCATCACCACGCCACTCTCGTAAGCCTGGTCGGGTTCGATCGAGAAGCTCGCCCACGACTCGACCCGCCCCACCATGGGCGTGGCCGTGGGCCACAGCGCGAACGCGCCGCGATGGAGCCACTCTTTCCCGCTTGAGAGCCGGCCCTTGATCCACAAGCCCTCGGGATCCGGCGTTCCGCTCGCGTGCAGCACGGCGCTCCACGCCACGCCGTCCCAGGTGGCGTCGGCGCCATCGTCCGGCATGCCGCGCGTGAGGCCGCGCTCGATGCGCACGTCGCCCAAGCTCGCGTCCACGCTGCTCACGCGCACGCGCACACGCTGATCCGGCAGGCAGGCGAACTCCCAGCGCGGCGGCGCCGCGGCCGTCGCTCGTGCCTTGGTCGCGCGGCGCCGCGGCGTCGGCGAACGCCGGCTCGCGGGACCGCGTTCGTGCGCCAGCGGACCGCGCAGCCACACGCGCCGCGTCACCTCGTGCCCGGCGGCATCGCGCGCATAGAGCTCCAGCGGATGCGCCGGCGCGCCCGCGGCGACCTGCACCAGCTCCACCGGCAAGCGCTCCGGCCGGCTACTCGCGAGGAACCGCGGCCGCCACCCCGCGGGAGCGTCCAGGATGACGCCATCGCTGCCCGTCACTCGGCCGCGATCCAGCAGCCAGCCCGACTGCGACATCTCGCCGACCCACGACACGCTGTCCATCCGGCACTCGACCCACGTGCCCTCCCAACGTGCGACCAGCGTGTGCACGGGCAGGCCACGGGAACTGTTCGTGGCGTCAACTGCGACCAGCGTGAGGCGCGCGCGGCCTTCGACCACGAGCGTGTCCTCGCGCGCGCGCAGTACGTGCACTTGCGGCGCGGCGCCGCGCTCGACCCACGAGTGTTCATCCAGCGGCTCCAGTATGAGCCGCTCGAGCCGAGGCGGGACGGAGTCGGGCACGGCGAGGCCAGCGAGAAGCGGATTGAGCGCGAAGTCGCCGTGGCGCACCTCCATGTGCAGGTGCGGACCCCCCGCGCCACTCTGGCCGGTCCAGCCCACGCGCGTGCCGGCCGCGTAGCGGAAACGCCCCACCGGCGGCCGCAGGTCCTGCTCATAGTCGCCGGTGGAGCGCTGCACCGAGTCCACGTGCGCCGCGACCTCGGTCGAGAACGTGTCGAGATGTCCGAACACGAGCAGTCGATCGTCGTCGGTGCGCAGGTAGATCGAACGGCCGTATCCCACGCCCGACGTGCGCACGCGCTCGAGCCACGCGTCCGCCGGTGCCAGCACCGCGGCGCCAACGCGTCCGCTGGTCGAGAGATCGAGCCCGGCATGGAAGTGATTCGAACGCGGTTCGCCGAAGCCCCCGGTGAGCACGCGCGCCGGGCGCGCGAGCGGCCACTCGAGTGGACCGCCGAATGTGGCGCACCACGCATCCGAGCCCGGGAACGCTCCTATAAGGAGAAGCGCCAGGCTCGCGCGGCGCGAGCACCTCGCAACGGCATCGAGCGCGCCGCGTTGCATCGCGCACCCGCCCGCGCGACTCGCACGAGTGGGGCATCCGCCCGATGAACGCTTAGTCCATGTCAATGCGTGACTCATGCGCCGTGCACCTCTCCCTGATGCGTCTGGCACCGGGGTTGCAGAGGCACCCCCGTCGTTTCGGGAACCCGGGCTCCTGGCTTGGAGGCCCGTTCTCCCCCGGTCTCGCCGTTCACCTGGAGGTCCCCGTGATCCCCCGTCGTAAACTCCTGTCGACGCTGCTTCTCGGCGTCATGACCGTTTCGCTGATCGGGTGCAACTCCGATTCCACATCGCCCACCAGCCCCATCGACGATGCGCCGCCGCAAGCGCCGTCGAACCTGCGCTCGAGTCGGGACGCCGCCATCCAGCGCGACTGGCTCGAGTGGGACGCCAGCGCCTCGGCCGGCGTTGCGAGCTATGTGGTCCACGTCTCCAGCACGCCGAGTGGGAACGGCGCGCCGGTCGCCACGGTGGACGCCTCCAACACGAACTACCTGCTCGCGCTGGTCGGTGAAGCGACCACCGAGTACTACCGTGTTCGCGCCATCGGCGCCAACCACGTGCCGAGCGCGTTCTCGGCTCCGGTCACGATCAACCGCGCTCCGTGGACGGGGCTCGCGCCCCCCGCGGGCTCGGATCCGTCGACCGTGGACCCCTTCTGATCCGCCGCGAGGTGCCGTTCAACGGATGAACACCACGCGGGAATCCGCGTGGCGCGCCCCGCTCACGAGACGAAGGAAGTAAAGGCCGGCCGGGAGGAGACGAGAGTCTCCGTCCCGGCCGTTCCATGAGTAGGAGCCGCCCGGCTCTTTACCGAGTGCGATCCTCCGCCGTTCGCGACCCGAGAGGTCGTAGACCACGAGCCAGTGCGGCGTCGTCCCGTTTGGGTCGCCCTGCCAGTCCACGGTGACGTCGGCGGTGGCCGGCATGGGCCGCGGTGCGAGCGCCAGGCCGGAGCGGCCCGCGAGTGCGCCGCCCACCGGGGTCACCACCTCGAGCAGGTTGGAGATCGGACCCAATGTCGAGCTGCGATCCACGCCCCGCACCGCGAATCGCCAGCGCCGGCCGGACGTGAGCCGGAACACGGCGGTGGTCTCGCCCTGCCCGGCGTCGTGGAACGCCGGCCGCCGGATCTGGAGCGGCGCGGCGTCGACATTGGCGACGTCGAGCGGCTGGGTCGAGCCCGAGATCTGGTAGGCCTGCGGCCGCCCCACGCCACCGTCGTCGCCCGTGGCGGTCCACGTCAGCACGACGATCGTGTCGCCCACCGCCAGCGCTCGCAAGTCGCCGATGGCGGCCGGCGGCTCTCCGAGTAGCGAGGCAGAATCGGCGTTCGACACCGCGCTCGCATTGCCGACGTCGTCCAACACACGCAGCGCGAACCACCAGGTGCTGCCCTCGGGCAGCGGCGCGACCAGCACCGTGTCCGCCGAGCCCGGCGGGCCGGGCACGTTTGTGGGCACGAAGAATCCAGTGTTGAAGTTGGCGTCGTCGAGCGCGAACGGCGCGCGCCGGAGCACCACGCGATCCGCCGTGCCCGAAAGGCTGTCGTCGCCGGTCTCGTTCCAGGTGATCCGCACGGACGTGGTGCCGAGCGATGTCGCCTCCAGGTTCGTCACCGCGGCCGGTCGCACACGGTCCAGCACGAGCGGCGCCGGTGTGCCCGCCGCATGGCTTGCGGTGCGCGCGAAGTCCCCGCGCGGCGTGGGCCAGTGCGCGAGCGGCTCGGACCAACTGCCCGCGCCCGCGTCGTAGGTGTAGAGGTTGGAGTCGGCGAGTGCGGTGCCGGCCGCCACCTCGGTGGCGTCATCGCCGTCCAGGTCGGCAAGTGTCGGCGCCTGTCCCGCGCCACCCGGCTTGGGAAACGTGGCGAGCACGTGCGCGCTGTCGTCCAACGCCACGAGTCCACCGCTCTGAAAGAACAGCACGCCGGGGCCGTGCGCCGCGGCGAGCGGGCCCACGACCAGCGGCCCCGCCGCCGGGGCCGCAAGCGGCGCGGGCCAGCCGGGCTTACCGATGTACGGCGCGCCGTTCACATCCAGCACGACGATGGCGCTGGGGGTGCTCATGGCGAGCACGATCTCGTCCACGCCGTCGCCGTCCAGGTCGGCGAGTGCCGGATCCTGCACCGGCGTGCCCGGGACGGCCGCGCTCCAGCGCGTCGAGCCGTCGGCCGCGAACGCGGTGAGCGTACCCGCCGAGGCCATCAGCACACTCGCCGGCGTGCCGGGCCCGCCGAGGCGCGCCAGCACGGGCGCGCGCGCGGCACTCGCGGCCGCGCTCGGGAACCCCGCCAGCTCACTGCCGTTGCCGCGCACCACGCGCAGCGCGCCGTTGCCGTCCGTGAATGCCAGCTCGTCGCCGGGCACTCCGTCCAGGTCGCCCGCCGCCGGCGCCGACATGCCGAGCGAGGCAGGATCGAACGGGAAGCCCGCGAGCGGCGTACCGTCGGCGCTCCATGCCCAGAGCCTGCTTCCCGAGATCGCCGTGCCACCCGCGACCACCTCGTGCGAGCCGTCGCCGTCCAGGTCCGCGAACACAGCGCCCGCGCTCATGTTCACGCCTGCCTGCGCCAACACTGGCCAGCCCTGTGCCGGGCGGCCGTCCTCGTGCAGTGCGAACACGTTGCCGTTCTGAGCGGGCACCACGATCAGTGCCCCCCTCGGCTGGCCGAACTCGGCCGCGGCGAGCTGGCCCGAGGGCACTGCCGGCAGCGTGCGCACCCATGCCGTGTCGCCGGTGGCGCCGTCGAATGCCACGATCGAGCGGTCACTCATCGTATAGACCACGCGGACGCGACCCGTATTGAAGCGCAGCACGACCGGCGCGCCGAGCGTGCGCGCGTGGGTGCGCACGGCGAGCGAGCCCGTCGGATCCGTGAGCGCGCGGAACAGGTTCAGCCGGCCGGTACCGTACCCGCTGCTGACGATTGGATTCTGGGCGCGGATGTCGTCAGTGGTCTCGCGCAGTCGCAATAACACGCCCGCGGGCGTGAGCAAGTCGGCGCCCTGCGCGCGCCGCTGCGCTTGCAAGAGCACCACGGCACCCGTTACCTGCGGCGCGGAGAACGACGTGCCGTTGATGAAGCCCTTGTAGCTCGGCGTGCGTCCCGCCAGACTGTCGCTGGTGGACAGGCGCTGGATCATGGTGGATGACATGCCCACACCCGCCGCGGCGAGATCCACCCACGGACCCACCACGGAGTTGCTCCATACCTTGTCGGTGGAATCCGTGGCGCACACCGAGATCACGTCCGGCCGCTCGCCCAGGTAAGTGAACGTTGTGCTGGAATTGCCGGCCGCGTTCACCACCACCACACCCGCGCGCGTGGCCGCCGTAATCGCGGCATCCAACCCCGCTTGGTTGAGCGACTGCCACGAGCAGTTGAGCACGTGCGCGCCGTTGCGCGTGGCGTAACGCACGGCCGCCGCGGCGAAGCTCATGTCCACGTTGCCCGTCGGCGTGATCCCGGTCGAGTACCAGCCCATTCGCAGCGCCATGAGTTGCACGCTTGGCGCCACGCCGGCGAGGCCGATGCCGTTGCCCGCGATGGCGCCCACGATCCCCGCCACCGCCGTGCCATGACCGCCATAGTCGTTGGGGTCGTTGTCCTCGTCGCGCGCGTCCTCGCCCGCGCCGGCGAGCGTGGCCTCGGGCTGCTTCACGAAGTCCCACCCCGCAATGTCGTCCACGTAGCCATTGCCGTCATCGTCCACCCCCGGCGCGCCCTCGCGCTCGCGCCAGTTCTGCCACATCTGCCCGCGCTCGCCTGCGCGACCGCCCAGATCAGGGTGGTACGGGACTACACCGGTGTCGAGGATCGCCACCACGATCGACGTGTCGCCCGTCGTGACCTGCCACGCCTCCGGCGCGCGGATGTCGCGACGAACCGGCTGGTCCCGGTAGAGCCAATACGTGGCGAACGCGAGCGAGTCGTTGGGCAGCGCCGACACCGGCAGCACCGCGATCGGGTCGGCGGAGATCACCTCGGGGAGCGCGCGCAGGGTTTCGAGCGCGCGTTCGAGGTCGGCACCCGGGGCCAGGTGCACGAGTTGGAACGCCGTGAAGTCGGGGCCTCCCCCCTCGCCGGGCGGCAGCTCGCCGCGGAACTCGGGCTCGAACGCGATCGCTCCCGCCGCGGCCGCGGCGGCGTCCACCGCCGGCACACCCAGTCGGCCCACGGCGCGAGCGCGCGTCGCCCCGGCCCCGCGTGGCAGTGCTACACGCGCAGCGGACGGGGAGAGCTGCACTTCCAGCACGTCGCCGCGATAGTAGGGGGCCGCCACGCTCGAGCCCGGCGTCCACACCGGCAGATCCAGCGCGGCCCACGCCGGGGCCCCGACGCAAGCGAACAGCAGCGCGAGCGCCGCGGGTGCGACGGGCGAGAGGGTTGGGATCTGGCGCATGGAGGGAGCGCGCGACCGTGGGGGATCGGGCCATGGTCGAGGCCCCTAGATGTTATCGAGCCCGCGCGCGCGCCGCCAGCCCGAGTGTGGCTTGACGACCACCGGCGGCGCCCCGAGACTCCCCCCTTGTACCCAGCGCCCTGCGCGCTCCCACTCACCTCCCCTAACGGTACGGAGACCATGGCAGATTCCGAACGTGACCGGCTTCGCCAGATGCTGTTGGACCGTTCCATGCGCTTCGGAGAGTTCGTCCTGAGCTCCGGCGCCACCTCGAGCTACTACATCGATGTTCGCAAGACGAGCCTCCATCCCGAGGGCTTGAAGCTCATCTCGCGTTTGTTCTGGGAGCAGCTGCAGCAGGACCAGGTGACCGCCGTGGGCGGGCTCACGCTGGGCGCCGATCCGTTGGTGGCGGGCGTGATGTGGTGGAGCCACGAGTCCGGCAAGCCGCTCGAGGGCTTCCTCGTGCGCCGGGTGACCAAGGACCACGGCATGCGTGGCCAGGTGGAGGGCAACCTCGCCGGGCACAAGCGCGTCGCCATCCTCGATGACGTGATCACCAGCGGCGAGAGCGCGTTGATCGCAGCCGAGGCGGCCGAGTCCTACAAGGCCGAGGTGGTGCGCGTGTTGACCGTGGTGGACCGGGAGCAGGGTGCGTCGCAGATCTTCCAGCAGCGCGGCTACCCCTACACCTCGCTGTTCGCGATCGGCGACCTGCTGACCGCCCAGAAGTAGTCTGTACCCGCCTTCTCGGACCTTCTCCACGGCGGCCCCCCCCATCCGTGAGACAGGGCGAAAGCCTCTGGACGCGCCTGCCGATAATCCGGCGGGCGGTTCGCACACGGAAGTCCCACCCATACGGGAACCTGCGATGTTCGAGCATCACTTTGGCCTGCGCGAGAATCCCTTTCCCGCCGGCCATCTCCTGAAATTCGTCTACCCCAGCCGCGAACACCAGGAAGCGCGTGCCCACCTGCGCTACGGCATCGAGAATCGCGAGCCGTTCCTGCTGATCACCGGCGAGGTCGGCACCGGCAAGACCACCTCGCTCTATGACGCCCTGAACGAGTGGGGCGACCGCGTGGCCGTGGCGCTCATCACGAACTCGTCGCTCACGCGCCAGGAGATGCTCGAGGAGATCTGCCTGCGTTTCGGCCTGCCCGTGCAGCCGGGCGTCAGCAAGCCGGCATTGCTGGTAATGCTGGAGAGGCACCTGATCGCGGTGCGCGGGCGCGGCGAGCACGCCGTGCTCATGATGGATGAGGCGCAGAACCTGTCCATGGACCTGCTCGAGGAAATCCGCCTGCTCTCGAACCTGGAGCACCGGGGCGAGAAGTTGTTGCAGATCTTCCTGGTGGGCCAGCCCGAGCTGGAAGCGCACCTGGCGCGGCACGAGCTGCGTCAGTTGCGCCAGCGCATCACCGTGCATTACCGGCTGAACCCGCTCTCGCCCGACGAGACGCTTGGCTACATCCACCACCACATCAATGTGGCGGGTGGGGCCGGCGCCGTGGTGTTCCCGTCGGACACCTGCCGCGAGATCTACCGGCTCACGCACGGCATCCCGCGCGAGATCAACACGCTCGCCTCTTCGGCGCTGATCGCCGCCTACGCGGACAGCTCGCCGAACGTGCGCGTGGATCACATCACCGCTGTGGCGCAGGAGGGCGATTTCCGGAGCGTGCTGTCGGGGCCAGGCACACGCCCCACCGAGCCCACGAGCGCGCCGCCCGCGCCTGCGGCCTCGCCACCGCCGGTCGCCGCCATGCCCGCGGCCCCGCCACCTCCGATCGCGGCCATGCCCGCCCCCCCGCCGCCGCCCACGCCGATGCCGCCGCCACGAGTCTCGCCCGCGGAACCCGCTGTGGCGTCGTGGCCTCCGTTGCCACAGATGCGCATCGAGCCGCCGCGCGAGGTGCCTATTCCGCCGCCGCCCCACCGGTCGGAGCGGGAATCATTCGAGGAGCGCGAACGCGGCGAGATCTCCAAGGGACTGCTCGCGGCCATGCGCCGCGCCGAGGTGCCTGTGCCGCCCCCGCCGCCCGTGCGGCGGCAGGCGTTCGCCACGTCGCCGCAGCCCACCGCGGTTCCCGCGCCCGTGCCGCTGCCCATTCGGCCCGCGCCAGACTCGCGCACACCCAAGCCGCACGGCGTGTCCACGATGCCGTCGAGATTCCGCGATCGCATCGAGCGCGAGCTGGCGAACGAGGACGGCATGACGCCGGTGCTCCGCCACTGGCTCATCGCCGTGTCGGTGCTGGCCACGCTCGGCATCATGCTCATCCTCATGCAGCGCTTCGGCGCCATCGATGTTCCCATCCTGCGAGGCGCGGCGGGTACGCAAGCGACGCGCGACGGGGCAGGTGACCCCGAAGGCTCGCTGCTCTCACCCGTATCCACGGATCCCACCGCGGCGCTCATCGATTCACTGAAGCGCGAGGTGGAGACCGCCAAGCGGGGCAACGACGTGCAGCCCGCTTCGAGCGCGAGTCCACCCGCCCGACCGCGGACGACGAGCACGCCGGCGTCGAACGGCACGGCCGCACCCGTGCGCGCCTCTAACGGCGCGGCCGCGACGCAGGCGCCGCCGACGGGGCCGCCCACGAATCCGGAGTCGTCGAACGGGGGTGGCACGCACTTCGGCGTCGGCGTGGCGTCGTACCTGGACATGGCTCGAGCGACGACGGAGAGCGACCGGCTGGCCAAGGAGACGACGCTGACGTCGGTGGTGATGCCCTACCGCGATGCCGGCACCACGATGTATCGCGTGGTGATCGGCCGCTGGCCCACCGTGGCGGACGCCGAACAGACCGCCAACTCGCTCATGGAGCGCGGCGTCATCAACGAAGCGCGCGTGGTGACCATTCCCAAGCGTTGACGACGGCGCAGGTCACGACTTGCCCCGCCGCACGAGTGCCTCTAGTTTCCCCGGGCTCCGCGGCATTCCGCGTCCCCATCGTCTAGAGGCCTAGGACACCGCCCTTTCACGGCGGCAGCACGGGTTCGAATCCCGTTGGGGACGCCAACTCTCGCCAATGCGGCGCAGCCACTTGCGGGCGGTTCGCAGGCTTCAAACGTCTCGATTGTCCCCGAACTGTCCCCGTTCTCTCCGCGAGCGTGTCTCCGATCGCCACGACTTTGCGCGCTTCCGTGGTCGCCACACCGTGAAGCACGGCGAGCTTTCGCACCGCGTCGACCTGATCCGTGGACGAGACAATGTGGTAGCGATCAAAGACCGATCGTGTCTTGTGCCCGGTGATGGACATGGACACCTGTTCGGAGGCGCCGGCCCTGACAAGGTTCCGCACCGCGGAGCGGCGCAGGTCGTGGAGCAGCCGTCCTGGCACGCCCGCCTTCTTGCAAGCCGTTCGCCAGCCGTCGTAGTACCAGCTCACCT
>CAYQNV010000085.1:0-53880 GCA_964418975.1 uncultured bacterium | reverse complement strand
GGCCGAGATGATGGACGACGCTCGGGCGTACCTGCGCAGCACGCAGAAGCAGCCGGCCCTCGTGCGTCGCTACTTCCAGGAGCGCCACGTTCGCTATGCGGCCGCATGACGGGTGTCAACTACAAACTGCTCCCGGTAATATCGTGACCTCACCGGCGGGCCGGCACCGTGGCTGCCGCTCCCGAACGGCACGCTGAGCGACGATGAGGATCTGCCTTTCGTCACTCTCTCGCGGTAGGCAAGCTGATCAAGCTGTCGGCGTCTGACGGCGGGGCCGGGGCCGGGGCGTGGCCGCGACTCTCGCCGAGCTGTTCGAGCCTCCCGCATTAGGCTGTCAGGGTGGCCACTCGTACACAGAATCACGTCCATCCCAGCTTGGGCCTTTAAGATGACCCCACAGCACGTCAAGGGCCTCGCAGGATATCATCGGCCCAAGTCGTAAGCGTCTCCCGATCTGTTGGAAGTGCTCTGCCCCGGAGACCCAACATGCGGCCGTGTCGTCTCGCGAAAGTTCTCCATCTGCTTATGTGCGTGCTGCCCATCGTTCTGCCGGCGAGCTTCGCGGCGCGAACCGCGCAGGCCGAGCCCCGCGGAGTTGTCGTCTTCTCGTCGGATTCACTCGCGGCTCTTCGCCCCTCGCAGGTCGCCCTCCTTTCGACGACCTTTCAGCAAAAGGAGCGGGTTCCCAAACCTCCTCCTGAGCAGCCTCGCTTCAAGCCTGATTCGTCGAGCTCCCGTTCCTATTCGCAGGGGGAAGACGAGAACAGCGCATTCAGCGATTGCGTCGTCGACTGCTTCGGAAACCTCATCGGCTCGATCTGCGGCGGATTGATGGAGTCGCGGCGGTCACGCGACGCGCGCTCGCGGGAAGTCGTCGCGTGGTTCGTTAACGACCACGCTGCGCTGCAGGCGACCATGCTCCCCGACAGTATCGCGCTGTGGGAGAGACCGGGCGTGGGAGAGGAGCGAGGATCGGAAGTCGCCCGTTTACCGCATGGTCGGTTCGTGGTCATCGTAGAGAAGCAAACCGAGTCCAGCGGTCTGTGGTTGTGTGTTCGGCCCGCGGACCGCATCGCACCGATCGGCTGGGTCCCAGTTTCCTCGGTGACCCTGCCGAGCCGAGCATCACGTTTGCGCCCTCGGCCGCTCCCGGATATGGCCGCATCAGGCTGGCAGATCGCGGCGGGAGGCGGAGGCGTGGGGCCGGCCGAGTTGAACACCGAGTACCGCAACGGGCTCTTCCGAGCAGAGTTGCAGTACCTCCGGTTCCATTACCGCCGACCCCAGTGGGGAGCCGGCATCGGTTGGCGCGGCGCACACGGAAGCCCGCAAGTGCTCTATCTCACTCCCACGACAATGGAGGAACCCGCAAGGTCGCGGTTGTGGATGCTCGACTTCGGATTCCGTGTGGGGCAGCGATTCGGCTCGGGGTCCGGCGTGCGGTTCAACTGGCTCCTAGGCCCGACATTGGTCTACGTGCATGAATCGGCCGACCTGCGAATCTACGACGCTACGTCTGGTGCGCTCATCTTGCGACGCGGTGAGAGGCTGGGGCGGTGGGCTCAGGGTGGTGACCTGCGCTTGGGTATCGGACGGGCCACGTCCAGTGGTCTGGAGATCGGACTTGTCGCCGACGCTTATGTCTTGGGCTGGCGCGGCCAGGGAGTCCGATCCCTGTCGACCGATTTCGTGAACAAGCAGATTCATGGGTTCGATTTCGCGCTCGCGCTCACCTTTCCGGGCCGCTGACCCCGTGGGAGTCCCGCTGGCGCGGAGGTTCGAGGGGGCGTGGCCATGGAGCGGAGTTCGCGGCTGCGGGCCCCGGCTCCGGCCGGCGGCTGTCCGAAGTGGTTCGCCGCCTGAGGCTTTCGTCAGATCCCGCGATCCCGTGGACCTGGCAGATCGAGCTTCACAACCCACGCCCGTAGGATTTTCCGACCGCTTCGCGTCACCGGGTGCGTTGTTCCCAGTGCACGGCCCGCTTGCGTGGCCATGCGAAGTCACCGGGAGGCAGGCTTCGCCTGGCCCTGCTGTCGTATCGGGGGATCGTCAGTCAGGGCCAGGTCGCCTCCGGGCCGCACGGCGCCGGGGGCACGTGCTCTCCGGCATTGGTTCCCACCGGGAACCGTCCTCAAGGGAGGCCGCCATGCTGTTCGCCCCTGTCCATCATCCCTTCCCGAACGGACGTCTGCCGCGGAGTCTCGCAGTGGCGACTGTGCTCGTTCTGGTGCTCGGCGGCCCGCGTGCCGCCGCGACCACCTCGGCCATCGGTGGCGCTGATCAGACGAGTGAGAACTTCAGCGCGACCGGGGGCTGGCAGGCCGTGAACATGACGCCCGGCTGTCTGCCCACGGGCGTGACGCTCACCGGCACTCATCTCCTGATCAGCGAGGTCGCCCCACGCGGAGCCGGCACGGGTGCGAGCTCGGACTCCAGCGAGTACATCGAGATCTACAATCCGACTGCGCTATCGGTGAGCCTCGACAACTACTACCTCAGCGACCACTTGACTTACTACCGCATCGTCAACGGCCCCTATGCCATCGCGCCCGTGGTGGACTACAACCTGCGCTTCCCGCCGGGAAGCACGATCGAGCCGGGCGAAGTGATACTCGTTGTCAAATCCGAGCTCGGATTCCTCGCCAGTTTTGGCGGACTCGGCGGACTTGCGGGCTTTTGCACCACAAAGATCTTCGCAATGGACGCGCTCGTGCATCCGCCCACCGTGTTCACGCCCATGATCGATGCCGCCGGCAGCAGCCTCGGGACTTCGAGCGTGGGGGGCGGTGACATCGCCGGACCGACGGGCGCCATGACCAACCCGAGCGCCACCAACGGCGAATGGGTCGTGCTCTATCAGTGGGACGGCGTCTCCGACCTCGTGTGCGACGTGGACTACGCAAGCTGGGGTGACGGTACAGTCCTCAATAATCCCAAGATGGACAAGGCCGGAGTGCTCGTGGACGGGCCCGACCTCGACATAGACCTTTCCCTCTACAACAACGACACGGCCGCACTGAGCCAGACGAACCTCGGGGCGTTCGCGTTACTCACCAAGCCCAACACGTACCAGCGCATGGGCGGCGAGGTCGGCGAGACCGCGTCCGGCGGCAATGGCTGCACGGAGGCGCCCGCCGTGGGTTCGGTGGCGGGGAGCGTCGTGGCGGACTGCCCGGCTGCGGGAACCTCCCTGCTGGGCGTTCAGGTCGACGCGTTCGAGGTGGGCAGTGGCGATCTGGTGGGGATGGCGGTGACCGACGCCGCCGGGGGCTACCTGATCGAGAACTTGCCGGCGGGAACCTACACCGTCACCGTCGTGGCCCCGCTCGGATACACGACGCCTTCGCCGGAGCTGCCCGTGACGGTCGACGGAGGAGAGACGGCGAGCGCCGACTTCGCGCTCCACTGCGTGGCGATCACGGCGAATCCGCGAACGATCGGTTTCTGGAAGCACCAGGTCGGCGTCGCCACCGGTGGAAATGGCCAAGCCCAGGTCGACGCGACCGCCCTGTGCGCGCATCTCGACTTGATCGCCGGGCACTTCAATGGCAATGCGATCAACCAGGTCGTCGTCTACGAACCCCCGGTCTCGGGTTTGTGCGAAGACAAGCTGCAGGTCACCAAGCAGCTGCTCAACCTTGTCGGCTCCGTGGCGATGATCGATCGCGCGAAGCAGCAGCTGATGGCGCTGTTGTTCAACGTGGCGGCGGGGTACATCAGCCAGACGCAGGTGGTCAGTGCCAACGGGGCGACGGTCTCGCAGGCGATCACCTACTGCGACAACCTGATCGACAGCCCGACGGGCGACTACGAACGCGCCAAGACGATCGCGGACCTGATCAACAACGGCCAGCCGGTGCCGTCGGGAATGGTGCCCGCAGGGACGCAGGTGATCTCCTACAGCCGCAAGCCCACGCGCGACGGGGCACCCACATTGAGCATCGACAGGATGCATCCCAATCCCGCCCGGGGCGCCTTCAACGTGGTGTTCTCCCTTGTCGGGGACGGTCCCGCGCGGCTCGAGTTGTTGGACGTGGCCGGGCGGAGGGTGCTGCGGCACGATCTGGGGCACCTGCGTGCCGGGCGTCACAGCGTGGCTCTGGGCGCAGGCGCGCCGCTCCCTCCCGGGGTGTACAGCGTGCGGCTGAGCGACTCCAGGCTCGTCGTGAGCCGGGCCGTCATCGTGGCACGATAGCGAAGCGAAGCACCACGCTGGCGGCCGCCCGGGTTCGCTCGGGCGGCCGCTGGCCCTTCAGGGCCATGTCCTCTCGCGGCTCATCACCTCGTGATCACGATCGCGCGCGTGACCACGTGTCGCTCCTGCCGCAGACGCAGCCAATAGACGCCGGGGCCCGGGTTCGCGTGCCGGGCGAGGTTCAGTTCGTACTGCCCCGGCCCCGGCGCGCCCAGGTCCTCCGACAACACTCGCCGCCCCGCGACATCCACCAGCTCGAGCGTGGCCTGGGCCGCGCTCGCGAGTGAGTAGCTCACCATCGGCAGGCGGTTCGAGGGATTGGGGCGGATCGCGGCGAGCGCCACGCCCGATCCGGTCGTCGGCGTGGGCGCCGAAGCGACGGCGTAGGTTCCCGGATTCCACACGATGTAGTCCTTGATGTCGTTCGCCGGACCGCAGCCCGTGCCACAGTTCGCCGCCCAATTGCTGGCGAACAACACGCGGCGGCCGTCGCGTGAGGGCACGGGGTGCGCCTCGCAGCGGTAGCAGCCCGACGTGGCACTGTGCATGTGAGCGTAGCGCTCCACGCTCTGGCTGCCGTCCAGCTTGACCGCGATGATCTCGTTGCTGAAACGCTTGCCGGGCACGTTCAAGAAGCTCACGTAGGCCCAGCCGGGCCGATCGAGATTGCGCGTGGAGACGTGCGACACGGACGCCTCGTTCTCGGGATCGGTGAGCGAGCTGACCCGTCCATCGCGGAGTCGCACTTTGACCACGTGACCCAACGTGGAGCCCGGACACGCGCGTCCTCCGATGATCACGTCCTCGTTCGCATCGAACGGGTCGAGCGCCATGTCGGCGTGCTTCACCGGGTAGATCCAGCCGTTGGGCCGCGCCGCAAACGAGCCGCAGCGCTGCGAACCGGCGGACATGGCGTGCGGCCTCAATGCCAGCGTCACGGGATCGATCTCGTAGATGCGGTGCACGTCGCCAAGCGTATCCGCGCCGCTGTACTTGACCTGGACGTAGCGCCCCGACGGTGACACCGACATGTGGCTCGGGGTACAGGACGCGACTCCCAGGCTGCACGGGGGGAACGTGTACAAGGGGCCGATGCGCTTGTTGGGATAGGGCGCGTACGGCAGTTGCGGGTCCATGTCCACCACGAGCATGGCGGAGGCGTTCCCCAGCGCCACGAATCGCCCGTCGTTCGAGGAATTGCCCTCGCTCGAGCCGAATCCATCCACGGTGATCGGCAGCGCCCAGGTGCGCGTCTTGATGCAGGTCGTCACGTCGAACCACATGAGCTCGCGGCCGGCGCGGTCCACGTTGATCTGCTCGTGCGGGTGCGCGGGGCTCGGGTGCCAGCGATAGTCGAAGTGCACGTAGTCCGAGCAGGGTGCGAGCAAGGGCGCGTAGGTATTGCCATCGAGGATCAGGGTCGAGGGCTCGCCGCCGCCGTGGTTCTCGACCTCGAGCAGCGTGTTGTCGGAGTTCCATGGCTGCTGCTTCGAGTAGACGTGGCGCGCGTCATCGCCCCACCAGCCGGGCATGAGTTGCAGCGGCTGTCCCGCGTCGTTGGTGATGCGCATGATCTGCGTGCCGAACGTGGGCTCAGGCGTTGGCGTGAGGTAAAGGGGTCGGAACGCAACGGGGGTCGTGAACACCGGGGTCGGGTCCGTGAAGGAGGCGAGCGTCGCCGGGTCCTGCTCCGCGGTTCGCGTCGCGGGGCCCGGCGTCGGTCGCTCGCCG
The DNA here is from genome assembly GCA_964418975.1 of uncultured bacterium. Lineage (GTDB taxonomy): Bacteria > Eisenbacteria > RBG-16-71-46 > RBG-16-71-46 > RBG-16-71-46 > JAIOPA01. Next base: position 47,954 of record CAYQNV010000085.1, on the reverse strand, counting down.
GCGGCCTCGAGGTCGTCTGCCGGGGAGAGCGCGAGGCCAAGGGCAAGCACGGTCGAAACGACTGCTGCGCGGGATCTGCCCACAGGTCACCTCATCCTTGAGTGGCCGAGGCACGACCCGCGGCGGTCGTGACTCACGGTGGATCGTGATAGCGGCTCGAGCGATGCGCGGCACCGTGGGGTGTCGGGTGTTTATCGGCTCGCTCGCCGAGCGGTCAAGGCTCGATCGCTCGCACGGCACCTCGCGACGGGGTTCCGTGGAGCTGAACGCACGCGTCGTCACACAAAACAGAATTGGGCCATCGGTTGGGGCACTTCCAGTTAGACCTTACGTGCGGGTCAGTAACTGGCGACCCGCGCATCTCGTTGATGGAACGAGATTTGACAGGGCTCGGACCTGTGAGGATCAGCCGTGCTGGCCTGGTTCGAGCGCCGCTGCCCGCCGCCGAACTTCCCGTCAGGCCGAGCGTCGCATCAAGAGCAGCGCGTACCCCATCGTGTCCCGACCCCAGCGAGCGTAGGCGGCGGCCCAGCTCTCGATGCGCTCGCGGAAAGCGGCCGCATCGGGGTCTCCGGAGTGGGCGTCACACCACTCGCGCACACGCGCGGCATACGAGTGTTCGTAGTCGTCCCACTCGGTGGGCGAACTCTCGTGGCAGGACACCACCTGCCAGCCCGCGTCCTCGGCCAGCGAGAGCGTCGTGGGCAATGGGTGCTGCTCGTCCTCGCTGCCGCCGAACGCGGCGAGATACTCGGGATGCGGGACCTGCTTCCAGTAGCTCGGGCCGAGCAGTGCCCAGCCGCCGGGGGCTACCAGGCGCGCCAAGCCCTGGAGCGTAGCGCGCCAGTCCCCGAACGCGTGCAACGCACCGGTGCAGATGCCGAGGTCGAAGACGTGCGACGGAAGCGGCGCGTCTGCGAGCACCGCCTCGAGCACGACCGCGCTCCCGGAAGGAAGACGTCGCGCGATTCGCTCGCGCGCATCCGCCGCGAACGAGGGATTCGGGTCCACACCGATCCCGCTGCCGCCCAGTATCTCGAGCGCCCGCACGAGCGTCTCGCCCTTGCCGCAGCCCACGTCGAGCACACGCTCGATCGCGCCGTCGCGCGGCAGCCGCGCCAACAACGCATCCACGACCGCCACGCTCACCGGGCCCAGCACGTCGCGGCCGGCGTGCGCGAGCGTCGTGAACCGGTAGGGGTCTGGAGCGCTCAGCGCTTCCTCGGGTGTCGGGCCACTCGCTCGGCGCCCCACTGCGCCATCATCCGCAACGCCTGCTGCACGCGGCGCTCGCGAATCTCGGGACGGCGGGCCGCCTCGATGAAATCCACGTACGCCCTGCGATCCGACGGTGGCATGGCGCTGAACGCCTCGCGCGCCGCGGTGTGGTCGCGGAATGCCAGCTCCAGCTCGCCGGGCGGGTCCACGGTGCGCGGCGCGTTGTCCACGCACAGCGCCACTTGCACACGGTCGCCGGGATCCACACCCGTGCGCTCGCGCATCTCGGCGTTGAACAGGATGAAGTGGCCGCCCTCGCCGTCGGGGCGCGCCGTGCGCTGGAACGAGAGCCCATTGACGTTGACGATCACGTTCACCATGCCGCGCCTGCCCAGCCACACGCTGGCGGCCGGCGGCAGCATCAGGTGCGGCCAGAGCCCCGTGGGCCCGCGATCGGCGAGCACGGTGTCAAACGCGAAATCCACGGCGTGCCGCGGCGTCCTGCGGGAAGGCATGGCGTCAGCCTTTGGCGGCGCTGGTGCTGGCCCTTCCCTGGTCCATGTACGCCTGCTTCAAGCGCACCATCAGATCGGTGCGCTTGTCGTAGAGGCGTCGGCGTTGGCGCGGCGCCTTCCTGGCGAGCGCATAGGACGTGAGCAACGGCAGGCCAATCGTGGAATCAACGTAGCAGATGACAGTGCCGGGAAGCTGGTCGGGGTCGATCTTGCCCCAGCTCACCGCCTCGGCGGGCGTGGCCCCCGAGAGGCCGCCCGAGTCGGGGCGCGCGTCGGTCACGGCGAGGAAGTAGTCGTGCCCCTTCTCGGCGATGCCCAGCACCTCCTGGATCTGCGGCTCGGTCTGCAGCACGAAGTTCTTGGGGCTGCCACCGCCCAGGACCCATACCGCGCTCTTTCCCCCGCCGGCCTTGGCGTCCCACACGATGGCGGCGGTCTCGTTGACGTCGGCGTTCACGTCGAACTGGAGCAGGTTCCCCTCGAGTGCCTTGGCGGCCACGTTCATGCCGATCGAAGAGTCGCCGGGCGACGACGTGTACACCGGCACGCCGTACTCCCACGCGGCCGCGAGCAGCGAGCGATGCTTCAGGCCCAGCTTGTCCTCGCGCGCGCGCAGGTACTTGCCGCACAGGTAGTGGAACTCGGCGGTACTCATGGTGCGCTGAAACTCGGGCGCCGAGATGATCTCGCGGAAGAATGCATCCGTGTCCAGGAGGACGTTGTAATCAAAAAAAATGTCGTAGATGCGCACGACCCCCTGCTCTCGCAGTTCCACGTCGTCCACCTGGAACGTGCCCTGGTGCATCGACAGGCCAAGGCCGAAGTGGGCATCGTGATAGAGGTTCGCACCCGTGGACACGATCCAGTCCACGAACCCGGCCTCCATGAGCGGGATGATCGCGCTCATGCCCAGTCCCGCGGGCGTCAACGCGCCGGTCACCGACAACGCCACGGTCACGTCGTCCTGCAGCATGCGCTCGGTCAGCAGGCGCGCGCCTTCGCGCAGGCGGGCCGCGTTGTAAGCGAGGAACGCGTGCTCGATCAAGTCCGCCGCGGTCTCGCGGCCGGTGATCGCGGGCGGGTCGATGCGGCGGCCACCGAGATGGCGGTTCGCCTTGCGTCCAGCGGACATGATGCTCCTCGCGGGTGCGTGCTCGATCCGTGGGGAAGAACCTGCAGCATAGCGCGGTCCGGCGAAAGTGCGAAGGGCCAAGCGATCAGGGGGTGAAGCCCACGCTGCGGACGATCGCCGCGAAGCGCGGGTCCGAGCGCAAGGGGTCGAGGCTCTCGTCCAGGAGCACGTGGACCATCTCCTCGGACCGCTGCTCGGCTCCCCTTTGCAGCCAGTCGATCGCGAGGTCCTTCTCGCCAAGGCCCGAGTACAGCACGGCCATGGCGTAGGCCTGCACGAACGTGCGTTTCGACTGCTCTTCGAGCTCGCGGCGGATCGCCTGCGCAGAGTCTCGCTTCCCGGCAGCCGAGTAGCCGTAGGCGAGCCAGGCTTTGAGGAACGGGTTCGGTATGAGCGCATTCGCCTCGGCCAACTCCGCGAGAGCTCGGGGGTAGTCCCGCTTGCGAAGCAGCGTCTGCCCCAGGATCAAGTGCGCCCCGAAGTGGCTGGGCTCGACCGCCAGCAACTTGTGCGCGGCATCGAGCACCGCATCGTCCTGCCTCGCTCGATTGAGAGGCAAGAGCTGCATGAACGCGATGTACGAAGAGAGTGGATCCAGTTCCCACGCCGTCCGAAGCTCGCGCCTCGCTTCGACGAAGCGGCGGTTCACGGTGAGCAAGTACCCGTAATACATGTGCGCCATGGAGCAGCTGGGTTTGAGCGCGATCGCCCTGCGGAAGTCGTGTTCCGCCTGTGCCCATTGCCAATCGTAGAATGCCCGCACGTAGCCGAGCGACGCATGGGCTTCCGCCATCGTGGAGTCCAGTTCGAGTGCGTGGAGCGCGGCGGCCCGGGCCCGCGGCATGACCTCGTGCGGCGCCATGGTCATACTCGAGAGTGCGGCATACGCGTCGGACAGCCCGGCATAGGCGAGCGCGTACGTGGGCTCCTGTCGGATCGCTTCCTGGAAGTACTCGAGCGCCGTTCGAAAGTCGGCCTCTGTGAAGCGATTCAGGTGGTAGCGACCGCGCAGGTAGGCGTCGTGCGCGGCCGGGAGCGTGGCCCTGGCGACCTGGAGCCGATCCCTTTCGTCTCGCGTCACGAGCGCGCGCAGCTCCTTCGCCACCGCTTGCGCGATCCGGCTCTGTAGGGCGAGCACGTCTCCAAGGCCCGAGTCGTAACTGTTGGACCACACCTGGCGCTCGTCCGCGGCCTTCACCAGGCGGACCCGGATCCGCACCTGGTCCGCCACACGCTGCACCGAGCCCAGCACGAGATTGTCCACCCGCAGCTCGCGCGCGATCTCGGGAAGTCGCTTGGCACTCTTCCGGTAGCTCATCGCCGACTCGCGCGAGATCACGCGCAACGCTCCGACGTTCCCGAGGAGGGAGATCAACTCCTCGGTGAGGCCTTCCGCGAAGAAGTCCTGGTCGGGGTCGCGCGACAGGTTCTCGAGCGGCAGGATCGCAAGCGTGCGGACCTTCGCCGGCATGAGGCGCTGGCGCACGTGTCCCACGTCCAGCACGAACAGCACCACGGCCAACGCAAGCAGTGCGACCGCAGCGGGCGCAGCCCATCGCTTGATCGTCAACGTGGCGCCCGGCATCACCAGCGGCCGCAACGCCGACGCCACGCTTGCCGCGCCCGCGTACCGCTTGGCCGGCTCCTTCTCCAGGCACCGGAGGATCACGCGCTCCACTTCCACCGAGAGCTTGCGCTGGTGCTGACGCGGAGGCGGAGGCGGGCTGTTGAGGATCATTCCCGCGAGCGCCATGGAGGAGCTCTGCTCGAACGGCGCTTGGCCGGTGAGCAGCTCGTAAAGAACGGCCCCGAGCGCGTACAGGTCGGTGCGCGCGTCCACCGTTTCGCCCTTGAGCTGCTCCGGCGCCATGTAGGCCAGCGTGCCCACGACCTCATGCGGCTGAGTCAGCATCGTGAGTGTGGCTGCGCTCTTCGAAGGCGTTCCGCCCGACACGCGCTTCGCGAGCCCGAAGTCCAGCACCTTGAGGTCGCCGCGCGAGGTGAGGAACAGGTTCCCGGGCTTGAGGTCGCGGTGGATCACGCCGCTCGCGTGCGCGGCTTCGAGGGCGTCGCAGATGTGGAGCGCGTAGCGAACGGCATCCGCTTCGCTCAGGGGGCCGCGTAACAGTCGCGCGGCCAGCGTTTCGCCCTCGAGCAACTCCATCACGATGAAGTCCAGCCCGGCCTGGGTGTCGAAGTCGTAGACCGTGGCCACGTGCGGGTGATTCAGGCGCGAGAGTGCGAGCGCCTCGCGCCGTAGCCGCTTGCGCGCATCATCGTCGGCGACCACGCCCGCCGGGAGAAGCTTGAGCGCGACTTCTCGCTCGAGCCGCTGGTCGCGGGCGCGGTACACCTCGCCCATGCCCCCGGCGCCGATGCGCTCGAGGACGACGTAGTGGCCGAGCGTGCGACCGATCATGATCCCTCGCGAGTCCGGTGCGGAGCCGTGCGGGGGATGGGTGAGAGTGTAGCGGGCCGGCCAGGCCGGCACCGCTTCGAACCTACCCGGGAGCGGGTCGCACCCGTCGCCACCCGACCGCCGACGCTACCACGGCGCGCCCTTCCGGGCCTGCGCCTGCACCTCCGCGACCGCCTTGGGATCGCTCGGGAAGAGCCCCACGCGGGACAGCCGCTCGACGAGCGGCACCCAGCGCGCCTCTCGGGCGAACACCTTACGGAATAACGCCAGCGCCTCGGGTTTCCGGTCGTTCGAATACATGGTGAGTGCGGCCCAGAACTGCAGCTCGACCACGTCGGGAGCCAGCTTCATGGCCTCGTCGTACGCTTTGGCGGCCTCGGCGCTCTTCTTCTCGGCCGTGTACGTGTCGCCCTGGTCCTCCAGGTTGTAAGCGCGCCGGAGGCGCAGCAGACGACGCAGCTCCACCAGCGGCTGGTCGTGATCTTCGACACGCAGGTTCACCAGAACGTCGTTCCAGGGCTTGCCGCTGGCCTTGCCCTTCACCACCAGCAACGCCGCCGACTGGCGGCCGCGGATGTCGCCGCCCGCCTTCTCCGCGGCTTCGAGCGCCACCAGCATACGCTCGGCCAGGTCGCCATCGGACTTCTCGTACGCCTCCTTCATGGCCGGCCACACCTTCGCGTTCGCCATGAGGTTCGCCTGACAGGAGAACTGCTCGCCCTGCACGTCGCCGGCATCGGGGATGCACGAAGGCCCGGTGAATGCGGCCACGTTGCCCTTGGTGTCCACCATGGCCACCTGTCGGCCTTCGCGATGCGCGTCGGCGGCGAGCAGCGAGTCGAGCGCCTGTCGGGCCGTGCGCCCAGTGCGCATGAGCTCCAGGCCGAGCGGCCCGTAGTCCACCAGCACCAGCGATTGCGTGGCCACCGCGCCAATGCCGGCTTCGGCCCAGGGCACGATGGGGCCGACGCTGAAATAGTGCGACTGCACCGCCACACCCATCTCGCCGGTTTTGGGATCGCGCGCCACGATCGAGTAGGTATGGGCGAGCGGCGAGGGAGGCGCGCCGGGCAACACCACGGCCAGCGTGGGCACGGCGAGCGCGGCGAGGAGCGTGCCGACGAGATCGAGCGACATGACGACCTCCTTCTGGGACCCGAGTGGCGTGCAACGCGAGCGCGCAGACGATAGTGGAGGCGCAACGGCGGCGCGAGCACTTCGCCCATTCCGCCCGGACCCCTGCGGTCGGGCCGGATCACTCCGCGCCAGTCGTCGCGCCCGCCGCGATGGGCGCCACTCGGCGTGGGCCTCGCGCGCGCCTCGGCTATGCTGCGCCGCGCTGTGCCCTTCGCCGTCCCCGACCGGAGGTCCCCCCGATGCCGCAGTCTCCCCGAACTCTGCTCCTCGCCCTACTTCTGGCGGCCGCGCCACCCACAGCGTTCGCCGCGGACCGCCCCTCGCTCGCCGTCACGGTGGCCGCGGAACCGCTCAAAGTGGACGGCGCGCTCGACGAGCCCGCATGGGCCACAGCCAGCATCGCGAGCGGTTTCCAACTCATCGCCCCGCGCGAGGGACAGGTCCCGAGCGAGTCCACGACCGTGCGGGTGCTGCGCGACGGCGACCGCGTGGTGTTCGGCATCTGGTGCGGCGCGAGCCGCAAGCCGCACGCGAGCCTCGCGGCGCGCGATCAGGTGCTGGACGGCGACCACATCTCGCTGCACCTGGACACCGATGGCGACGGGCAGCGCGCGTACATCTTCGGCGTGAACCCCTGGGGCGTGCAGTTGGACGGCATCCTCACCATCGAGCCCGACTTCAAGTGGGACGGCGTGTGGGACGCCTCGGCGCGACGGGGCGAGCGGGAATGGACCGCGGAGATCTCGGTGCCGTTTCGCATCCTGCGCATCTCGGCGAACGGGCGACCGTGGCGACTGTGGGTGCGGCGCGAGATGACCGCATGGAACGAGGTGTCGTCGTGGCCGCTTTATCGAGTGGGGGAGCCGGGTTCAGCCATGCTCCAGGCCGGCGACCTGGCCGGGCTCGACGGCGTGCGCGGCGGGCGCGAGTTCACGGTGGAGCCCTACATGTTCGGCGCGTCGCTCGGCGACCGCTCGACCCTGACGGGCGGCGGTACGTCCGCCTGGAGCGATGAGAGCTCGCGCGAGGCCGGGATCGACGTGCAGGCCGCGCTCACGCCCTCGTTGGTGGCCAACGCCACGTTCAATCCCGACTTCAGCCAGATCGAGGCCGACGCGCTGCAGATCGACGTCAACCGTCGCTTCCCGCTGCGCTTCCCCGAGAAGCGTCCTTTCTTCCTCGAGGGCGCCGACCACTTCATCACACTCATGGACCTGGTCGATTCGCGCCGCATGGCCGACCCGCAGTGGGGCGCCAAGCTGACCGGCCGCGCGGGCGCGTGGAACACGGGCGGGTTGCTGGTGCGTGACGGCGGCGGAGCCACGCTCGGCGGTTCGGGCTACTCGCCGAGCGACGACAATCGGCTTACACGCCCGGGCTGGTACGCGCTGGGTCGCGCGCAGCTCCCGTTCGGACAGGGCTCCAATGTCGGAGTGCTCAGCGGCGCGCATCTTCAGGATGCGGAGGACTCGCCGGCCGTCGTGCGCGAGCTGGGGACGTCCAACGTGTTCGGCGGCTTCGACGCGCACCACCGACTCTCCGCCAATTGGAGCACCGAGGCTCAGCTCATCGGCACCACGGCACAGATCGACAGCGCCGGCACCGCTACCGGACGGAGGCCGGAACCATTCAACGACTGGATGGGCGTGTGGCGCCTGTTCTATCGCGACAAGGCACGCGAACTTCATCTGGGCGCGCGCCACGTGGGCGAAAATTTCCGCGACGAACTGGGCTACCAGGATTACGCCGGTGTCACCTACCGCCGCGTCGGCGGCTGGTGGGACCTGTTCCCCAAGACCGGCGCGCTCCAGCGAACGGCACCCATCTTCGACGTGCTGCTCGTGCACGACCGCACCGGCCGACTCGAGCTGTCGCAGATCGAAGGCGGCATGGACTTCGAGTTCCGGCGGAGCGCGTTCGTGTATGCGGGTTATCAGCATTTCGACGAGCACTGGCTCAACCACACCTACCCGCAGGATCGCGCAAAGATCTTCGCGGAGTGGAATGCCTGGCGACCGCTGGCGCTGGAAGTGGATGCGAGTGTAGGTGACGCGATTCTGTTCGGGCCCACGAACTCCGCGTCGGCGCTGGCATGGAGCGAGGTCGTCTCGCTGGATGCCACGGTGCGACCCGATCCACGTGTGACCGCTGGAGTGAACGTGGTGAGCTACCGGCTCGCCACGGCTCCCGGCGGCCGCGAGCTCATCAACCTGTGGCTCGTCGGCGTCAAGACCACGGCGCAGTTCACGCGCCGGCTCTCGGCGCGGCTCTACCCGCAGTACGACAGCGACCATCATCACCTGGACTTGAACGCGCTGGTGGGCTACGTGGTGCAGCCAGGCACCGTGCTCTACGCGGGAGTGAACAGCGGGTCGGACCCCGACGCGCTGAGTGGCCGCCGCACGTTGACGAGCCGGCAGTTCTTCGCCAAGGCCAGCTGGCGGTTCTCCCGCTGATGGGTGCTCAAGCGCCCGGCCGCGGGGCGAAGCTCAAGGTCGTGGCGCGCACCGGCCGCACCGCCGAGATCCCGCGTCCGCGCTACTTCCGCACGCAGGCCGCGTGGCGCGCGTGGCTCGCCAAGCACCACGCGAGCCGCGGCGAACGCTGGGTGGGCTTTCACAAGGTCGGCACGGGCAAGCCGAGTATCACGTGGCCTCAGTCCGTGGACGAGGCGCTGTGCTTCGGTTGGATCGACGGGCTGCGGCGCGGGCTCGATGACGCGAGCTACGCGATCCGGTTCACGCCGCGCAAGTCCACGAGCATCTGGAGTCGCGTGAACCTGCGTCGGTTCGACGAGCTGGAGAAGCTGGGGCTCGTGAGCGCCGCGGGTCGTGCGGCCTGGGAGCGCCGCAGCGCCGCTCGCTCGGGGCTCTACTCGCACGAGCAGGCCCGTGCCGGTCTCGACGCGGCAGCCGAGCGCACGCTGCGCGCCGACGCCAGTGCTTGGGCCTGGTTCAACACGCAGCCGCCCAGCTACCGACGCGCCGCCGGCCACTGGGTGATGAGTGCCAAGCGGGCCGAGACACGCGAACGCCGGCTGGCAACGCTCGTGGCTTGTAGCCGTAAGGGCGTGGTGGTACCGCCCATGGTGTGGACCCGGCCGAGGCCCGCAATGAGCGCGAAACCCAAGCCCGGGCGTTGAATTCTGCTCACCCGCGGATTCGAGCAGCTGCTGTGAGCGGGCTGAGGCGCTACTCGCGAGCCAGCACGCCGCATGGGTCGAGCGTCTCGCGTAGGCGCTGACGCAGGACCGCGGTGGCGCCGCCAGGGGCGATCGAGGGCAATCCTGCGCCGCGCGCCTCGATCAACGCGAAGCCGCGTCCCGAGAGTTCGCGGACCAGCTCGGCGGCCTCCTCGACCACCGGCCACAGGTGGAGTCGACCGCAGGGCGCATGGAACACGAGCCGCTCCGCAACGGGTCGCCCGTGCAGGAACGCGATCGCGTCAGGCGTGTTGGCGCTGGTCGTGAACGTGAGCCGTGCTCCCGGCATCTCCTCGGTGTCGCAAAGTTGTTGCCAGAGCGGCGGCACGCTCGCGTCTTGCACCTTTAGCCGTGCCGCGCCCAGCGAGCGATGCGCGAACGCGGCGCAGTCCGCGATCCACGCAGCGTCGTCCTCGAATCCGGCCACCACGCTCCACGGCGCGTCGGACGCGAGCACGGGGTTCGTTGCCGCGATCGCCCGGCCGAGCACCGAAAGCGCCGCGGGCTCGCGGCGTGGCCAGTCGCGCCAGCGGGTCTCGTCGGCGAGCGTGGTGGCGTCGGCGGCCCATACCATCGCCAGCCGCGCCGGCGGCTGCGGCAACAACTTGAGGCTTGCCTCCACGAACACGCCCAGCGTGCCGCGCGAGCCCACCAACATTCGGTGCACGGCATGGCCGGCCACGTTCTTCACCACGCGGCCGCCGGTCTTCGCCAACACACCGTCGCCGGTGACGAAGCGCGCGCCCAGGATGCGGTCGCGTGGCGAGCCGAACGCGCGACGCCTGGCACCGCTGGCGTTGCCCGCCAGCACGCCGCCGAGCGTGGCGCCCCAGCTCTCCGCGGCCTCGAGCGGCAACTCCTGGCGCTTCGCTGTGAGCTCCTCGCGCAGGTCGGCCACGGTGATGCCGCACTCGGCCGTGACGGTGAAGTCCTCCGGGTCGTACACGGTGATGCGCCGGAGCGCCGTCATGTCGAGCGCCACGTCATAGCGCGGGGGCGGAGCTTCGCGCGAGAGCGCCACGCCGCCGCCCCAGGGAACGAGCTTCAAGCCTTCGGCCGCGGCCTGCCGCACGGCGTCGGCCACTTCCGTGGCGCTCTCGGGCCGCCACGCCATGCGCGGCGCCCGACCCGCCTCCGGTGGGTGACCGCCCATGGCGAAACGGGCGGCGTCGGTGGCGCGGGGCGCGGTGGGAGCGCTCACGTCACTCATGGCGTCGGGTCCTCATGTCCTCATATCCAGGGGCCTTCCGCGTCAGCCCGTGCCGCGAAGCCACGCAGCGCTTCGAACGACGCTTTCCGCGCTTCGCCGCAACCGCTGCCACCCGGCAGGATCTTGCCGGGGTTCAACCGGTGTTCGGGGTCGAACGCCGCCCGAACGCGCTCCATCACCGCCAGGTCGTCGGCCGCGAACAACTCGGCCATCATCGGGCGCTTCTCGATGCCCACGCCATGCTCGCCGGAGATCGTGCCGCCGTACTCGATGCACATGCGCAGGATCTTGTGTGACACCTCGAGCGCGTCCGCCTGTTGCTGCGGGCTCGCGGCGTCGAACAGCACGTGCGGGTGCAGGTTCCCGTCGCCGGCGTGGAACACGTTGCCTGCCTCGAGGCCCTTTTCGGCCGCGAACGCATAGACGTTCGTCAGCGCCTCGGCGAGTCGCGTGCGCGGCACGACGCCGTCCATGATGGTGAACCCCGAGGCGGCGCGGCCGTAGGCTCCAAATGCCGACTTGCGGCCCTTCCACAGCAGCGCGCGCTCGTCGGCATCCTTGGCGATGCGCTCGCTCCTGGCGTTCTGTTCACGCGCGATCTCGGCGATGCGACGGGCCTGGGGCTCGAGAGTCACGGCGGGGCCGTCCACCTCGATCAGCAGCACCGCCGCCGCGTCGGTCGGGAGCCCGATGTGCAGCCACTCCTCGACCAGCTGGGTGGTGTATCGGTCCATGATCTCCATGGCCGCAGGCACGATGCCATCGGCGATCACGCGCGACACCGTGCGGCACGCGTCCTCGACGCTGGCGAAGTCGAACAGCAGCGTCTTCACGCCCTCGGGCACGGGCAGCAGCCGCACGCACACCTCGGTGACGATGGCGCACGTGCCCTCGCTGCCGGTGACCAGCGCGAGCAGGTCGAAGTCGGGCGAGTCCGGCGCCTCGCCCCCGAGCGTCACCGCGGTGCCGTCGGCCAGCACCACGACGGCGCCCAGTACGTGGTTGAACGTGACGCCGTACTTCAAGCAGTGCGGGCCGCCGGCGTTCGTGGCGACGTTGCCGCCGATGGTGGACACCTGTTGCGAGGCGGGATCGGGCGCGAAGTAGAGCTTGACCGGCGCCAACTGCTGCGAAAGCCACAGGTTCACGAGCCCGGGCTGCACCCACGCGAAGTGCCGCGCCTCGTCCACACGCAGCAGCCGGTCCATGCGGTTCAAGCTCAGCGACAGCCCGCCCTGCTCGGTCGTGGCGCCGCCCGCGAGCCCGGTGCCGGCGCCGCGTGCGGTGACGGGCACATTCCTGGCGCGCGCCCAGCGCACCAGCGCACACACCTCGTCAGTCGAGCGCGGCAGCACGACCGCGTCGGGCGGGCGCCGCTCGAGCGTCAACGCGTCGGCCTCGTACGTGAACAGCGCCGCTTCGCTCGCCATGACGCCCGACTCGCCCAGCAGTGCGCGCAGTTCGGCGAGGTCGGCAGGCGAGAGCACTAGGCTTCCTGCGGCGTGCGAAGTCCCGCGGACTCCGCGAGACGATCGAGCACGTCCGAGACCTGGCGGTAGCCGGTCTGGAGCAGGAAGTCGCTCGAGCGGCCGTAGGATTTGGCGCCCACGATGTAGAAGTCGGGCTCGGGGTTCACGAGCGCGTCCGCGCCGAACGCCGGGATGCGCGTGCAGTCGCTGGTGCCCGCGCCCTGCAGCGCCGACGCCAGCTTCATCGGTGCCAGCGACTCGTAGCATTCGTGCACGCGCAGTTCGCGGTAGAGCGACGTGTCGGGGCCGCAGCCGCAGTTGACGATGACCTGATCGGCCTCCTCCATCCGGGCACCCGCCGCCGTGGCGAGCTGGGCTCGATAGTGGTGCGTGGCCGAGTTGTACTCGAAGCCCTCCAGTTCGCAGCCTCCGATCCATCGCACCGCGTCGGAGCCGCCCTGCTGCAGCCGGCGGCCCTCGGCGTAGAGCGCCGCGCGCGTGGGCAGCGAATCGTCGGCAGCCTCGCCCATGAAGCCGGGCGTGTCGCGCCGCGTGATCCACGTGACGCGCGTGCCGGGAGCCACTTCCGCCAGCCGCGCCAGCGTCGCCACGGTGGTCACGGCCGAGGCGCCGCCGCCGATCACCAGCGTGGCTTTACCCGCATGGCGTTCGCGCCGAAGCCCCAGCACGTCGTCGGGGTGGTAACTCATCTGCGGCGCCAGGTAGCTCTCGCCGCGCGCGGGGATGCCGCCGGTGCCGGCCCAGTTGGGCTGGCCGAACGTGCCCGTCGCGTCCAGAAGCGCGCGTGCATGCAGCACGCTCTCGCGGCCGCCGTTGTCGCGCACCAGCATCCGGAATGGATGCGCCTTGCGATCGCCCGAGCCGGCTCGCTCGTTCTTGCGGGCGCCGTGCCGCGACACGTGCACCACTTGCGAGTGGTGGTGCACGCGAGCCTTGAGCTCGGGCGCCGTCGCGAGCGGCTGCAGCACGCGCTCCGCCAGCTCCAACCCGGTGGGGCATTCGTCCACGGGTGGGGAGGCCCAGCCGTGTTTCGACAACAGGCGTGCACTCGCGGGTCCCACGTTCATGCTCCAGGGCGTGAACATGCTCACGTGTCCCCACGCGAGCACGTGCGCCGCCACCTCGCCGCGTTCGAGCACGTGCACGTCGAAGCCCAGTTCCAGTGAGCGGGCGGCGGCTTCCAGGCCCACGGGGCCGGCGCCGAGGATGGCGAGCGAATGCGGGGACGTCTCGGGCATGAAGGCTCCGGGGGAGGGGTCGCGGCCGCGGGTCGCGAGTATAGCGTTGTGCTCGGAAGATTGTTGATGGGAGTCGCGGCGCGCGCCGTGGGTCGGCGGGTCGCCGCGCGGCGGGCGGTCAGGCGTCGGCGGTCTTGGCGATCTCGCCGATCATCTGCTCGCGATGGCGCTCGAGCTCGTCGGCGTTGCGCTCGAGCGAGAGCCACCACAAGGCGGCACAAACGATCACCGCCACGGAAGTGACCAGCAACGAGGCCAGGTCATCATACGCGTCGGGGGCGAGCGATCGCGTCGCGACCACCGCCAGCACGATCGTTCCGGCGAGGACCAGCACCGCCAGGTAGGCGAACAGTCCCACCACGCCGCCCGGGCCACGCCGCGACAGGCCGCGCTCCTGTGGCTTCGAGGGCCGGGTGATCGACACCCACGTGCCGAGCGCTCCGCCGGCGAACGTCACCGCCGCATACCCTGTGATCATGACGGGCAGGAACGGCACGACGCTCGTCGGGCGCAGCGCCGCAAGCGCCGCGAACGCAAGGCCGGCCTCGAGGAACGCCCCCACCAGCCACACGACGTTCTTGCTGAGCACGAGATCGCGCGGCTGGAACGGCAGCAGGAACAGCGAGCGGATGCCGGCGCCGTCGTGGCCCCACAGCATGAGGTTCCTCGCTGCGAGCGTGCTGGTCATGACGAACAGCGGCAGCAGTTCGCCGTAGCCCGCCTCGCGAGTGCGGCCGATCAGCGTGATGGCCACCACGGTGAGCGGCACCACGATCATCTGGTAGAGCACGGCGGGCGTGCGGACCAGGTAGAGCAGTTCGCGCATCGCGAGCAGCGATTGGATGCGGCTCAGTCCCGGCCAGCGCGGCGCGAACGCGCCCGTCGCGGCGGCGCCTCGGCTGACGCGCACGCGCCCGCTGTCGCTATTGCGCACCGCCGCGCGCGACATGGTGCGACTTCCGAGCCACACGGGCAGTGCCACGGCGACGACGCACACGAGCAGGCTCACGAACGGGTCGGCGAACAGCCCACGCGAGTGCGCTCCGCCGACCGAAGCCGGCGCACTCACGGTGGGGATGCGCTCGAAGAAACGCGCGACCTCGTCGAGCAGGCGTTCGGGTGTGATCCCCACGCGACGCGCCTGCTCGGCGAGATACCTGGAAGAGCGGCCCACGATCAACTGGAACGCGAGCACGGTGAGCGTGAACAGGAACGCCGCGGCGTAGCGCAACCACTCCCGGCGCAGCAGGTCGTCAAGGATGGCCAGCAGCCACTGCAGCGCGGCTGCGGTAATGAGCAGCAGGAGCAGGGTGGCGGCCGCGGCTTGGACTCCGGCCAGCACGCCGCTGTGCCGCGCCACGCCGGCGGTGGCGGCGACGAGCGTGGGAATCGACATGAGCACGATCGGTTCGGTGAGCGACGCGATCGTGTTGACGGCGAACACATCCACCGGGCGGAGCGGGTAGCGCTTGAGCTTGTCCAGCTCGAACAACCGCCCCAGCGCGCCCGCCAGCAGCGACGCCCACACGATGGCGAGCTGGCAGATGCCGAACACCACGAGCAGCGCCGAAGCGCCGGACTTGGATGTGTAGAGCCAGGCCGCGGCGGCGGCGCCCAGATAGAGCGGTGAGAACACCAGTGCGAGCAGCGCGGTGAGGCCGGCCATGGCCCAGCGCCCGCGCGTGGTAGTGGTGTTCATGGCGATGCGCCAGCGCAGCCAGAACAGGAGCCGGAGCGTCCTCAAGCGGGGCCGGTCCCTCGCGTGAGCCAGTCGAGCCCGTCGCCGGCGCCTTGGCGGTTGGCGCCCACCGTGTCGAGGAACAGTTCCTCGAGCGAGCGCGGAGCGCCGTCGGGCCCTCGTCGCAGGTCGCCGATCGTGCCGCACGCGGCGAGCCGACCCTCGGCGATGATGCCCACGTGCGTGCATAGCCGCTCCACCACCTCGAGCACGTGCGAGGTGAGGAACACGGTCGTGCCGCGCGTGGCCACCAATTGCTGCAGCAGCTCGCGCAGCTCGCGTGTGGCCACCGCGTCCACACCCTCGAATGGCTCGTCCAGGAACAGCAGCCGCGGCTCGTGGATCAGCGCACACGACAGCGCCAGTTTCTTGCGCATGCCGTGCGAGTAGCTGGACACCAGTTTGTTCGCGTCGTCCGAAAGGTGCATGGCGGCGAGCAATTGTCCCGCGCGCCCGCGCGCGTCGGCCGGCTCCAGGCCGTGCGCCTCGCCCACGAAGCGCAGGTGCTCCTCGCCCGAGAGCCGTTCGAACAGGTGCAGGCCGTCGGGCACGACGCCGATGCGACGCTTGATCTCGAGCGCCTGCGTCTCGACGTCGAAGCCGAGCACGCGCGCCGAGCCGCCGCTCGGAGCGA
Organism: uncultured bacterium; assembly: GCA_964418975.1. Classification (GTDB taxonomy): domain Bacteria; phylum Eisenbacteria; class RBG-16-71-46; order RBG-16-71-46; family RBG-16-71-46; genus JAIOPA01. Next base: position 32,021 of record CAYQNV010000085.1, on the reverse strand, counting down.
GGAGCCCGGTGAGGATATTGATGGTGGTGGACTTGCCCGCGCCGTTGGGGCCGAGAAATCCGAAAAACGACCCCTCCGGCACCTCGAGCGTGAGCCCATCGAGCGCGGGCTTTCCGCCGAACAGGCGGGTGAGCTGGTGGGTCTGGATCGCGTGCGTCGGGTCGGGCATGGCTCCTCCGGAGCGGGCGAGCATAAGGCGCGCACCGGACGGGTGCGAACCACTTACTAGAACGCGAGCTCCGCCACGATCGGCGCGTGGTCGCTGGCGAGGCCGGGGCCGTCGAGGCCGGTCACGGTGCGGCCGGTGCCCGCCGCGTCCCGGAAGCCACGCCCTGCGTTCCAGTCGAGCCGCAGTCGTGCACGCCGCTCCGCCCAAGCGAGTCCGCGCGAGGCGAGTACCCGCAGCGGCCCGGGCAGCGCGTGCACCTCGCCGAGTCGCGAGAAGCGCATCGCGAGCGTTGGGGCGCCGTCGGAGTAGGGCTCCCATGCGAAGCCGGCGCCGCGCAGCGCCTCGAACAGCGGCTCGCGATACGGTCCCTGGTCGGGCCGCGAGAAGCGTTGCGCGAGCTGGCCGGCGGGCTGAGTGAGCAACGTCCAGGCCCCCGCCAGCGCCGCACCTCTCTCGCCGCGGTCGAACGTGTGCGTGTTCCAGTCGCCCGCCAGCACGAGCGGACCGCGCACGTCGGCGAGGGATTCCAGCAGGAATTTCATCTGCGTGGCGCGATGCGCGCGCGTGCGGTGCACCTCGAGGTGCACCGTGACGGCCGTGAACGGATGCACGGGGTGGGCGATGTCGCACACCAGCGCCACGAACCGGCCGGCCATGCGCTCGCGATGGAACATCAGCGCCTCGGGGCCCGGCAGCGGCACGAGCCGAGCCGAGGCGATGGGCCAGCGCGACAGCAGCGCCAGGCCGAACAGCGATTCGGCGTTGTCGTCGGGGATCGCGGTGAGCGCGTCGTCGTCGCGTCCGCGCGTGCCCTCGAGGAACATCGCCGCCCACGCCGAGTGCAGGCCGAGCCGCGCGGCGAGTTCGCCCGCCACGTCACGATTGCCCGAACGCGCCATCCCCAGGTCCACCTCGTTCAACGTGACGAGCCCGGCGCCGGCGAGGTCGGGGTGGTGCGTGAGTGCCTCGGCAATGGCCCCGAACTGGTTACCGTGCTCGATGTTCCAGTGGACGACGCGTATGCGTTCGTGCTGGTCCTCGCTCGCGGCCGGCTGCGTAGGCGTGTGAATGCGCACGTCGTCGAGCAGTACTGCCAGCCGGGTGCGCAGCGCCGGCCAGGCCGGGCTCGCGCGCAGCGAGTCGAGCGTGGCATGGCGCGCGAATGCGTCACGGAGCGCGCGGGCTTCGGCGACGCGCGCCGGATCGCGGGCAGGTGGGGCCAGGGGCGGGAGCATGAGCGTGAGCGGGGAGCGTAGCGCAGGTTTGGCGAGCAGGCAGCCCGCCGACTTCGGCGCCGCCGCCCGGCGCGGTAGAATCACCGAGTTCGTCGGAAACGCCTCCCCGGCACGCCGCGCCCGGGACCACCGCACGCGTCTTTAAGGAGTCCTCGCATGTCCCGCCCCCGCACGCTCGGCGAACTTAAAGCCGCCGGCTATCAACACCGCTCCGTCAAGGACGAGCTCCGCGCCAACGTCATCGCACGACTCCGCACGCGCCAGCTGTTGTTCCCCGGCATCGTGGGCTACGAGCACACGGTGGAGCCGCAGATCGTCAACGCCATCCTGTCGCGGCACGACTTCATCCTGCTCGGCCTGCGCGGCCAGGCGAAGACACGGCTCTTGCGCTCGCTCGTCCAGTTCCTCGACGAGTGGACGCCGGCGATCGAGGGCTGCCCGCTGAACAGCGACCCACTCGTTCCGCTCACGCACGCCGCGCGCCATGCGCTGGACGTGCACGGCGACGCCACTCCGATCCGCTGGCTGCACCGCGACGAGCGCTACCAAGAAAAGCTCGCCACGCCGGACGTGACCATCGCCGACCTGATCGGCGACATCGATCCCATCAAGGCTGCGACGCTGCGGCTCGACTACTCCGACGAGCGCGTCATCCACTACGGCATCATCGCGCGCTCGAACCGCGGCATCTTCGCCATCAACGAGCTGCCCGACCTGCAGCCGCGCATCCAGGTGGGCCTGTTGAACATCCTCGAGGAGAAGGATTTCCAGATCCGCGGCTTTCCCGTGCGCATCCCGCTCGACGTGGCCATGGTGTTCTCGGCGAACCCTGAGGACTACACGAACCGCGGCAATATCATCACGCCGCTGCGCGACCGCATCAGCTCGCAGATCCTCACGCACTACCCGCTCACGCGCGAACAAGGCATGACCATCACCACGCAGGAGTCGTGGATCGACCGCAAGCACGGCGTGGAAGTGCGCGTGCCCTCGTTCATGCGTGAACTGGTGGAGGAGGTGGCTATCCAGGCACGCAAGAGCGAATACGTTGACCAGAACTCCGGCGTGTCCGCGCGACTCACCATCGCGCTATTGGAGAACGTGGTGAGCAACGCCGAACGGCGCGGGCTCGCCACAGGCGAGAAGCACGTGGTGACGCGCGTATGCGATCTGCAGGCGGCGGTGAGCGCGGTGAGCGGCAAGGTGGAGCTGGTGCTCGAGGGCGAGCAGGAGGGCGCGCTGAACGTGGCGCGCGCGCTGCTGGGACGCGGCGTGAAGGCCGTGTTCGCGCAGCGGTTCCCCGACGCGTTCAAGCCGCGCCGCGTGCGCGGTCGAGGTGCGCCACCGCCTCCGGACGAGAGCGAGTCGCAGGCGACGCGAGAGTACCGCCCGGTGCTGGAATGGTTCTCGTCCGGCAACCATCTCGAGCTGGGAGACGACGTGCCGCAGGCGGAGTTTGCGGCGGCACTCGCGAAAGTGAAGGGACTGCCCGACCTGGCGGCGCGTTACCTCGAGCCCCGCGACGCCGAAGAGCATGCGGTGGCCATGGAGCTGGTGCTGGAAGGCCTGCACCAGAGCAGCATGCTGTCGCGCGAGCGCACCGACACCGGCACCACCGGCTATAAGGACATGCTGAAGCAGATGCTGTCGGGGTTGGGCGAGGATTAGCCCGCCATGCGGTTCGACTACACCCACTGGAAGGGCCCGAGCCCCGGCGACGAAGCGTTCTTAAAGCAGCTCATGGACATCTACCGGAACCTGCTGCTGCAGACGGGTGGGGACGCGGACGAGGCGCTGCGCTGGATGGAGCACTTCGGGCGCGAGTACGGCTTCTTCAGCGAGGACTTCTCGCTAGAAGACTTTAAAAAGATGCTCGAGGACTCGGGCGAGGCGCGGCGCACGCCGCAGGGCTTCGAGATGACGCCCAAGGGCGAGCGGCGCATCCGGCAGGACTCGCTGAACGAGATCTTCTCGGCGCTGCGCGCCGGCGGGGCGGGCGACCACCGTACACCGGTGGCGGGCGCGGGGGGCGAGCGATTGAGCGAGACTCGTCGCTGGCAGTTCGGCGATGACCTGGCGAACCTGGACCCGCTCGCGTCCGTGAACAACGCCGTCAAGCGCAGCGGCATCGACGAGCTGTCGCTGGCCGAGGACGATCTCGAGATCTACGAGCAGGAGCATCTGTCGGCGTGCGCCACCGTGCTGATGGTGGACATCAGCCACTCCATGATCCTCTATGGCGAGGACCGCATCACGCCCGCCAAGAAGATCGCGCTGGCGCTGTCCCAGCTGATCCAGACGCGCTATCCCAAAGACTCGCTCGACGTGGTGCTGTTCGGCGACGACGCGGTGCAGGTGTCGCTCGGCGAGCTCATGAAGATCCAAGCCGGGCCGTATCACACGAACACGAAGGCAGGCCTGCAGCTCGCGGCACGCATCCTGGCGGGGAGGAAAGGCGTCAACAAGCAGGTGTTCATGATCACCGACGGCAAGCCGTCGGCCATTCGCGAATACGGCCGGCTCTACAAGAACCCGTTCGGGCTCGACCCCAAGATCGTGAACAAGACACTCGAGGAAGCGGCCTACATGCGGCGCAAGCGCATCAGCATCACCACGTTCATGCTGGCGGTGGACGCGCCGCTTCTCGAGTTCGTGCGCAAGCTCACCGAGTTGAACCAAGGCCGCATCTACGAGACCGACCCGCAGAACGTGGGCGCGTACGTGTTCCGCGACTTCGTGCGTAACCGGCGGAAGCGGCTGCACTGAACCGCGATGTCGCGTTCGCCGGTCTGCCGCGGCTCTACCACTACGCGGAGCTAGCCCGGACCTGTCGACGCTTTACCGCGACTTGCGGCGGTTCGAGGACCCCACGCTGGCCGCACAACCTTATGAATCAAGCGTGAGGACTCGACGCTCTTCCGAGTCGCGGACTGTGGTCGCTTCCCGCGGAGCCAACGCATGGCTAGCCCATTCGCGCGATCGGGCCACGTCGCGAACCGTGCGTGATCCGAATCGAGCAATGAAGGCGAGCAAACGACCTTCAAAAAATCGTCGCCCGGCCCCCTGGTGCCAGCGCACACCCCAAGGAATGGGCAACGAGAGTTCCTGAAACTCGCGGTGATCCAACTCGTAAGGGTGACAGTAAAAGACAAACGGCCGCTCCATAAGAACCTGGCTGGCCGCCCACCTGGCGATACTCCCGGGCAGCAGACGAGAGTAGCCGCCGCCGCCGACCGGCCAATTGCGGCCGAACCGCCGCAAAGTGGCGACAGGGCACTCGATCAGCGAACGGCCGCTCGGAAGGAGCACCGCAACCGGGTCGCTGGGCCAACCTGGTATTCCATAGCGCGGCCCTCGAATTGGAAAAATGCTCGAGTCATATTCAAAGCCGCACTCCGCGAGCGTCTCGAGGGCCGACACCACGTTGCTGCCATTGATTGAAAAATCGGGGGCCCTGTAACCGACAACTCGCTGGCCGGTGATGTCTTCCAACAAGTCCTTTGAGCGCCGCAGGTCGTCGCGAAACTCCACAGGTGAAAGGCGATACACCTCGTCGTGCCCGTAGCCATGGCTGGCAATCTCGTGGCCTGCCGCGTGCATCTCGCGCACCACGTCGGGAAACGTCTCCGCAAAACGGCCCAAAACGAACATCGTGGCCGTGGCCCGCGACTGGGCGAATATTTCGAGCAGACGGCGAGTATTGCGAGCCGCTCGCGGGGTGATGGGTAGCTGCCGATCCCAAGTCGACTGCGGCCAATCCTCGACGTCGACCGAGATGGCTGCTGGAGCAAAGGGCATGGATGTTTTCCAACTCGTCATGGCGGATTACTTCCCCAGAACCATTCGCCGCAACTGCACCATCCGGTATCGCAGCGCGTCGCGCGGAGTCGGATTCGTAAAGTAGCTGGCATGCGCGTCATCATTGGCAATCAGGTCCTTGGCATAGTCGTCGTGGCGAAGGCGGTTGACGGCTTCGACCATGGCGCGCGGCGCGATTTGGTACAGCCGCCGGTTCAGCGACATCAGCGAATCGAAACGCCCCACCGTGGTCTTGTGTTGCACCACGATCGGTCCGGCATCAATGGCCGCCACGATCAAATGGATGCTGACCCCGATCTCCTCCTCGCCTTTCAGGTAAGCCCAAAACGGAGCGACACACCCGCGGTACTTGGGAAGCAGCGAACCGTGTCGATTCAAAGCGCCGATGCGGGGGATGGACAAGATATCCTTCCTCAGAATCGAATTGGCCTGATTGATAATCAGGTCAGGTTTGATCTGGCGCAGTTCGGCCAGGAGCTCGGGAGAGTTGACGCCGCTCACCGTCATGACTGGAATGCCCAGACGAACGCAGTTGCCGCGCAGCGACCAGGGATTTCGCCGAGCCAGCCATTCGGTCGAGTTCATCAACTTCATGCCGAGGGTCAGCAGCAAGCTTTGGAACAGGAACCAGGGGCTGCTCATGAGCACGATGGCGATCAAATAGCTTAGAGGGCTCTGGCTTCGCGAATGCACCGCGGCGCCGCGCACGATGGCCACGCCGACCACTTCGTCGCGCAGCTCGCGAATCACGGCCGTGAGGTAGGGGTTGTACAAGGCGGGTTCTTCGTTGGCGGTCACAAAAAGCCGCAACACGCCGGCCCGCTCGCGCGTGCTACGAGAAGCCGCCGCGCCCGTCACCTGGTTCGGCGGGTTCGCAACAGCGGGAGCATCGGAAGCGTGCCTCAAGGTGTAGCCTCGGTTGGGCTGGAAGCCGGGATTCCACGCAGAAACGCATCGAGCCGATCGGCGATTCGATCTCGATGGTAGATCCCTTTGGGAGCTAGCCGACGATGATAACCCAATTCGGACTGCAAGAGATGCACAATGAACTAGCCGCGCGAACGCCACGCGTGCCTTCACAACGTCGTTGGGAGGAACGCAGATCCCCCAGAGGGCCTCATCGACCCGGCAAGCCGCCTCTCCGAGGGCCATCAGCAGGATCGGCAGTCGACTCGGTCACCCGGGTGCCGGGTCTGAGGTGTGGACCATGTGCCCGGTTGCACCGCATCACCATGTTCATGCTGGCCGTTGACGCGCCGCTGCTCGAGTTCGTGCGCAAGCTCACCGAGTTGAACCAGGGCCGCATCTACGAGACCGACCCGTAGCGCGTGGCCGCGTACGTGTTCCGAGACTTCGTGCTCAACCGGAGAAAGCGGCTGTACTGAGGCTTGGGCGCCGTGCGGGGCGAGTTCGCTGTGCGGCCTTCGCCGGCTGTATGGGGTCTCGGCGCTCAAGTCCCGGTGGAATCGATGGCGCAGCCGAGCGGTCATTCGGGCTGGATTCGTTGTATGACACGTCAAGCCACCCGCCGCACCGTCTGGCTCATCACCTTGGGGAGGTCCCCCCTGGTTCGTGACACTCCGCCTTGTGTTTCAACGGTTTAGGTGTTTCGGAGGAGTCGGGGCGGCTCCGGCGTGCTCGGTCCGGCATCGCGCCCCGTCCGCGCTGGCGTCCGAAACTTGTGACCCGCGCTAAATCGACCTTGAGTCCATCGCGGCCTGGGTATTGAATGAAGCTGCGCTGACCAGCACGGATCTTCCGCTGGCCCCCCGCGAGCGGAAGTAGAGCCGGATCGGGGGCCGGTGGTCGGCTCAGCGGAGTAGCACATGACAGCAGGAGAAACCGTGGGCTTCGTGACGCAACTTCGCTTGGTTGGCAGGGCCTTCGGCTTGGCCTGTGCGCTGACGTCCTTCATGAGCGTGGGCGCAGTGGCGAGTCCCGCGCGAGTCCCCCAGGTGCCGCTGCAAACGGGGTGGGACGGCATCAGTCTTCAGTCCTACCTGGATGGCGTGGGTGAGACGATCAATACGCTGACTGATCAGTTGGATCTACAGACTTGGCAGGCGCCAGGATCGGGCCCCGCCACGTTTTCGCTCAGGATGGAGATCGCCGGTTACGCTGGGTCCAACAGCATCGGAATCTACAATGCGGCCGAGTCGAACCCAATCAAGTTCCTGGTATTCCCGGGGGCGGCCGGGCCAGGTTGGTACGCCACGTGCAACTTCGGCACAGGCGGTCAACTCCTGGTCGAGCTTTACGACAGCGGCGCCAATCTACAGGGCGTGACGAACTACTCCGGCGTCGACCGCAATATGTTCGGCTTCTACCTCGAGGGGCCCGCGGGCGCTTTCTACTCGCAGGACTATCGTAACGCCGCTGGCAGACCCCAGGTGATCACGTATGCCGGCACCGGATCGTATGCGGGACGGTGGTGGGAGTGCTTCGAGGATCTGAGGTACGATTCAAGCGACGTCGATTTCCAGGACACAATCGTGCTGCTGGAGTCCGTAGCTCCGACGCCGGTCCTCGGCAGCTCCTGGGGCGCGCTAAAGGCCCGCTTCCGCTGAAATGGAGTGACCGGCTGTCAACAACGACCGCCCTCGTTCTCGGGGGTGGTCGTTGTGTTTTGGGATCGAAGCGAAGGACGGCCACCGAGGCAGGCAGTTGCACATGGCCGCGTATTTCGAGGACTTGGGCGAAGTCGTTCTGTACCGGGGAGCGGCCGGTGCGCCCCCGCGGCACGAAGGGTGGCCGACACGCTCTGTGGCTGGCGACGCGCGTGGGTCAGTGCGGTTTTCGCGCGGCACGATTCGAGAGCAGGCGCTCAGCGAGCCGATCGCTCCAGCACCATCGCTGCGCCCATGCCGCCGCCCACGCACAGCGTGGCGAGGCCGTAGCGGCCGTCGGAGCGGGCAAGCTCGCGCAGCAGCGTGCCCACGAGCCGGGCGCCGCTGGCGCCCAATGGGTGGCCGAGTGCCAGCGCACCGCCATTGGGATTGACGCGCGCCTCCGGCAGCCCCAGTTCGCGCACCACCGCCACGACCTGCGAGGCGAACGCCTCGTTGAGTTCGATACGGGATATCTCATCAAGCGCCAAGTTCGCACGTGAGAGTGCCCGCGGCACGGCGGCGACCGGGCCGATGCCCATGAGTGCCGGGTCCACGCCGGCCACTGCGTACGAGACGTAACGCCCGAGCGTCGCGAGCCCGAGCGATGCGACCGCCTCGGTCGAGGCCACGAGCAGCGCGGACGCGCCGTCACTCGTGGGGCAGGAGTTGCCCGCCGTCACCGTGCCGTCATCGGCGAAGGCGGGCTTGAGTGCGGCGAGTTTCTCGAGCGTCGTGCCGGGACGGATGGCGTCGTCCTCACGCGCGGGGGCGACCGCCGAAGGCGGGTCCGGCGGCGAGGCGTCGGGGCGCGAGACGGGCACGATCTCCTCGGCGAACACGCCACGGTCGCGCGCCTCGGTCGCGAGCGCGTGGCTGCGCACCGCCCACGCGTCCTGGTCCGCGCGCGACACGCCGAATCGACGCGCGACGCGCTCCGCGGTCTGCCCCATGGTGATGTAGATGTCGGGGCGCTCCGCGAGCCACTGCGGGTGTGGCGAGGAGTTGGCGCCACCCAACGGGATGCGCGACATGGTCTCCATGCCGCCCACCATCACCAGCGACGCGTCGCCGAGGCGGACGCGCTGGCAGGCGATCGCGGTGGCCTCGAGGCTGCTCGCGCACAGCCGCGTGAGCGTCATCGCCGGCACGCGGTCGGACAGGCCGGCGGCGAGCGTCACGGCGCGCGCGACGTTGCGGCCCTGCTCGCCTTCGGGGTAAGCGCAGCCCACGATGACCTCGTCGAGCCGGTCGGTGGCCGCGGCAGGCACGCGAGTGAGGAGCTCCCGGAAGAGCCCGGCGAGCAGTTCGTCCGAGCGCATGTTCGCAAGCGCTCCCTTCGTTGCGCGTGTAAATGGCGTGCGCGCGGCGGCGACGATCCAGGCGTCGCCAGGTCCGGCGCCGGCACTCACGCGTCGCGCCGCAGCCGACCGCGATCCACCTTACCCAGATGGGTACGCGGTAGCGCGTCCACGAACGTCACCTCGCGCGGCGCCTTGTAGGGCTCGAGCCGCGCGCGTACGAACTCCTGCAGCTCTTCTTCGAGCCCCGCGCGCCGCTCGCGCGCCACGACGAACGCGATCGGCTTCATCAGGCCGTTCGCATCCTCGCGACCCACGACCGCGGCCTCGGCCACGGCGTCGTGCTGCAGCAGGCAGCCCTCGACCTCGGCGGGTGCCAACCACTTTCCCGACACCTTGAGCAGCTCGTCGCCGCGCCCGCAATAGGTGACATAGCCGTCGTCGTCCATGGCGATCAGGTCGCCCGATACGTACCACTCCCCGCGGAACGCCTGCTGCGTGCGCTCCAACTGCTGCCAGTAGGCGATGGCGCGTGAAGCCCCGCGCACCCACAGCCAGCCGGTCTCGCCGCGCGGCAGCTCGCGACCGTCGTCGTCGCACACGCGCACCTCGAAGCCGGGCACGACCTGGCCGAGCGTGCCCGCGCGCGCCACGCCGGGGCGATTGGAGATGAAGATGTGCCACATCTCGGCGGTGCCGAGTCCGTCGAGGAGCTCCACGCCGAACGTGGCCCGCCAGCGCTCGAACAGTTCCACGGGCAGCGCCTCGCCGGCGGACGTGACCACGCGCAGGGACGACAGGTCCTGCCGCGCGGCCTCGGGGTGCGACGCCATCTTGTGGATCATCGCCGGCACGTTGATGAGCACGGTGGGCCGGAACTGGCGGATGCGCGCGAACAGCACTTCGGCCGTCGCGGGCTCCGGATAGAGCGCCACGGCGCCGCCGGCCGAGAACGGGAAGAACAGGTTCGAGCCGGTGGCGTAACCGAAATAGAGCTTGGGCACCGACAGCGTCACGTCGGCTTCGCAATATTTGATCACGCCGTGCCCGTAGAGCGTGGTGGTGTTCGCGAACGCGCCATGCGTCTGAACGACGGCCTTGGGTCGCCCGGTGGTGCCGCCTGAGAAGAGCCACAGCGCGGCGTCGTCGCGGTGCGTGTCGAACGTGGGTAGACCCGGTGCCGCGGCAGTCAGCCGCGCGGCCAGCTTCGGATCGTCGGCGACGAGCAGCGCCGGGTCGGGCTGCGCGCCCTGCAACGCATCCACATAGGTCGCAGCGGTGGCGGCCGCGGTGACCACGGCGCGGGCGCGCGTGTACTCCAGGAAGTAGCGCACGTCCGCCGCGGGCAGGCCGGGATTAACCATCACCACCACGGCGCCGAGCTTGAGCGTTCCGAACAGCACGCCGACGAAATCGGGACCGTCGGGGAGCGCGATCAAGACGCGTTGCTCGCAGGAGACACCGGTCTCGGCGAGCACTCGTGCCCAACGCTCGGCGAGTGACTGCACTTGGCGATAGGTGAGCGTGCCCGAATCCGTGAGCAGCGCCGGCCGGTCGCCACGCCCTTCGCGGATACGCGCGTCGAGAAAGCGATCGGCGATATTCAGCCGTTCGGGCAGGTCCGCCCCGGCTGCGGTGGCTTCGGAGAGCGTGGTAGTGTGCGCGCGCATCCGCCGCATCATGACCGCCGGCCGGGGCGACCGGCAAGAGGAACCTCCGAGCGATGGCGATCCGCGAGCTGGCCGAACTCACGTGGGAGGACGTGCGCGACCTGGACCGCTCGCGCACGGTGACCGTGCTCCCGGTGGGCGCGATCGAGGCGCACGGACCGCACCTGCCGCTCGGAACGGACAACGTGATCGCCGTGGCGATGGCGCGCGCCGGCGCGGCGCGGCTCGCGACACACGGCATCGGCGTTGTGCTGCTGCCGCCGCTTCCCTACACGGCCGCGCCGTTCGGGGCCGCGTTCGCGGGCACGATCTCGGTCACACCGGGGACCGTCACGGCGCTCGTGGCGGACCTGGCGGCGGAGGTCACGCGGCATGGCTTCGCGGCGCTCGCGATCGCGAACGCGCACCTCGACCCGACGCACCTCGCGGCGCTGGCCGACGCACGACTTCTTGCCGCCACGCGCGGTTCGCGGCCGGTGATCCTGGCCGACCTCACGCGCCGCTCGAGCGCCGAGCGGCTCACCGACGAGTTCCGGAGCGGCGCCTGCCACGCGGGCCGCTACGAGGGCTCGGTGGTCATGGCGGAGCGCCCCGACATGGTGCGCACCGCGATCCAGCGCGCGCTGCCGCCGGTGCCGGCGTCATTGTCGGTCGCCATCCGCGACGGCGCGACCACATTCGAGCAAGCGGGGGGCCCGCGTGCGTACTTCGGCTGGCCCGCCGACGCGACGGCGGAAGAGGGCATCGTCACGATCGCAGTCCTGGGCGACATCCTCGCCGACGCCGTGCTCGCCGAGCTCGCGCCGGAGCGCGCGACATGAGCACGCCCGGGTCGCTGGCGGGCCGCGGCGCGGTCGTGACGGGTGGCGGGCGCGGGATCGGGGCCGCCATCGCCGACGCGCTGATGGATGCGGGCGCGCATGTGGTCGTCACGGCGCGCACGGCGGCCGAGATTGAGAGTGTGGCGGTGGCCTTGCGCGCCCGCGGCGGGCAGGCGTGGGCGGTGCCCTGCGACGTGTCCGACGAGGTCACCGTGCGCGTTCTCGCCGCGCGCGCGCTCGAGCACCTGGGCACGGTGGACGTGCTGGTCAACGCGGCGGGCGACGGTGGCGCCGCACCGCTCGAGCGCATCACGCTCGCGGAGTGGCGCGGTATGCTCGATGCACACGCCACTGGAACGTTCCTGTGCACGCGCGAGTTCGTTCCGGCCATGCGCGAGCGGGGCTTCGGGCGCGTGGTGAACATCGCCTCCACCGCGGGCCTCGAGGGCGGGCGCTACATCGCTCACTACTGCGCGGCGAAACACGCCGTGGTGGGCTTCACGCGCGCCGTGGCGTGCGAGCTGGCAGACAGCGGCGTCACCATCAACGCGCTTTGCCCCGGCTACGTGAACACGCCCATGACGCAGCGCACCATCGCAAACGTCGTGGCGCGCACCGGACGCACGGCCGAGGCAGCGCTGACGTCGGTGCTCGCGTCGGCGGAGCAGGAGCGCCTGCTCAGCCCGTCCGAGGTCGCGGCAGCCGCGCTCGAGCTGTGCGGCGTGGCGGCAGCCGGCACGAACGGCCGCGCCATCACACTCATGCCCCGGGGAGACACATGCATCTCGAGATCGTGAACCCCGAGTCGCTCGGTGCGCCCAAGGGTTGGAGTCACGGCGTGCTCGCTCCGCGCGGCGGGCGGCTGCTGTTCGTCGCCGGCATGGCGGGCTGGAACGTCGATGCGTTGGGCGTTGCGCCCGGGTTCGTCGCGCAGTTCGGCCGCGCCTTGGACCAGGTGCTGGCCGTGGTGCGCGCGGCGGGCGGGGAGCCTACGGACGTAGCGAGGCTGACCGTCTACGTCACCGACCTGGCCGAGTACCGCGCCCAGCTCCGCCCGTTGGGCGAGGCCTGGCGCGAGCGATTCGGCCGATATTATCCGGCCATGGCGCTGCTCGAAGTGAAGGGGCTCGTGGACCGTGGCGCGTTGGTCGAGATCGAAGCGACCGCCGTGCTGGCGGGGGAGACGCGCACATGAGCCTGTCGCCCAAGTCGTTCCTCTATCGCCACGACACCGCCACCGGTGTGGTGACGATCACGCTCAACCGGCCCGACCGGCTGAACGCGCTCACGTTTGAGGTGTACGCCGAACTACGCGACACGTTTGCGGCACTCGACACCGAATCCGGCGTGCGCTCGATCGTGTTGACCGGCGCTGGCCGGGGATTCTGCTCGGGCGGCGACGTGGAGGACATCATCGGCGCGCTGTTCGGTCGGAGCGCCGAGGGACTGCTCGAGTTCACGCGCATGACGTGTGACGTGGTGGCGAACATGCGCCACTGTCGCCGGCCGATCGTCGCGGCGCTGAACGGCACGGTAGCCGGCGCGGGTGCGGTGCTCGCCGCCGCCAGCGACGTGCGCTTCGCCGCCGAGTCCGCACGCATCGCGTTCCTGTTCGTGAAGGTGGGACTCTCCGGCGCGGACATGGGCGTGTCGTGGCTCTTGCCGCGACTGGTGGGCCAGGGGAATGCCAGCGAGTTGCTGTTCACCGGCGACTTCATCACGGCGCAGCGCGCCTACGAGATGGGCCTCTACCAGCGGGTGCTACCCCAGGAGCAGTTGCTGCCCGAGGCCATGGCGTTCGCCGAAAAGCTCGCTCGCGGACCCTCCGACGCGCTCGCCGTGAGCAAGCAGGCGATCGCGCTCGAATCGGACATGACGCTCGAACTGGCACTGGACCACGAGGCGCGCGTGCAGGCCGAGCTCATGCTGCACCCGAACTACCGCGAGGCGTACGAGGCGTTCCGTGCCAAGCGGTCGCCGACATTCCAGTGAGTAGCCCCGAACTCGCCCCGATCCGCGCGTTCCTCGGCGTGCAGCACCCGGAGTTCGCCGCGGGCGTGACCGCATTCGCCGCGCGCGAGCTGGCGACACGGCTCGAGCCGGCCGACGACGAAGCGGGTCGGCGCGAGGCGCGCGCGCTGCTCGCCCTGCTCGGGAAAGCCGGCGTGTTCGCCCCGATCGGCGAGCGCGACTGGCGCGCCTGCTGCCTCGCGCGAGAGGCACTCGCGGCGGCCTCACCGCTCGCGGACGCCGTATTCGCGCTTCAGGGGCTGGGGCTAGTGCCGATTCTAATCTCGGGCAACGAGGCGATGCGCGAGCGCTGGCTCGCCCCGACGCTCGCGGGTGACGCCATGGCCGCGTTCGCCATGACCGAGCCCGGCGCAGGCTCCGACGTGGCGTCCATGACGACGCGGGCGAAGCGCGACGGTGACCACTACGTGCTCGACGGAGCCAAGGCGTTCATCTCGAACGCCGGTATCGCCGACTACTACTCTGTTTTCGCGAGCACCGATCCCGCGGCCGGAAGCCGCGGTATCAGCTGCTTCATCGTGCCCGCCGACACGCCGGGCCTGCGCTTCGTGCGGCCCCAGATCTTGTCGTCGCCGCACCCGTTGGGGGAAATCGCATTCGACGGCTGTCGCATCCCGGCCGCGAACCGCCTGGGCGAGGAGGGGCGCGGGTTCGTGCTCGGCCTGAAGACGCTCGATCGGCTGCGCGCCACCGTCGGCGCCGCCGCGTGCGGCATGGCGGCACGCGCGCTGGAGGAGGCGCTCGCGCACGCGCGCAGGCGCCGCCAGTTCGGGAAGTCGCTCGGCGAGTTCCAGCTCGTGCAGGAAAAGCTCGCGCGCATGGCCACCGAACTGGCGGCGGCAAGGCTGCTGGTGTATCGCGCGGCGTGGGAGGCCGACGGCGGCGCGGAACGCGTGACGCTCGAGGCGGCCATGGCCAAGTTGTACGCCACCGAGGCCGCGCAGCGCATCGTGGACGACGCCGTGCAGGTGCTGGGCGGCGCGGGTGTGCTCGCCTCGCACCCGGTGGATCGACTGTACCGCTCGGTGCGCGCGCTGCGCATCTATGAGGGCACGAGCGAGATCCAGCATCTCGTCATCGCCGGCCTGCTACTGGAAGAGCACGGCGCGTGAGAGTCGTGTGCCTGGGCGGTGGACCCGCGGGGCTGTTCTTCGCCGCGCTCCTCAAGCAAGCAGATGCGCACCACGACGTCACGGTGATCGAGCGCAACCGCCCCGATGACACGTTCGGGTTCGGTGTGGTGTTCTCGGACGCCACCGAGGAGGCGCTGGCGAAGGCCGATCCGCTCATCACCGAGGCGATGGGCCGCCACGCTCACCGCTGGGACGACATCGAGATCAATTTCCGGGGCCAAAAGCTCGTCTCCACGGGGCACGGGTTCTCGGGCCTCTCGCGGCGCACGTTGCTCGGCTTGCTGCACGAACGCTGTCGCACTTCCGGGGTGCGGCTCTGCTTCAACCGCGACGTGCGCGATCCGGAGGAGTTCCGCGACGCGGACCTGGTGGTGGCGGCCGACGGTGCTAACTCGCTGGTCCGCGAGCACTATCGCGACCAGTTCGAGCCGCGCGTGGACGAGCGCCCGAATCGATTCGTGTGGTTGGGGACGACACGGCCGTTCCCGGCATTCACGTTCTATTTCAAAGCTGACGCGCACGGGCTGTGGCGCGTGCATGCCTACCAGTACGAACCGGGCGCTTCCACGTTCATCGTCGAGGCGACCGAGGCCACGTGGCGTTCGGCCGGGCTCGAAAGCGCCGACGAGGCGGCGACGATCGCGTTCTGCGAGCAGTTGTTCGCCGACGAACTGGACGGGCACCGGCTCATCTCGAACCGCTCCATCTGGCGCCGATTCCCCACCGTGAGCAATACGCGTTGGCACCACGGCAATGTCGTGCTCATGGGCGACGCCGCGCACACGGCGCACTTCTCGGTGGGCTCGGGCACCAAGCTGGCGATGGAGGACGGCATCGCCCTGGTCGAGGCGCTCGGCAAGCACGCGAGAGTGCCGGAGGCACTCGACGCTTATGTCGCTGCGCGCCGACCTGCGGTCGAGAGCCTGCAGCGCGCCGCACAGGTCAGCTTACAGTGGTTCGAGGACACCGAACGCTACATGCACCTCGATCCGCTCCAGTTCGCGTTCACGCTGCTCACGCGCAGCCTGCGCGTGACGCACGAGAACCTGAAACTGCGCGACCCGGCGTTCGTGGCGCGCGTGGACCAGTGGTTCGCGCATCGCGCCGCGGAAGCGGCGCGTATGCCACGGGCCGCCGAGGTCGCGGGCACACCGGCGCCAGCTCCTGCGGCGACCCCGCCGCCCCCTCCGCCCCCTCCGATGTTCACCCCGTTCAAGCTTCGCGAGCTTCTGCTCGCCAATCGCGTCGTCGTCTCGCCCATGTGCCAGTACTCGGCGGAGGACGGCATGCCGGACGACTGGCACTTGGTACACCTCGGCTCGCGCGCGATCGGCGGCGCCGGGCTGGTGTTCGCGGAGATGACCAATGTGAGCGCCGAGGCGCGCATCTCGCCCGGATGCACTGGCCTGTGGAAACCCGAGCAGGCCGCCGCGTGGCGGCGCATCGTGAAGTTCGTGCATACGCACTCGGCGGCGAAGATCGCCATGCAGCTCGGCCACGCGGGGCGCAAGGGCTCGACGCGCCGAATGTGGGAGGGAGACAACGATCCGCTGCCGGCGGGAGGCTGGCCGGTCGTCTCGGCATCGCCGCTCCCCTATCGCGAAGCGAGCCCGGTGCCGCGCGAACTCTCGGCCGCCGAGATGCGCGCGATCGTCACCGATTACGTGCGCGCGGCGAAACTGGCCGAGGAGGCCGGATTCGACCTGCTCGAGCTACACATGGCGCACGGCTACCTGCTCGCCAGCTTCCTCTCGCCGTTGACGAACCGGCGCACGGACGGGTTCGGCGGTACGCTCGAGCACCGCCTGCGTTTCCCGCTCGAGGTGTTCGACGCCGTTCGCGACGCGTGGCCGGCGGCCAAGCCGATGAGCGTGCGCATCTCGGCCGTGGACTGGGCGCCGGGCGGCATGGAACCGGCCGACGCGGTCGAGGTGGCGCGCGCACTGCACGCGCACGGCTGCGACGTCGTGGACGTGTCGGCCGGCCAGACGGTGGACGACCAGCGGCCCGTGTACGGCCGCCTGTTCCAGACGCCATTCGCCGAGCGCATTCGCCATGACGTGGGCATCGCCACGATGGCGGTGGGGAACATCTCGTCCTACACCGACGTCAACACCATCCTTGCCGCCGGACGGGCCGACCTGTGCCTGCTCGCGCGCGCGCACCTGTGGGACCCGTACTGGACGCGGCACGCGGCGTTCGAACTGGGCCACGCGCTCCCCTGGCCCGATCCCTACGCGACGCTCGACCGCTACCGACCCCGCTTCCTCTGACCCGCGCCCGACGCGCGCACGGAGACGCACCCCATGGCGCTCACCTATTCAAGTTACCTGAAGATCGACGAGTTGCTTGCACTGCAGCAGCCCGTCTCGGACGGTCCCGAGCACGACGAGACGCTGTTCATCGTCATCCACCAGGTGTACGAGCTGTGGTTCAAGCAGGTGCTGCACGAAATCGACTTCCTCGTGCTGGCGCTCGAACGCGGCGACGCGTCGCGAGCGCTGCACACGTTGAAGCGCGTGCTCACCATCCTCAAAGTGCTGGTGCACCAGATCGACGTGCTCGAGACCATGACGCCGCTCGAGTTCCTGTCGTTCCGCGAGCGGCTGGAGTCGGGCAGCGGCTTCCAGTCACTCCAGTTCCGAGAACTCGAGTTTCTGCTCGGGAACAAGCGCGCCGAGGCTCTCACGCGCTACGAGCCCGGCAGTGAGCATCGGGTCCGGCTCGAGCGAAGGCTCGCCGCGCCTTCCTTGTGGGACGCATTTCTTCGCTATCTCGTGGCCTCGGGCCACGACGTGCCAGCCGAGGCGCTGGCGCGCGACGTGACGCAACCGGTCAGCTCCACACCGGCGCTGCATCCGCTGCTGCTTGCGATGTACCGCAACGACTCCGAGGCACGGAGTGTATGCGAACGCCTCGTGGACCTGGACGAGGGGCTGATGGAGTGGCGCTACCGCCACGTGAAGATGGTGGAGCGCACGATTGGCACGCGCCGCGGCACCGGCGGCTCGGCGGGCGCGGCCTACTTGAAGACCACGCTCGACCGCCCGCTGTTCCCGGATCTTTGGGAGATCCGGACCGAACTGTGAGCCCAGACGCAGTGAAGCCACTCACGCTCGATGAGTTGCGCCGTTCGCCCAACGCGCTCGCCGCCGACTACGCGCGCTTCGACGTGGCGCACCGGCTGCTGCTCACCGGGCACTCGCACCAGGCCTGGCCGGACGTCGCCCGCGATGCGCAGCTCGCCGCATGGGACGATGCGGCGCGCGACGTGGACGTCAAGTGGGTGCGGGCGTTCGAGCAGGCGGACCAGGTGCGCGCCGGGTTCGCGCTACGGTTGGGCTGCGCGCCGGTGGAAGTGGCGCTCGCCGCGAGCACGCACGACCTGGTGGTGCGTTTCCTGTCCGCGCTGCCGCTTACCGCGCGACCGCGCCTCGTGACGACCGACGGCGAGTTCCATACGCTGCGCCGGCAGCTCGACCGGCTCGACGAGGCCCACGTGGCCGACGTGGTGAAGCTGGCCGCCGAGCCCGTGGAGACGCTCGCCGAACGTCTCGCCGCCAGCGTGGACGACCGCACGGCTGCCGTACTCGCGTCGTCGGTACTGTTCGGCAACGCACGCATCGTGCCGGGCCTTGCGCAAGTGGCGAGTGCGTGCGCGCGTGTCGGTGCGGAACTGCTCGTGGACGCCTACCACCATATCGGCGTGGTGCCGTTCGACGTGGCGGCCGACGGACTCCACGGTGCGTTCGTGACGGGAGGGGGCTACAAGTACTGCCAGTTGGGCGAGGGGAACTGCTTCCTGCGCGTGCCGCCAGCGTTCACACGGCTGCCGGTCGTGACCGGATGGTTCAGCGAGTTCGCAAAGCTTCACACGCGGCCGCAGGGCGAGGTGCCGTTCGGCGAGGGCACGACCCGCTGGGCGGGCGCCACGTACGACCCGGTGAGCCATTACCGAGGGGCGCGCGTGTTCGGCTTCTTCGGCGAGCGCGGGCTCACGCCCGCGCTGCTGCGTGCGGTCAGCCAACACCAGGTCGGACGCCTGGCGGAGAAGTTCGACGGCATGGCGCTCGATCCGAACGTCGTCACTCGCGACCGCTCGGCGCCGCTCGACGCGCTCGCGGGCTTTCTGGCGCTCCGCTCGCCGCGCGCCGGCGCACTCTCTCGACAGCTGCGCGAGCGTGGTGTGTGGACCGATTTCCGCGGCGACGTGCTGCGCTTCGGGCCTGCGCCCTATCTGTCGGATGCACAACTGGACGCCGCGATGGCGACGTTGGGCGAGGTGGTGGTTACCGGCTGACGCGCCAGGGTTAGCGGCCGATGTACCGCGCCAGCACCGGGTAGGTGATGCTCGGGTTGCCGCCCACCTGCTCGGGGTCCACGACGTCGTGGTTCAAGCGGAGCGACGCGGGGAACTCGTACGTGCGGACGTCTGACGCTCCGCGGTCGCGCCATGCGGCCACGATCGCCGCCGCTGCCACGTTGTCCGCGGCGGGATCGCCACCCACCGTGATGAGCACGAACGACCGTGCGGCAGGCGGGAATCTCTGGGCGCGCGCCATGACGTGCGCCCCCACCATCATGGTCGCCGCGACCGAGCGCGTGGCGAACCGCGGGTAAACGTGCCGGGGCCCGGCGAGATTCTGCTTGAGCTTGTCGTCCCACCATACGAACGCGTTGGGCAGGGCCGTCGCCAGCCGGCTGAGCGCGGCCGTGCGTGCCGGGCCGGGCGCGCGCGCCCAACCGAACATCGGCGCGACCACCACCGCCCGGTCCA
The DNA here is from genome assembly GCA_964418975.1 of uncultured bacterium. Taxonomy (GTDB): domain Bacteria; phylum Eisenbacteria; class RBG-16-71-46; order RBG-16-71-46; family RBG-16-71-46; genus JAIOPA01. The sequence continues at coordinate 12,459 of CAYQNV010000085.1, read as the reverse complement.
CGTCCCGGCGTTCCTGCCCGGCCCACGCCGCCAGCACGCCACCGACGGACAGCCCGGCCACGGTGAGGCTGTCGCCCAGGCCGTGCGCCGCGTCCAGCACGCGGTCCGTCCACGCGCACAGTTCACGGGCATCGACGCGCGCCAGCTCGTCGGTCATGCGATCGGCGAAGCCGTGGCGCGGGAGGCGCGGGATCAGCACGTTCGCCCCATTCGCGAACAGCGTCCGGCCGAGAGAGTCGAATTGCTCCGGGCAGTTGGTGAGGCCGTGGAGCAGCACGATGACGTGGCCGGTGCGCGCGCCCCGGGTGTAGAGCCGGGTCCCGCAGTCACTTGCGATCGCCGGAGTGTCCGCGGCGCGCAGCGAGTCCACGAGTCGGAGCGCCTCGTCGTACGACGCCGCCGGCCGGGCATGAGCTCCGAGGCCCCCCGGCGTGAGCGGCCGGGTCAGCAGGATGACCATCAGGAGCAAGGCGAAGGCGAGGCCGAACACGATGCGCACCATCCCCCGAGGGTAGCGCCGCCGTGTTCGCCCCAACAACACACTTTTTCAGCAGGAGCAACAGCCCAGGGGGCACTCGTGCGGGATGCACGCAGGGTCCGGTTCGAGGCGGCCGGCGCATTCGAATCCCCTCGACTCCCGATCGTCTCTGGGCATACGATTGGAGGCACGGAACAGGGACTCCCTGGCCAGGTCGATTCGCGATCGGCACATTCGAGTCCGGTGTTCCACTTACCACGCCCGAGGTCTCCCTCCCATGTCCCTCGAGCAGCAAATGCCTCATCACGGCCCCAGCCTGTCCCACGGGCTCGTCGCCTCCAGGTTCGCACGCCCGTGGCTCACGGCCGCGTCTGCGGTGTTGCTGTTCTCCGCGATCCTCGGCCTCCCGCTGCCTGCCACCTTTGCCTCCTCAGCGCATGCCGCCACACTGGAGTTGCGAACGGTGGTGTCCACGGACGACGCCGAGGAGTCCGCGACCGGCAGCATGTACCTGAACAGCGGCGACCTCGAGCTGGTCTTCGACAAGAACATTCAGACCGTGGGTCTGCGTTGGCCCGGCCTCACGATCCCGCAGGGCGCGAGCATCACGGCGGCGTGGGTCCAGTTCGCTGCCAAGGAGTCGCACAGCGAACTCACGAACCTCACGCTCCGCGCGCAGGCCGCGATTAACGCCGAAACCTTCGCCCACACCGCGGGTAACATCTCGCTTCGGCCGCTCACCGCGGCCACGGTGGGCTGGGCTCCGCCTGCGTGGGCAGCCGGCCAGGTGGGAGCGAACCAGCGCACGCCGGACTTGAGCGCGGTCATCCAGGCGATCGTGAGCCAATCCGGCTGGGTCAGCGGCAATGCGCTCGCGCTCGTCATCACCGGCACCGGCCACCGCACGGCGTGGGCGTGGAACGGGAACGCCGCCTTGTCGCCGTTGCTGCACGTGGAGTACACGACCGGCCCGGTGGTCGAGAATCCACCCGTGGCGAATCTCGTCGTGACGCAACTCGCGAGCCCGCCACTCACCGTGACGGCGAGCGGTGCGGGCTCCACGGACGTGGATCTCACGCCGATCGCCAGCTACCGGTTCGACTTCGGCGACGGCACGCCGCCGGTCGTGACCACCGTGCCAACGGCCACCGCCACGCACACGTATGCGGACGTGGCCACGTACACGGTCACGCTCATCGTGACCGACACGGGGGGATTCGCCTCCGCGCCCGTAAGCCAGACCATCACCGTGAACCCGCCGCCGCCCGATCTCCCGCCCGTCGCAAACCTTACCGTGACCCTGGCCGCGAGTCCGCCGCTCACGGTGACGGCGAGTGGCGCGGGTTCCACCGACACCGACCTCACGCCGATTGCGAGTTACCGATTCGACTTCGGCGACGGGTCCGCGCCGGTGGTCACGACCGCGCCCAATGCGACGACAACGCATACCTACGCTGCCGCAGGCACGTACACGGTCACGCTTGTGGCCATTGACACGGCACTGCTCGAGTCGGCGCCCGCGAGCGCGAGCGTCACGGTGAGCACCGCGGTCTCGGCAACGCTAGAGAAGCGCACGGCGGCTTCCGCCGACGATGCCGAACAGGCGGCGGGCGGGAGCGTGACCTTGAGCAGCAGCGACTTGGAGCTGGTGTTCGATACGAGCGTCCAGACGGTGGGTATGCGCTGGACCGGCATCACGATTCCCCGGGGTGCGGCGATCACGTCGGCGTGGATCCAATTCACCGCTGACGAAGCGCACTCCGAAACGACGAACCTGAGCATTCAAGGGCAGGCTGCGGACAACGCCGCGACGTTCACCACGACGGCGAGCAGCATCTCGACTCGGACGCGGACCACGGCGGCGGTCGCGTGGAGCCCGCCAGCTTGGAACACGAACGAGGCCGGGGCGAACCAGCGCACCCCTGACCTGAGCGCGGTCATCCAGGAGATCGTGAACCGCTCCGGGTGGTCGAGCGGCAACTCGCTCGCGCTCATCGTCACCGGCACCGGGCATCGCACCGCTGACGCCTGGGACGGGGGCGCCGCGGTGGCGCCGCTGCTGCACATCGACTACCTGACCGGACCGCCGCCCGAGGCCCCACCGGTGGCGAGGCTCTCGGTGGCGCAGATCGCGACTCCGCCACTCACCGTGACGGCAAACGGCTCAGCCTCCTCCGACATCGACTCCACACCCATCGCGACCTACCGATTCAACTTCGGGGACGGCACGCCGGCGGTGGTGACGAACGCGCCGACGGCGACCGCGACCCACACGTACGCGTCAACCGGCACTTACACGGTCACGCTGCTCGTCACCGATACGGGTGGGTTCACATCCGCGCCGGTGACCGCGAGCGTCACGGTGAGCACCATCGTAGGCCCGCCCATCGCGGTGCACGTGGGCTACTACGACACGCATCATCCCGATCTTCCCAAGCCCAAGCCGGATCCGTGGCAGGGATCGCCGGGCATCCTTTTCGTGGGCTCGCCCGACTCGCCCAGTGGTGGCTGGGACTCGTCCGCGCTCAAGATCGATAACTTGAGCGGTAGCTCGATCTCGGTGCTCGTCAAGGTGGACATCGGCTCGTCTCACTACAACCTGTGGGGGACGAGAACGATCCCGGCGGGTGGAACCCTGATCCTGGCGCAGACCTCGTTCGAGAACTTCGACGGCTCGGACACGAACCCCGCGGGCTGCTACGGCTGTGATCCACGGGACTGCCTGACGATGATCCAGTCCACGGTCCCGGTCGTGCACGTGACACTCGGCGGAACCACGACCGACTACTTCGACACGGAGCAGATCCTCAACACTTACGGGGTGGACTCCGCGGGGTGCCCGGCCACGGGCGGCCGCAACGACGAATCGGAGTCCTGGCGTCGGATCTACGCCGCACCCGCCGGAGCCTCAGCGCCCGAGGCGAGCGGCGTCATTCAGTCAGAGCCCGGATCCACTCAAGCGGGTGCCAGTTGGATGGCATTGCCGTATCCGAACCCCGTCTACAATGAGCTCACGCTACGGTTCCGCACAGCGCTGCGTGGGCCGGTGCAACTCGAGATCTACGACGTGGCCGGCCGGCTGATCGTGAAGGCCATGGATCGCATGTTCGAGCCGGGGGAGTACCAGAAGGTCATGAACCTCGGGGGCATGACCGCGGGCACCTACTTCTGCAGACTGCGCACTCCAGAGGGCACGCTGAATCAGTCGTTCGTCGTTACGCCCTGACGCGTCGCCGCGGTTGAGAGACCCGCATCCCTGACGCTTCCGGGACAAGCGCGTGTCGGGATCGCACGTCGTGCGCCGCGCCGGTCCGCTGGTGCGCACGTGAGCGCCGCTCGTCGGCCAGCGCTTGGACCGTGCTCCACACGGGCTAGGCTGAGCGCACGCGCTCGGCATTCCGGTCGCGGCGACAGGCTGCGAGGTCAACTCCCTTCAGGAGGGAACATGAAGAAAAAGCTCGCATTCCCCGCAGTGGCCGTGCTCACGTTCGCGCTGGCGGCGCCGGCTTTCGCCGGCGGCGCTCACTGCAACGGTAAGACCTCCGCCACGGCCGCGATGGCCGCCGGCAAAGGTTCTTGTTCCAGCAAGGCGAGTTCTGCGGCCTGGGCGGGGGCGTGGCTCGAGCGCTCGAACTCCGGTGCCGTGACCGTGGCCGAAGTCGCCAAGGGCAGCCCGGCCGCACGTTCGGGCTTGAAGTCCGGCGACATCGTGGTGGCCGTGAATGGCCGGAACTTGAACGCCGGCAAGGACGGCTCCGCGTGCCTGTCGAGCGCCGAGTGCTCGGTGGGAAGTGCGGTGGCCTACACGGTCCAGCGCGGCCGTTCGACCAAGGTCGTGAAGGTGAAGCTGGAGAAGCTGCCGGCCGATGCGACCGAGCGTTTCGCGCATCGTGAGGCGAGCTTCGATCCCACGCTGGCGGCGGTGGTGTTCCCCAACTTCAACTGACGCCTCGTGGTGAGAGCGGGCCGGGGACCTCTGGGTCACCGGCCCGTCTTGCTGAGGCGAGACGTGTCAGCGGCAGGACGTGGTGCGCGTGCGCTCGGCGAATCGGATGATCACGTTCGCGTCGGCGCGGGGGATCTCCACCACGTCCATGGGCTGCGTCATCACCGCCGCGACGGGGCAGTCGCCGGGGCGCACGGTCTCGACTTCGATGACCAACTCGTCCTCGAAGCGCAGCGCGCCCGTCACCGCGATCTGGTAGCCGCCGCTCGAGCGTTCGCCGAGCGCCACGAACACGACCTTGCTCCGGGCGAAGTCCACGGCGGGTGCGGGCGGCACGGCTCCGGTAGGGCTGGCGAACGCCTGCTGCCACAGCGACTCGAACGTCGCCTGATCGGCCACCACCGTGCGCGTCGGCAGCGCCAGCCCGCTGAACAGGATCGGCGAGCCTGCGGTGGGAGCCAGGTGGTGGATGGACACGGGCACGGTGTGCGGTCCGTTGGCACCGGCGGGTCGGCAAGCCAGGAGCAATGCGAACAGCGGGACGAACAACAACCTCATCGGAGCTTCTCCCAGGATCGGCCTGATCGGATCCCGCAGCGTACCACGACAGGGCCGGCCGTAGGGCCCTGCTTGGTTATCGGCTGGCGGTTCAGGAATCGTAAGGGCTAGAGTCCGCGCTTCCGCTGCCCGCTCGACCCACCCGGAGGCCCGCATGAGCCAAGCTCGTCCCGAGACGTCCGCGACCACCGGCGCACGGCCCTTCGTGCCCTACATCGCCTCCGACACGGTGTTGCCCGAGTTCTCGTGGCGAGCGATCGTCATGGGCACGATCCTCGGTACCATCTTCGGCGCCTCGTCGCTCTACCTGGTGCTCAAGGTCGGACTCACGGTGAGCGCCTCGATCCCGGTGGCCGTCATCTCGATGACGCTGTTCAAGGTGTTCCGCCTGTTCGGGGCCAAGGACGCCACCATCCTCGAGAACAACATCGCGCAGACCGCGGGCTCCGCCGGGGAATCCATCGCGTTCGGCGTGGGCGTGACCATGCCCGCCATCATGATCCTCGGCTTCGACCTCGAGTTGATGCGTGTGGCGCTCGTCTCGGTGCTCGGCGCGCTGCTCGGCATCCTCATGATGATCCCGCTCCGCCGCGCGCTCATCGTGGCGCAGCACGGCAAACTCAAGTACCCCGAAGGGACGGCTTGCGCCGAGGTGCTCAAGGCCGGTGCTTCGGCCGAATCCGCGGCGGCCTCCTCACCCGAGGCCAAGGCGGAAGCGGCCGCGATGGGGCGGCAGGGCGTGTCGGCGCGCACCATCTTCGCCGGCTTCGGCCTGGGACTCGCCTACAAGACGGCGATGTCGGCGTTCCGTCTGTGGAAGGACACGCCGGAGAAGATCTTCAAGGCGCCGTTCACCTCCGGCTCGGTGGCGGCGGAGATCTCGCCCGAGCTGCTCGGCGTGGGTTACATCATCGGACCCTACGTGGCCTCGCTCATGGTCGGCGGCGGCGTGCTCGCCTATCTGGTGCTCATCCCGATGATCAAGTTCTTCGGCCAGGGCATGGCCGAGGCGTTGCCGCCGGGCACCGTTCCCATCTCCGAGATGAGTCCCGGCGCCATCCGCGGCGCCTACGTGCTCTATATCGGCGCCGGCGCGGTGGCCGCCGCGGGCATCATCAGCCTGGTGCGCTCGCTGCCGCTCATCGCACGCGGCTTGAAGCAAGGCCTGAGCGACGCGCGCTCCGGCGGCGTGGCCAGCAGCGCACGCACCGACCGCGACCTCGACGCGCGCTTCGTGTTCGGCGGCCTGGGGCTGCTGGTGGTGGCCATCCTGCTGTCGCCGACGCTGCACATGAACCTACTCGGTGCGTTGCTGATCGTGGTGTTCGGGTTCTTGTTCGTGACCGTGTCGAGCCGGCTCACCGGCGAGATCGGCTCGTCGTCGAATCCCATCTCGGGCATGACCGTGGCCACGCTGCTGCTCACCTGTCTCATCTTCCTCATGATCGGCTGGGTGGGGGCGAGCTGGTATGTGACCGCGCTGTCCGTGGGCGGCATCGTGTGTATCGCCGCCTCGAACGGCGGCACCACGTCGCAGGATCTCAAGACCGGCTTCCTCGTGGGCGCCACGCCGCGCCACCAGCAGGTGGCGATCCTGGTGGGTTCGCTGCTCTCGGCCGTGTTGCTCGGGCCCATCCTGCTGCGGTTGAACGACACCGCCACGGTGTACCTGCCAGCGCGACAGGTGGCGCCGCTCGGTGTGCACGCAGACGCGGCGCAGTTGGCCGGGGCACACATGGAGCGCGTGCGCGGTGTGCAGGCGCGCGAGGACGGCGGCGAGTATCGCGCATTCCACAAGCTCGACGCCGAGGGCGCGCCCGCCGGCAAGTACCTGGTGGATGCGAATGGCGATGCCAAGTGGTTCGTGGATCCTGGCATCAATGGCGTCTACACCAAGCGTCCGGACGGCACCGAGGTCAAGAAGTTCGACGCCCCCAAGGCCACGCTCATGAGCTACATCATTCGCGGCATCCTCGACCGTCAGCTGCCGTGGGGGCTGGTGCTGTTCGGCGTGATGATCTCGGTGATGCTCGAGCTGGTGGGCATCCCGTCGCTGGCGTTCGCCGTCGGCGTGTACCTGCCCATCTCGTCGTCCATGCCCATCTTCATCGGCGGCATCGTGCGCTGGCTCGTGGACCACGCACGCCGCAAGGACCTCGCGCACAAGTCGCTCAGCGAGGAGCAACTGGCGGCCGAGGGCGACAAGAGTCCCGGCGTGCTCATGGCCTCGGGCTACATCGCGGGCGGCGCCATCGCCGGCATCCTTATCGCGTTCCTGGCCGGCGTGCTCACCGACTTCGACAACGGCATCGCCGCCTGGGCCGCAGCGCACAACCCGTTCCACACGGGAGCCTCGGCCAACGTGCTGGCATTGCTCCCGTTCGCGGTGCTCACGCTACTGCTGTGGCTCGTGGGTCGCGAGAAGCTGCTGGCCGGGCGAAGGGCCAGCTGAGGGCGCGGCGGCGGGATCACGCGCGCATGCGCGGTGAGCCCGCCGCCCGCGCCGCAGTCACCCCGAACCCAATGGAGACGTGAGATGCCCGAGACCGCGCAGAACCTCCAGAACCACACCCGCTATGTGCCGCTCTTCCACTTCGTCACGCTCGGGCTCGTGACGGCGAACCTCGTCCGAGTCGGCCGCGGGCTCGAACCGTTCACGACCGACTCCGTGCTCAGCTTCGGCGCCGCGGTCGCCCTGGCACTCCTGTGCTGGTATGTGCGTGCGTTCCCGCTCACGGTGCAGGACCGCGTCATCCGACTCGAGGAGCGGCTGAGGCTCCAGCAGCTGGCTCCGGAACTTGCGGCGCGCACCGACGGCATCGCAGTCGGGCAGTGGACCGCGCTCCGCTTCGCGAGCGACGCGGAGTTCCCGGAACTGGTGAGCGCGGTGCTGGACGGCAAGCTCACGCGCTCAGCCGACATCAAGCGGGCTATCCGACAGTGGCGCCCAGACCATCTGCGGGTGTAGCCGAGGCGCGGTTCTCATGAGCGCGTCGGCGCAGGATCGCGCCCTGCCCGCCATCCTCAACGCGGGTGTGATCGCGGGCGCGCTCGACCTTGCCGCGGCCTGCGTCCAGGCGTTCCTCGCCGGCCGTACGCCGGTGCGCATGCTCCAGGGAATCGCGAGCGGATGGCTGGGGCGCGCCAGCTTTCAGGCGGGTGGCTGGAGCGCGGCGCTCGGGTTCGTCACGCACTTCTTTATTGCGACGACCGCGGCCGCGATCTACTGGGCCGCGAGCCGACGGCTGCCAGCGCTGGTGCGGCGCGCGTGGCTGTTCGGGGCGCTCTATGGCGTGGCGGTGTACGCGATCATGTATGAACTCGTCATCCCGCTCTCCGCAATTCACCGCCGCCTGCCGCGCTCTCCCCAGGATCTGCTGGTCGGGCTGCTCATTCACGTCGTGTGCGTGGGCTGGCCCATCGCGCTCACGCTACGCGCGCACACCGCCCGCCGCGACATCAGCGCGATGTGATCGCGCGCCTGCTTCTTCAGTGCGCCTCTTGCCGGTCGTGCTTCGACACGATCTTGTCGAGCGGCCGGCCGATCACGAACAGCACCACGCCCGCCACCACCGCGATCGTGGTCATGAGGCCGAAGAACTGCGTCTTCGGGATGCGCTCGTAGAACGTGCCCAGATAGCCCGTCATGTAGTTACCGATGAAGTTGGCGAGGAACCACACGCCCATCATCATGGACACGATGCGCACTGGCGCCACCTTGGTCACGAACGACAGGCCGATGGGCGACAGGTAGAGCTCGCCGAACGTGTAGATCATCGTGCTGCCGACGAGCCACAGGATGCTGCGCTTCTCGTCGGGCGAGCCCAGCCCCTGGGCCGCCGAGATCATGATGATGAAGCCCAACCCCAGCAGCACGCAGCCGATCGCCATCTTGGTGAGGCTCGACGGCTCCTGTCCGCGCGCGGCCTGCCATGCCCAGAACGACGTGAGCAACGGCGTGAACAGGAAGATCATGAACGGGTTGAATGACTGGTACCACGACGACGGCATCTGGAACCCGAAGAACGTCCAGCGCGTGTTCGCGTCGGCCCACAGCTGCAGCGTGTTGCCCTGCTGCTCGTACACCGCCCAGAACGACGCCACGATGAAGCACGCCACGCAGATCGCCATCACTCGCATCCATTCCTCGCGCGTCATCTTCTCTTTCGTGGCGGTGACGTCGGCCTTGCGCTGGGCAAGGACGTCGGGCGCCAGGTGCTTCTGGTTCAGCATGTAGAAGATCAACCCCAGCACCATGCCCACACCGGCGGCGCCGAAGCCGTAGTGCCAGCCGACCTTCTGGCCAAGCGTGCCGCACACGAGTGGCGCCAGGAACGCGCCGAGGTTGATGCCCACGTAAAAGATCGAGAACGCACTGTCGCGCCGCTTGTCGCCCGGCGGGTAGAGCAGGCCGACCTGCGTGGAGATGTTCGGCTTAAAGCAGCCATTGCCGAGGATCAAGAACATGAGCGCGGGGAAGAACAGCGCTTCGCTGGCCATGAGGAAGTGGCCGATGGCCATGAGCACGCCGCCGATCACCACAGTGCGGCGCTGCCCCAGCAGGCGGTCCGCGAGCAGGCCACCGAAGAACGGCGTGAAGTACACGAACCCGGTGTACAAGCCGTACACCCACGAGCCGAGCGGCTGCGCCGAGAAGCTGGTGTGGAACAGCGACTCGTACATGCCCTTCACCATGTCGAAGCCGAGCACTCGCGCGCCCACGTCGGGCTGGATGAACAGGTGGTTCACCATGTACAGCACGAGCAGCGAGCGCATCCCGTAGTAGGAGAAGCGCTCCCACATCTCGGTGAGGAACAGGACGAACAGCCCTTTGGGGTGCCCTAAGAACGTGCCGCCCGGGCGCGAGCCCGGTACGGCGGCAGCGACGGTGGACATCGAGAGGGTCTCCGGTGACGGGTTGGGTTCGGATGGAGCGCGCGGCAGCATAGCTGCGCGCGGGGGACCGAAGCCATGGCCGAGTGCGCGAGGGCGCCCGGCGCGGTCGGGAGACGGGTGGACGCGGAAGAGCCCGCGGGCGCGGGAAAGCCTGCGTGCGAGGAGCGTTCGCCGGCGCTAAAGTCGAGGTGTTCCAGCGTCGTGCCTACTTGCTCCGGAGACCACCGATGCCCGCGACCACGCAGCAGACCTCCGTCCTCGAGCGCTTCCTGCGCTACGTGCGGATCGACACCGCCTCGGACCCCGCCTCGTCCACCGTTCCGAGCACCGCGAATCAGCTGATCCTGCTGGACCTGCTCGTGCAGGAACTCAAGGACCTGGGCCTCGGGGACGCGTCACGCGACGAGCAGGGCATCGTCATGGCCACGCTGCCCGCCACGGCGTCTCACGAGGACGCGCCGGTGATCGGCTTCCTCGCGCACGTGGACACCTCACCCGAGCTCTCCGGCGCGAACGTGAAGCCGATCGTGCACCGCGACTACGACAGTCGCGACTTGGTGCTGCCCGACGATCCGACCGCAGTGCTATCCCCGCGCGAGGACGCCGCACTCGCGGCCAAGCGCGGCGAGGACATCGTGACCGCCTCGGGTAGCACGCTGCTCGGAGCGGACGACAAGTCGGGTATCGCGGTGGTCATGGCCGCCGTGGAACAACTGTTGAAGAACCCGTCCCTCGCGCACGGGCCGCTGCGCATCGCGTTCACGCCTGACGAGGAGATCGGTCGGGGAGTGCGCCACTTCGACGTGAAACGCTTCGGTGCGCACTGCGCCTACACGCTCGACGGCGCCGCACTCGGGACGCTCGAGGCCGAGACGTTCAGCGCCAACTCCATGTCGGTCACGTTCCAGGGCCGCAACGCGCACCCGGGGTTCTCGCACGGGGTCATGGTGAACGCCGTCAAGGTGGCGGCGGACTTCGTGAGCCGGCTCCCCAGGAACACGCTCTCGCCCGAGACCACGCGAGACCGCGAGGGTTTCGTGCACCCGAACGATTTCCAGGCGAGCGTTGACCGCACCAGCGTGCGGTTCATCATCCGCGACTTCGAGACACGCGAGCTCGCGGTGAAGGAGGACTTCCTCCGCAAGCTGGCGAACGACACGGTGAGGGATTGGCCGGGCGCGAGCGTCGCGTTCGAGGTAAAGGAGACCTACCGCAACATGCGCGACGTGCTGGCGAAGCACCCGCGCGTGGTGGAGCTGGCGCGCGAGGCGATCCGCCGGGCGGGTGTCGCGCCGCTCGACAGCAGCATCCGCGGTGGCACGGACGGCTCGATCCTGTCCGAGCTGGGCCTGCCGACCCCGAACCTGTTCACGGGGCAACACCGTTTCCACTCGCGCCTGGAATGGGTCTCGGTGCAGGACATGGAGCAATCGGTGAAAGTGGTGCTCCAGCTGGCCCAGCTCTGGGCCCGCGAGCGGATCACACCGCGAACTTGAACAGCATCACGTCCCCGTCCGCGACGACGTACTCCTTGCCCTCCATGCGGTAGACCCCTTCGGCGCGAGCCGCTGCGATGGAGCCGCAGCGGAGGAGGTCTGCGTAGGCCACGGTCTCGGCCTTGATGAAGCCGCGCTCGAAGTCGCTGTGGATAACGCCCGCGGATTTCGGCGCCGTGTCTCCCGCGTGGATGGTCCAGGCGCGGACCTGCTTCTCGCCTGCCGTGAAATACGTGCGCAGGCCGAGCAGGTGGTACGTCGCGCGGATCAACGCGCCGATGCCGCTCTCCTGCACGCCCAGGTGCTCCAGGAACTCGGCCGCGTCATCGGGCGAGAGGTCCACCAGGTCGCTCTCGATCTGGGCGCTGATCACTACCGCCTCACACGCGAGGTGCGTGTTCACGTAATCGTTCACTTTCATCACGTACGGGTTCGAGTCGGCCGTGGCGAGGTCGGACTCGCGCACATTGCAGGCGAAGATGGTGCGCTTGTCGGACAGCAGGAAGAACGTCTCGGCGACCTCGCGCTCCTCCGGGGTCAGGTCGGCCACGAGCGCGGGCGTGCCCACGCCAAGTGCCGCCTCGAGCTTGGCCAGCACGGCCTCCTCGGCCAGCGCGGTCTTGTCGCCGCGCTTCACGTCCTTCGACACGCGCTCACGCCGGCGCACCACCGTGTCGAGGTCCGCGAGCATCAACTCGGTGTTGATCACCTCGATGTCGCGCACCGGGTCCACCGTACCGGCCACGTGGTGAATGTCGGCGTCCTCGAAGCAGCGCACCACCTGCACGATGGCGTCCACCTCGCGAATGTGGGTGAGGAACTTGTTGCCGAGCCCCTCGCCCTGGCTGGCACCCTTCACCAGCCCGGCGATGTCCACGAACTCGATGACCGCGGGGATGAGCACGTTGGTCTTGGCGATCTTCTGCAGCTCGAACAAGCGGGCGTCCGGCACCGTGACGATGCCGACGTTGGGGTCGATGGTGCAGAACGGATAATTGGCCGCCTCGGCCTTGCGGGTGCGGGTCACGGCATTGAATAGCGTGGACTTGCCCACGTTGGGCAGTCCGACGATTCCGGCTCGGAGC
>CAYQNV010000084.1:0-2879 GCA_964418975.1 uncultured bacterium | reverse complement strand
CCGGTGCGCAGGCGCGAGGGGAACCGGCCCGGCGGGGCCGGAAGCCGTGTGGAGGAAGCGAGGCGGGCGGCGCCTCGGCGCCGCCCGCCTCGCTCACACTATCCGGATGGAACCGACGGCTCAGCTCTTGCGGACGTTGCTCGCCTGAAGCCCCTTCGGCCCCTTCACGATCTCGAACTCGACGCGCTCGCCCTCGGCCAGCGTCTTGAAGCCCTCACCCTGGATCGCGGAGAAGTGCACGAACACGTCCTCGCCACCCTCCTGCGAGATGAAGCCGAACCCCTTCGCATCGTTGAACCACTTCACGGTACCCGTCGCCACTGCTGACTCCTTCCGGCCGCGGGGGAAGCACCCCCGTCCCACCTGGTACTCCCATGAGCCACCACGGAGCACGCGAACGTTGTCGGAACGGACGAGCCTGCCGGCAACGAAAACAGCCGCGGTCGCGAGGGACCTGCGGCTGGAACGCTGCCTGAAGCGAATCCTGCACCCGGCTCCGACGCCGGACAGGATGAAGCCAACGCGGCTCCCCGGTCAATGGCGTTGTTCGCATCGGAACGAGGTTCACGTGAAACATGAGGGCCCGATCCATCTAGCAGGACCGAGCCCTTGCCGCCTCAACGCGTTAATCGCGTTGCGTCACAACTCACTCAAATACGTGCCCGGGACCGCCTTCACGTCGAACGTGCGCCGGTGCGGCGCGCTTCGAGCCGTCTTGATCGCCGCTCGGTAGGCGCCGGGCCTGACGAGCGCCGGCTGCCCCGAGAGTTCACTGCGCCGGATGCGCAGCTTGGGGTCTCCGGCCACCAGGTCCCACACGACGCGATGGAAGCCCGGCTCGCCGGGGCCGGTCAGCTTCCGCACCTCGCGGCCGGTGGAGTCCTCCACGGTGATCGTCACGCCCCCCTCCACCTCGCGCGGGAGGAAGTAGTCGAACAGCGCTCCAAACGGCGGGTTCTTCGCGCTCCACTCGTCTAGCCCGTAGTTGCCGCCGAGTGGCCGGCGATGCCACGCCCACGCCGTGCGCGGCGTGAAGAACGTGAGCGTGTCCGCGAGGGCGCGTGGCGTCCACTCCTCGAACACCTGCACGCCGTCCAGCACGTAGACGCTCCGCCCGTGCGTGCCCACGACCAGGTCCAGCTCCCTCGGTTGCGTATGGATGTCGTCCACCGCCACGGTGGGGAGCCCGTTCTTGAACGGCAACCACTTCTTCCCACCATCGAGGCTCAGGTGCAGACCGAACTCCGTGCCCACGTAGAGCAGGTCAGGATTCCGCCGGCCCGCACGCACCACCTTGACGGGCGCGTCGGCAGGCAGGCCCGCGGCGAGCGACGTCCACGTGCGTCCCTGGTCGCGCGTGACGAACAGGTAGGGACGGCGGTCGTCCGTGCGATGCCCGTCGTAGGAGATCCACGCCACGGCCGGATCGAGCGGCGACGCCTCGATGCGTGACACGTAGGTGCCGGCCGGCACGCCGCGCACATTCGTGGTGAGGTCGCGCCAGTTGCGACCGCCGTCCGGCGTCACCCACACCTTGCCGTCGTCGGTGCCCGCCCACAGCACGCCCGCCTTGGCCGGCGACTCGGTGAGCGCGACGATGGTGCAGTACTGCTCGGCGCTCGAGCCCCCGGTGGCCATGCGGCGTGGGTCCGCGGTGGTGAGGTCGGGGCTCACGCGCTCCCACTTGTCGCCGCGCTCGTAGAGCCGAAACACGTGCTGCGCTCCCAGCCACAGCACTGTCGGGTCGTGCGGCGACAATAGGAACGGCGCGTTCCAGTTGAATCGGTAGAGCGGCTCTCCTTCGTTGTGCGACGGTTTGCAGTTCCGCTGGCGCCCGCTCGCGAGATCCTGCCGCACGATCCTGCCGCCCTGCGACTCGTACCAGACGATGTTCGGATCGTTCGGGTCGGCGGCGACGTGGAATCCGTCGCCACCCCCCAGCACGAACCAGTGCTCGTTCATGATGCCGTGCCCTTCGCGCGAATCGTCGAGCCAGTTCTCGATGCCGACGCGCGTGCGCGACGGCCCCCCCCACGTCTGGTTGTCCTGCATCCCGCCGTACACGTCGTAATAGGGCTCGCGCATGTTCGTGGTGACGTTGTAGAACTCGCCGAGGGCGAGGTTGTCCACGTAGGACCAGGTGGCGCCGCGGTCGTGGCTCAGGTTCACGCCGCCGTCCGTGCCCAACACGAGGCGACGGCCGCCGGCCGGGTCCACCCACATCGCATGGCAATCCGGGTGCACGGCGCGAGCGCCACGGGCACGAAACGTGACGCCACCGTCGTCCGACACGTACAGGTCGGTGCCGAGCAGGTAGATGCGCGTGCTGTCGTCGGGCTGCACGCGGATCTGGCTGAAGTAGAACGCGCGCGGCGAGAACGGATTCACGCGCCGCCAATTGACGCCGCCGTCGTCGCTGCGGAACACGCCGCCCGCTCGACTCGTCTCCTCGAAGTCGGAGAGCCGGCCGCCCTCGTCCGACTCGATCACCGCATACACCACGTTCGGGTTCTTCGCGTAAACCGAGAGCCCGATGCGCCCGGTGCGGCGCGGCAGGCCGTTCACGCAGCGTGTCCAGGTGCGGCCGCCATCCACGCTGCGATGGATGCCGCCCGTCTCGGACACGCCACGATAGGACCACGGCGTGCGCTGCCGGGAGTACATCGCCGCGTAGAGCCGCGCGGGGTCGCGCGGATCCATGGCGAGGTCAACGCAGCCCGTACTCGCGTCCAGCTTGAGCACGTGCGACCAGGTGCGGCCGCCGTCGCGCGTCTTGAACACCCCGCGCTCGGGATTCTCGCCCCACAGCCGACCCAACGCCGCCACATACACCGTGAGGCTGTCGCTCGGGTCACACACGATGCGCGAGATGGACGACG
>CAYQNV010000083.1:0-31474 GCA_964418975.1 uncultured bacterium | reverse complement strand
GAGGTGGTCGCCGCGCTCAGCGGTGTGGATCCCGCCCGATCGCGTCCGATCTTGCTGAGGATGTTGCGCGATGCCGAGCCGAAGCTGTTCGGGACGATCCTGCATCAGCTCGGGACGGACGATCATCCGTCGATCGCCGAGCACATGCTGGGACTGTTCCGCGACGAAGGCTTCGTGACGCGCTCGGAGGAGGAGCGGCGCGCGCTGTTCATCGCGCTGGCGACCCGGGGCGACACCGTGGTGCCATTTCTAGAAACGGCGTTGCTGGACTCGGGAAAGTTCGCACGCCACGCCGAACCCGCGCGGCCCGCGATCGCGCTGTGCCTCGCCCGCATCGGCACTCAGACCGCGCTCGCGGTCCTCGAGCGCGGTCTTCATTCCAGGAACGCGGCGGTTCGCAAGGCGAGTCAGATCGCCACTCCCGCTCGGGATGCCCGCCATGACTGACAGCGATCGGGTGCCGGACGAAGACGATTCCTACGACCGGATGATCGAATCGCTCATCGGACCGCTGCTCGTCACGCGCATCGCCGGGCTGTTGCGCGCGGCGCGCCTTTACGAACCGTCCAATCAGGCGGTGAAGGACCAGTTGCGGGATGGCCTCGCCCTGCTCGGCGAGGCCATGGACGGGGAGGTGACGCTGGTGGCGATGGGGCAGTGCTTCTATGTGAACGGTGTGCGCGTGCGTGCCAAGCCTTCTCAGAGCGCCTTGTTCAGTGCCTTGTCCGCCGAGTTCGAGCAGCGGCGCCTGGGAGGCATCCGATTCCTCGAGGGCCTGAACGCCGAGGAGTTCGGCGGCTTCATGCGGTTGATGTTGACGCACGCCGATGGCGTGCAGGGACCGCTTCTCGGCACGGCGTCCACGGCCGCCGGCATCGTGCACGTGGTGCCGATCACGCTCGAGGAGCTGGAAGGCGCGGAGCCCGCCGCGGGCGAGTCCGACGAGGCCGAAGCCGCCGCGGAACCGGACGCCACGACCCGTTTGTTCCGTCAGGCAGTGCAAGGGGCGAGGGCGACGCTGCTGCGGACCGCGAGGACGGGCCGACCGGCCATTCGGCGTGCGAAGCGAGTGATCCAACCGATCGTGGACACGATCATGCGGAACGACTACTCGATCGTCGGTCTCACCGCGCTCAAGGACTACGACGAGTACACGTACAGCCACTGCGTGAACGTCAGTGTCCTCTCGATCGCCCTGGGGCACGCGCTCGGTCTATCCCGCACCGCGCTCGCGAATCTCGGCGTGGGAGGGCTGCTACACGACGTCGGCAAGATCACCATCCCGGTCGAGGTGCTGGCCAAGCCCGGGAAGCTCAGCGACCAGGAGTGGGTGCTGTTGCGCCGCCACCCGCTCGAGGGCGTCAAGACGATCTTCCGCATGCCGGGCCTCTCGCCGCTGATGCTCGACGCGCTCACGGTGTGTCTCTACCATCATGTGCGGTTCGCGGGGGGCGGCTATCCGAAGCTCGCGCACGAGGCGCCCGTGCCCCCCATGGCGCGGATCGTCGCCGTGGCGGATTGCTACGACGCCATGACCACGCACCGCGCCTATCGCGACCGGCCGTTCACGGGCTGCGAGGCGCTGGGAATCTTGCTCGGGCAGGATCGGGACCACTTCGATCCCGCGGTCCTCGCGGCCCTGGTGCAAACGCTCGGGCTCTATCCCACCGGGACGGTGATGGAGACGCAATCAGGTCACGTGGTCCTGAGCCTCGGCAACGATCGCGCCGATCCTCGGCGCCCACGCTGCATGGTGTTGGCGTACCCGGACGGAACCCGTGCGATCGACGGGCCTCGCTATGTCTGGGAGCCCATGCCCGCCCACGAACGCGTGGCACGCGTGCTCCCCCCGGAGGAGATCGCGCAAGAGTTCGCCGTCGAACGCCTGCTGGCCGCATAGCGCCGGACCGGGTCAAGACCGCG
This sequence comes from uncultured bacterium, assembly GCA_964418975.1. Taxonomy (GTDB): domain Bacteria; phylum Eisenbacteria; class RBG-16-71-46; order RBG-16-71-46; family RBG-16-71-46; genus JAIOPA01. The sequence goes on along the minus strand of CAYQNV010000083.1, from coordinate 29,551 downwards.
AGCGGAACTGCCGATGCCTCGCGCGGACCCTGCCCATGGAACCCACTGCCTCCCGACCCGCACGCCCCGAGCCCGCGCCTGACGCCGAGGCGCTGGGCGCGTTGCTGGAGTGCGAGGCCGACCTGGACGCGCTCGAGCGAGCGCTGCTTGCGGCGGCGGTGCATCCGACCGCCGGCGAGGCCGAGCGCGCCTGGCTCCTGCGCTGGAACGAGCGCCGCGGGATGCTCGAGGGTTGGCGCGCGAACGGCGCGCCCAGCCCGGACGTAGCGCTCGCCACGGCCATCGCGCGCGCGCGGCGAGCGCCGCCGACGGTGGCGCCGGAGACCGAAGTGGTGCGCGCATGGACGAGCCGCGCGCTGGACCTCACCGGCGCGTGCGAGTCGGCCTGGCGCACGGGATCGCCCGCCAGCGGACCGGGCGGCGGACCGGACGGAGCGCCGTGGTCGGGCTGCGAACACATCGCGGCCGTTCCGCTGCGGCGCGGTCCGAGACTGCACGGGCTGATCGTGCTGGCACTCGCGTCGCGACCCGATCGCGAGGCCAGCGAGCCCGGACTCGCGTGGCTTGCCACCGTGGCGAACGCCGTGCTGGGCGCCCAGGAGCGAGCGGCCGAGGCTCGACGTCGTGCGCGCCAGGCCGCCGCGCTCGCCGAGTTCGCTCGCCTGTGTGTCGGCGCCGCGAACGTCGCCGAGGCCGTGCACGCGCTGGCTCGCCTCGCGTCACAATCGCTGCAAGTGCGGCATGCCTCCGTGTACCGCATGCGCGAGGACGGGATACTGGCACTGGAGGTGGCGCACGGTCCCTCGCCGGCCCGCGACGCCCAGGCGCGCGCGCTGGAGATCGCCGTGGCCGAGGTGGCACGTTCGAACCGCGGGCTCGCGGGCGTCGGCGCGGCCGAACTGCCCGGCGCCGAGGTCTCGGGAATGGGCGACGTGAGCGTGTGGGCGCTGCAGCCGATCGCGGCCTATGGCCGCACGCTCGGCGTGCTGGCGGCGTGGGACGGGGCCGAGCGCCATCCCGGAAGTCCCGAATGGGAGCGGGGTGACCTCGACACGCTCGGTACGCTCGCCGATCACGCCGCGCTGCTGCTCGAGCACGGGCGACGGCTCGAGGAGCTGGGCACGGCGGAGCGCCGCCGGGAAGACCTCGCGTCACGACTGCGCGAACAGGACCGGCTCGCCGCGGTGGGCGAGATGGCTGCGCGCGTCGCGGAGGACGCGCGCCAGCCGCTCGCGTCCATGTCGGCGTTCGCGGCGCGCGCGCTCAACGAGCTGCCGGAGGGCGACCCGCGGCGCGAGTACTTGGAAGCGGTGCGGCGCGAGGCCGGGCGGCTCGAAGCGCTGTTCCAGGGCCAGACGGACTACGCGCGTCTCGAGCCTCCGCGCCTGCGTATGGAAGCGTTGAACGACGTGGCGCACGACGCGCTGCGCGCCGCCGCCGAGCTGCTTTCACGCCGGCGTGTGCGGCTCGTCAAGAAACTGGCGCCGGACCTGCCCACGCTGTTGCTCGACGCCGTGCGCATCCGGCGTGTGATCGCGAACATCCTGGCGTGCGCGCTCGATGGCGTGCCGATCGGCGGACGCATGCGCGTCGAGACGCGGCGTTCGGGCGCGTTCGTGGTGCTCGAAGTGGTGCACGACCGCACGCGGCTCGAAGGCGACGTGCTGGAGCGTCTGTTCGCGCCGTTCGGGGGCGCGTCCGCGAACGGTGCCGCGCTCGGGCTGGGTGTGGCGCACCAGATCGTTCGCGAGCACGGGGGTGAGATCCGCGTGCGGTCCGAGGGCGAATGGTCCACGGTGTTCGCGGTGACGTTGCCCGTCCTCGACAACCAGGATCGCCGGCGGAGCAGCGACCGCCGATCATTGCGTTCGGAACGACGCCGGCGCGGCCCGGAGGCGTGAGCCGGGGCCCCGGGCTCGCCGGGTTGGCGGCGAGCGGCGCATGGGTCGGCGCGCAGGGGTCCGCGCGCGCAAGTGTGCGCAGCGGCGAGGATTGACGCTGCCTCCGCGCCCGTGGTACTTGGTTCGGCGGGTCGAGGCGTGCGCGACCCCTCGGGCTTCGCCACCCTAGCTCAGTTGGTAGAGCACACGACTGAAAATCGTGGTGTCCCCAGTTCGATTCTGGGGGGTGGCACCATCGGACACCGCGGTCTGCCCCAAGCCGCAACGGCGGCAGGCCAGGGTGTTGCAGCATTCGGAGCTGGTGTAGCTCAGCTGGTAGAGCACGTCACTCGTAATGACGGGGTCATCGGTTCGATTCCGATCACCAGCTCCAGTACAACTCAAAGCCGCGGGCGGAGTTCCGTTCGCGGCTTTGGCACATAATGACGGCGCAGTTTGCAAACTGTGCCAGCAAACTGTGCCCTGGACTGCACCGTGAATCTCGACTTCACCCGCGCCAATCCAGCCGATTCCGAATAGTCCCAGTTCCGTTTTAGTCCCAGTTGAGGTTAGCTCGGCTCCTTCTCGTCCGCCCGCCTGCCAGTCCCAAGAAGTTCCGCCACCGCGCCGGTGGCTTGGGCCAGCAGTTCCTCGTCCACGATCAAGTAGCGACGGAAGATCGAATCTGTCTTGTGGCCGGTGATCTTCATCGCGATGGCCTGCTGGACACCCGCGCGGATCAGGTTACGAACCGCCGTACGACGAAAGTCGTGAAGCAGTCGACCGTGAAGCCCGGCGGCGGCGCAGGCGCGCTGCCAGGACCGGCGCAGTTTTCCGATCGGCCGCCCGCCCCAATGGAACACGCTCGTGCAGAGCGTGTCGTGCCGCCGCTCCCAATTCGTGACCGCCTCGCGCTGGTTGCGTAGGACCAGTTCCAGCCGCGCGTGGTACTTGAACGGAAAGATCCGAGGCTCGCGGTTCTTGGAGTCCCGCAGCCACACCGTTCGGCGGCCCCAATCCACGTCGGCCCATTGCAGCCAAAACGCCTCACTGGAGCGCCAGCCGGTCAGGTAGAGGAACTCCACGAGGTGCTTCGCGTGGGCCGGGAGGTGCGGCAGGACCGCCTGCAGGTGTTCCTCCTCGAAGAACCCCTGTCGAGCATTGTCCACGCGCGGCAGGTCCACGAGCGGCACTCTTGGCAGCTGCGAGGATGCCAGGCGAAGCATGCGCTTGAGGATCGCCAATTCGCGGCGCAGCGTGGCGGGGGTCATTCCGTCGTGCTCCAATCGCTTGCGCGAGTAGCGGGCGATGCGCTCCTCGGTGATCTCCTCGCCCAGCATCCCACCGAAGCTCGCTGCGAGCCGGCGAACATGGCGACTCGGATCCGTCCGATTCCGCTTCAGTCGATAGTTCTCGAGCAGCAGCTCGTGCATCCGTTCGAACGTCAGCCGCGCCCGCGACTTCAGGAATGTGCCTCGCCTCACTTCCTCGAGTCGGCGTCGAAGCCGTGCGAGCGCCGCCCTGCGGTCATCCGTGCCAGTGGATTCCCGGTGAGCGACGCCGTCCAGCTGGAACTTGAGGAACCAATGTCGGCTCTCGGGCCGCCGATAGATCGAACCCCTGCTTGCTCGCGCCATGGGTGCGCTCCGCGGGGGCGGGATGCATGGGGGCTGACCGCGCGTGAGGGGCCTGGATGGGGTCCACGAAGCCACGGGGCGGATCGAATGAGCATATAAGCTTCGCGGCGCCTTCTTGTCACGCTTCGTTCCGGAGGTGAGCGCCCACGATGACTTTTCCCCGATCCATCCCTCGCGTATCGTGACGGCTCATGTCCAATGGCCTGATGATCTCCGTCGCGGGCGTGCGAGGCGTTGTCGGCGAATCGCTCGATCCGTCGGTGGTCGCACGTTTCACTGCCGCGTTCGCCCGGGTCCTGCCAGGCGACGGGCCGGTCGTGCTCGGTCGCGACGCGCGCATCACCGGCCCCATGGTGCGGCTCGCGGCCTGCGCCGGGTTGAACGCCGCTGGACGCGACGTCGTCGACATCGGACTCGCGACCACACCCACGACGCAGCTCGCCGTGGAACACCTGCGCGCGGCGGGCGGCGTGATCCTCACCGCCAGCCACAACCCCGCGCCGTGGAACGCGCTCAAGTTCCTGAGTGCGCGCGGCGAGTTTCTGGGGCCCGCCGAGGGTCGCGAGGTGCGCGATCGCTTCGAGACCGGGCGGGACCTGTGGGCGCGCTGGGACGGCGTGGGCTCGGTACGCAGCGAGGACGGGGCGCTCGCCTGGCATCTTGAACGCGTGCTGGCGCTGCCGCACCTGGACGTCGAGGCGATCCGCCGGCGTGCGCTGCACGTGGTGGTGGACGGCTGCGCGAGCGTGGGAGGTGTGGCGCTTCCGGCGCTGCTCGAGCGATTGGGGGCGCGAATCACGCGCCTCGACTGCGAACCGAATGGCCGCTTCACACGTGAGCTGGAACCGCTCGCCGAACACCTCGGCGCGCTCGGCCGGCTCGTGCGCGAGTCGGGCGCGGATCTCGGCATCGCCAGCGATCCGGATGCCGATCGCGCGGCGTTCGTGGACGCGGCCGGCGCGCCGCTCGGCGAGGAGTACACCGTGGCGCTCGGCACGCGTGTCGCGCTCGAGACCCAGCGTGGACCGGTGGTGACAAACCTCAGCACCTCTCGTATGCTCGAAACGGTGTGCGCACGAGCGGGAGTCCCGCTTCACCGCACGCCGGTCGGCGAGGCGCACGTGGTGGAAGCCATGCACGCTCACCACGCCGTGGCGGGCGGCGAGGGCAATGGCGGCATGATCTTGCCGGCCGCGCACCACGGGCGCGATGCCCTCGTGGCGATGGCCCTGGTGGCGCACGCAATGCGCGCGGGCGCCTCGCTCCGCGAGCTGGCCGACACGCTGCCGCGCTACGTGATGATCAAGGACAAGCTCTCCCGACGACCGGAGTCGTGGGAGATCGCCGCCGAGCGATTGCGGCGGGCCTTCGACGGCTGGCGGCTCGACACCAGCGATGGCCTGCGGTTCGCTCGCGGCGAGACGTGGGTGCATGTGCGTCCGTCGGGTACGGAACCGGTGGTGCGGGTGATTGCCGAGTCTCCCGAGGCGGGCGAGACGCGTGCGATCGTGGATCAGGCGCGTCGGGCACTCGACCCGACGAGCGGGAGGTAGCGCCATGTGCGGCATCGTCGGCTATGTCGGTCATCGAGAGTGCCTTCCGATCCTCATCGAGGGCCTGAAGCGTCTCGAGTACCGCGGCTACGACTCAGCGGGCGTGGCGCTGCATGGCGAGGGTGCGCTGCAAGTCGTGAAGGCGGCGGGCAAGATCCGCCAGCTCGAGGCGCGTCTCCTCGAGCATCCGGTCAAGGGCCGTTTCGGCATCGCGCACACACGCTGGGCCACGCACGGCGAACCCAACGACACCAATGCCCATCCGCACACCGACGAGGCGCAGCAGGTGGCGCTCGTGCACAACGGCATCATCGAGAACTACTCCACCCTGAAGAGCGCGCTGATCTCCGAGGGGCACGTGTTCACCACCGACACCGACACCGAGGTGCTCGCGCACCTGATCGAGAAGTACCTGAAGCGCGGGCTCAAGCTGGAACGCGCCGTGGGCGCTGCCCTGCGCGACGTCGAGGGGACGTACGGCCTGGTCGTGATGTGCGCGGCGGAACCGGGCGTGCTCGTGGGTGCGCGCAACGGCAGCCCCATGGTGCTCGGCATCGCGGACGGCGAGTACTACCTGGCTTCGGACGTGGCCGCCATCGTCGAACACACGCGCCAGGTCATCTACCTGGACGACGGCGAGATGGCGGTGCTGACTCCCGACGGCTTTCACACCGCGACGATCTCGCACGAGCGCGTGCAGAAGGAGGTGCACGACGTGGACTGGGACCTGTCCCAGATCGAGAAGGGCGGCTTCGAGCACTTCATGCTCAAGGAGATCATGGAGCAGCCCGACGCCGTGCGGAACGCGAGCCGCGGCCGCATCATCGTCGAGGAGGGTTTGGCGCGCCTGGGCGGGCTGAACCTCACCACCGAGCAGCTGCGCGAGGTCCGTCGCATCATCATCCTCGGCTGCGGCACCTCCTGGCACGCCGGCTTGATCGGCGAATACATGCTCGAGGAGTACGCGCGCATCCCGGTCGAGGTGGAGTACGCCTCCGAGTTCCGCTACCGGAACCCGGTGCTGGACGAGGGCACGCTCGTACTGGTCATCTCCCAGTCGGGGGAGACGATCGACACGCTTGCCGCCATGCGCGAGGCGCGCCGCCGCGGCGCCCGGGTGCTGGGCGTGGTGAATGTGGTGGGCTCGACCATCGCACGCGAATCGGACGGCGGCGTCTACATCCATGCCGGACCCGAGATCGGCGTGGCCTCCACCAAGGCGTTCACCAGTCAGGTCACCGTGCTCGCGCTGCTCACGCTGCTGCTCGGGCGCATCCGTGGTCTTTCGCGCGATTACGGTATCGAGATCGCGCGCGAGCTTCAGGCGCTGCCGGGCAAGATCGAGCGGGCGCTCCAGGGTGGCGACGCCGTGCGCCGCATCGCCGAGCTGTACGGCCGGCACGACAACTTCATCTACCTGGGGCGCGGCTTCAACTTCCCGGTCGCGCTCGAGGGAGCCTTGAAGCTCAAGGAGATCTCGTACATCCACGCCGAGGGCTATCCGGCCGCCGAGATGAAGCACGGCCCGATCGCGCTCATCGACGAGAACATGCCGGTGGTGTTCATCTGTACGCGGGACTCCGCCTACGAAAAGGTGATGAGCAATATGATGGAGGTGCGGGCGCGCAAGGGACGGATCATCGCGGTGGCGACCGAAGGGGACGGCGAGGTGCAGTCGCGCGCCGACCACGTCCTCTATGTGCCCGCCACCATCCCGATGCTGCAACCCATCCTGTCCGTCATCCCACTGCAACTGCTGGCCTACGACATCGCCGTCGCGCGCGGCTGCGACGTGGACCAACCTCGCAACCTGGCGAAGAGCGTCACCGTCGAGTGACGCGGGAGGACCCCATGAAGAGCGCGCTGCACGTCGAGGACGCTCCGCAGGCGATCGGCCCTTACACTCAGGCTCAGGTGGTACGGCTGCACGGCGGCCAGAAGCTCGTTTACACGTCGGGGCAGGTGGGGCTGGACCCGCGCTCGGGGGAGCTGGTGGCGGGTGGGGTCAAGGAGCAGACGGAGCGCGCACTGGAGAACCTCAGCGCCGTGCTGCGCGGCGCCAGCCTCTCACTCGGCGACGTGGTGAAGACGACGGTGTACCTGGCCGACATGCAGGACTTCGCCGCAATGAACGAGGTGTATGGAGCGGCGTTCGGGGAGACGCCGCCGGCTCGCACGACGATCGCGGCGGCGGGTCTGCCAAAAGGCGCGCGGGTCGAAATCGAATGTGTGGCGGTGGGGCGCGACCTCTGAGTCCGTCCGCCCTTCGCCGTCGCCTCGCCCGCCGGAGAGTTCACGCGTGACCGAACGTCGACGCATCGAGATCCAACTCACCGCGCAGGTGGCGGGCGCGGGTTGAGCGGCAAAACTGGGTCCGGCGGACCTGCGTCAAGTCTTGAAGCTGCTGCGGCAACCGCCGCGCGATCCGCGCGTGCTCGTCGATGCCTCCACGCTCGATGACGCGGGGGTGTTCGCGCATGGCCGGCGCGAGGCACTCATCCAGACGGTGGATTTCTTCACTCCCATCGTGGACGACCCCTACGACTTTGGGCGCATCGCCGCGGCGAATGCGCTGTCGGACGTGTACGCCATGGGTGGTCGCCCGCTCACCGCGCTGGCCTTGCTGTGCGCGCCCGAACGCACGCTGCCGGCCGAGGTGCTCGCCGCGGTGCTGCAGGGCGGCCTCGACACCATGCGGCGCGCGGGCGTGAGCGTGGTGGGCGGGCACTCCGTGCGCGACCCCGAGCTCAAGTTCGGCTATGCGGTCACCGGCATCGCCGAGCGGCGATCGCTGCTCCGAAACTCGGGCGCGCGCCCCGGCGACCGCGTGTTCCTCACCAAGCCGCTCGGCACGGGCATCCTGTCCACCGCCTTGAAGCAGGGGAAGTTGGATGCGCGCGGGACGCGCCGGCTCGCCACCCACATGGCGTCGCTCAATCGCGCGGCGTCCGAGGCCGCCGTCGCGGCGGGTGCGCGCGCGGCCACGGACGTCACCGGTTTCGGGCTGCTCGGGCACGCCTCGCAGCTGGCGGACGCTTCGGGCGTGACGCTCGCGTTGCGACCCGGCCCGCGCTGGTTCCTTCCGCGCGCGTTGGAACTGGTCGCCGCCGGGGTGGCGCCGGGCGGGCTCGCGCGCAATCGCGAGTACTATGGCGCGTCGGTGGACTCGGGGGCGCTCCCGGAGGACTGGCTCCAGGCGCTCCACGATCCGCAGACCTCGGGCGGCCTGCTCATCACCGTGCCGGCTCGCCGCTCGCCCGCGCTGGTGCTGGCCTTGAAGCGACGGCGCACGTGGTTCGTGGAGGTGGGCGAGGTGCGGCGGCGGGGTGAGAAGTCCGTGGTGTTGTCGCGGGCATGATGGCTTGGGTGCGGGAGCGAATGGGATCTGGTGGTCCCCGGGGACTTCAAATCCTCAGGTCGGGCGCCTCTGGTGTCCGAGGTGGGTTCGATTCCCACGCGTTCCCGCCATTCATTCTCGGGCTGGCGGTGGGACTGCTCGCGCTGCTTGCAAGTCCGCTCCCGAGCCCTGCACAGACCGTCGCGGCGGACTCGCTGGCGACGTCGAGCCCGGCGCGCGTCGCGACGAGCCGCGCCCGCTTGGCCCCTGCGCCGGACAGCGCGCGACGCGCCCCGTGGCACGAGCAGCCTCGATTCGTCATGGCGCGCTCGCTGCTCGTGCCGGGCTGGGGACAGGTGCACAACCGCGCCTGGCTCAAGGCGGTGCTCGTCGCGGGAACCGAGGCGTGGCTCGGCGCGCGCATCGTGCAGGACGAGCGAGCCCTCGAGCAGACTCTGCTCGATCTGGAGCAGGCGCGGCGGGACATCGATCAGCGGCGTGAGACCGAGCTCGTGAACGAGTACAATGCCCTGCTCGACCGGAGGCTAGGGCGCCAGTGGATGCTCGGAGGCGTGCTCGCCTATGCCCTGGTTGACGCGTACGTGGACGCGCATTTCCGCGGCTTTGACCTCGAATTCCAGAACGACCCGGCGCTCCCCGCCGGCGCCTCTCCCGCCGTCCCGGCGGGGCGGAGCGGCCGGCACGGGGTGCGTCTCGCCCTGCGGTGGGACTTTTGACCGATCCCCGGCTCCAGCACATCCGCAATTTCTGCATCGTCGCGCACATCGACCATGGCAAGAGCACGCTGGCGGACCGGCTGCTCGAGATCACGCACACGCTAACGCCGCAACAGATGAAGGCGCAGGTGCTCGACGACATGGACCTCGAGCGCGAAAAGGGCATCACCATCAAGTCGCACGCCATCGCCATGGGATGGCGATCCCGCGACGGGCACACCTACGAGTTGAACCTGATCGACACGCCCGGTCACGTGGACTTCACCTACGAGGTGTCGCGCGCGCTGGCCGCGTGCGAGGGCGCGATCCTCGTGGTGGACGCCTCGCAGGGGATCGAGGCCCAGACGCTGAGTAACTACTTCCTCGCCAAGGACCAGCGCCTCACCATCGTCGGCGCCATCAACAAGGTGGACCTACCGGCCGCACGCCCGGACGAGATCGCGCTCGAGATCGAGCACGTCGTCGGCGTGCCGGCGGAGCATGTGTGCCGCATCAGCGCGAAGACCGGGCTCGGAGTGGAGGAACTGCTGGAGCGGGTCATCGCCGACGTGCCGCCGCCCACGGGTGACCCGGACGCTCCGTTCCGCGCGCTCATCTTCGATTCCAAGTTCGACCAGTATCGCGGCGTGGTCTGCCTGGTGCGCGTGGTGGATGGCTCGCTCAAGGCGGGCGACCACGTCCAGTTCCTGTCCACCGGCGCGCGACACGAGGTCACCGAAGTCGGCAAGCTGCACCTCAAGCTCGACGCCGAGCCCGTGCTTTCGGCTGGCCAGGTCGGCTACGTCGTGGCGGGCATCAAGACGGTGGCCGATGCGCGCGTGGGCGACACCATCGGCGTGGCCGACGCCAGCGTGAAGCTCGAGGCGCTGGCAGGGTTTCGCGAGACGAAGTCCATGGTGTTCTCGGGCCTCTATCCCATCGACGCCGAGCAGTACGAGTCGCTCAAGGAGGCGCTCGCGAAGCTACGCCTGAACGACGCCTCGCTCGACTACGAGCCCGAGACCTCGGTAGCGCTCGGCTTCGGGTTCCGCTGCGGCTTCCTCGGACTGCTGCATCTCGAGATCATCCAGGAACGGCTGCGACGCGAGTTCCAGATCGACCTCATCGCCACCACGCCGAGCGTGATGTATCACGTGCTGCTCACGGACGGCGAGTTCCAAAAGGTCGACAACCCCAGCCAGATCCCGGCGGTGCAGGACATCGAGGCCATCGAGGAGCCGGTGGTGCTGGCGCACGTGGTGACTCCCACGGACTACCTCGGCAACATCATGAAACTGTGCCAGGACCGGCGCGGGATGTTCCAGGACATGGTGCACCTGGAGGAAAAGCGCGTGCGCGTCGCCTACCGGCTGCCGCTCGGCGAGATCGTGCTCGACTTCTACGACCGGCTGAAGAGCGTGTCGCGCGGCTACGCATCGCTGGACTACGAGTTCGCCGGCTATCAGGAAGCCGACGTGGTGAAGCTGGACGTGCTGCTGAACGGCGAGATCGTGGACGCGCTTTCGGCGATCGTGCACCGTGACAAGGCCTACGCCTACGGCAGTTCGCTGTGCGAGAAGCTCAAGGAGCTGATCCCGCGCCAGATGTTCCAGGTGGCCATCCAGGCGTCCATCGGCGGCAAGGTCATCGCGCGCGAGACGATCGGCGCGATGCGCAAGAACGTGATCGCCAAGTGCTACGGCGGCGACATCTCCCGCAAGCGCAAGCTGCTCGAGAAGCAGAAGGAAGGCAAGAGGCGCATGAAGCAGATCGGAACCGTCGAAGTGCCGCAGGAGGCGTTCCTCGCGGTGCTCAAAGTGGACCGCGGCTAGCCGCCCCGAGGAGACACATGTCGTCGACTGGTGCCCCACGCTCGCAGACTCGCGACTACGTCGAAGCCATCGCCTGGGCGGTGGTGCTCACGCTCGTGCTGCGCACGTTCGTGATCCAGGCGTTCCGCATTCCCTCGGAGTCCATGACCGACACGTTGCTGGTGGGGGATTTCCTGTTCGTCAACAAGCTGGAGTACGGGCCGAAGATCCCGTTCACCCGGTTGCGCCTGCCCGGGCTGCACCCGCCGCGTCGCGGCGAAGTGATCGTGTTCCAGTGGCCCGAGGACCCCTCCAAGGACTTCATCAAGCGACTGATCGCAACCGGTGGGCAGACGCTCGAGCTCAAGCACAAGCAGGTGTTCGTGGACGGGGTGAAACTCGAAGAGCCGTACGCCAAGCACGACCAGTGGAACGAGGACCCGGTGGGCTACACGCCGCGGGACAACTACGCGCCGCCCACCGTCGCGCCGGGCGAGCTGTTCATGATGGGGGACAATCGCGACAACTCGAACGACAGCCGCTTCTGGGGCACGGTGCCCATGGACCTGGTGAAAGGCCGCGCACTGTTCATCTACTTCTCGACCGCCGGCACGAAGTGGTGGAACGGACTGCTCCACATCCGAGTCGATCGGCTGTTCAAGGTCATCCGATGAGCCAACCACCCGACGGGCCGTGCCGCGACGCACGCAACGAGGCGGGTGCGGCGCTCTACGTGCACGTTCCGTTCTGCGCCGTGCCGTGTCCGTACTGCCATTTCTCGAAGGAACACCTGTCCGGCGCGGCGGTCGAACGCTGGCTCGCGGCCCTCGAACTCGAGGCGGCGCGGCGCGCCCCCTCGGCGAACGGTGTGATGTTCCGTTCGGTGTTCTTCGGCGGTGGCACGCCGTCCGCGATCTCGCCGCGCCATTTCCGGCGGGCGTGGCGTTCGCTCACCACGAACTTCGATCTGGCGCGCGGCGCCGAGGTGACGCTCGAAGCCAATCCCGAGACGGTCAAGCCCGGGTTGTTGGACGCGTGGGCCACGGCCGGCGTGAATCGACTGTCCATGGGTGTCCAGTCGTTCGTCCCCGAAGAGCTGGTGGCGCTCGGCCGTATCCATGACGAGCGCAAGCCCGTCGAGGCGTTCGCGCTGGCGCGCGCGCACGGCTTTCGGCGCCTGTCGCTGGACCTCATGTTCGGTTTCCCCGGGCACACGAGCGATCGCTGGGGCCACACGCTCGATTCCGCGCTGGCGCTCGAACCCGAACACGTCTCGGCCTACGGGTTCATCCCCGAGGACGGCACGCCACTCGGCGACGCCGTGGCGCGCGGGGCCGCGACCACGGTGTCGCCCGAACAGGAGGCCGACCTGCATGCGCAGGCCGATGCCCGATTCGCCGTCGCGGGGCTGGCGCCCTACGAGACGTCCAACTGGTCGCGCCGCGGCGCCGAGTGCCGCCACAACCTGAGTTACTGGCTGCGGCGCGACTACCTGGCGCTCGGCCCGTCCGCGCACGCGCTGTGGCGCGGCGTGCGGAGCGCGAACGCGCGCACACTCGCCGACTGGGCCAACCGAGTGGAGCGTGGCGAGGATCCCGCCGTGGAGCACGAGCCCGAGACACCCGCCTCGCGCGCGGACGAGACGGTGCTGCTCGGGTTGCGGCTGGCCTCGGGGCTCGAACCCGACGACCTCGCCCCGGACGCGCGCGCCGAGCTCGACGAGCGCTACGCCGCCGCATTCGCGGCAGGCCTGGCCGCGGGCCGGCTCGAGCGGCACGCGAATGGCTGGCGCATCCCGCCTGCGCTGCGGTTCGTGGCCGACGACACCATCGCCTGGCTCGCCGTGCGGGCGCGGTCGTTGGCGCCAGCGGAACGTGCCGCGTGAGCCGCGACCGGTCGCGTGGCAAGGGCGCTCCGGCGCCGGGCTCGACGTTCCGCGAGAACGTCGAGTCATTGGCGTGGGCGGTGGTGCTCATGCTCATCGTGCGCGTGTTCCTGCTGCAGGCGTTTCGCATCCCGTCCGAGTCCATGCGCGAGACGCTGCTCGTGGGCGACTTCCTGTTCGTCACCAAACTCGACTACGGCGCGAAGATCCCGTTCACGCAGGTCCGGCTCCCCGGTCTTCGCACGCCGAAGCGCGGCGACATCATCGTGTTCCAGTGGCCACCCGACCCGTCCCAGGACTTCATCAAGCGACTGATCGCGACCGGCGGTGAAACCGTCGAGATCCGGCACCGCGAGGTGTTCGTGGACGGCCGCAAGCTGGAGGAGCCGTTCGTGCGACACACCCAACCGAACGAGGAGCCGGCTGCGCTCTCGCCGCGCGACAATCTTGCGGCGAACACGGTGCCTCCCGGACACCTGTTCATGATGGGCGACAACCGCGAGAACTCGGCGGACAGCCGTTACTGGGGCTATGTGCCCATGGACCTGGTCAAGGGCCGTGCGCTGTTCATCTATTTCTCGACGGCGTCGCGGCATTGGTGGGACATGCCGTTCTTCGTCCGCTGGGACCGGTTGTTCCGCATCATCCACTGACCCGCCCGCGGGTTGACTTCTAGCTCCCGCGCGTGCCTGAATCCCTCGCCATGTCCTCTCCTGTCATCCCTGGGCGGCTCACCGCCTCCGATCCCGATCTGACCGAGCGCCAGCGGCGAGTGTTCGCTCGCCTGGTGGCGCTCTACCGCCACGACGCCCGGCCGATCAGCTCGGAACGCCTGGGGCGTGCCGCGGACGTGCGCCAGTCCGGCACGCGGCTGCGCGGCCTGCTCGCCGAGCTCGAAGGGTTGGGGCTGCTCGAGCGCGCCCACGCCGCCGCCGGCCGCGTGCCGAGTGCGGCCGGCTGGGAATACTTCGTGCGCGTGGTGCTCGAACCGGCGGCGGTTCCGGCCGAAGTCGAGGACGCCATCTCGGAGCGGCTCGCCCAGTCGCGGCACGACGTCGAGCGGTTGCTGCACGAGGCTTCGCGCCTGCTCGCCTCGTTCACGCACCAGCTGGGGCTGGCGGTCGCCGCCTCGCTCGAGGGCGAACGCCTCGACACGCTCGACCTCGAGCCGCTGGGCGAGCGCCGCGTCCTGCTCATGCTGGGCCTCTCGGGCCTGCGTTCGCGCACGCTCGTGCTCGAGCTGGACACACCGCTCGACCGCGGCGCGCTAGACGAGGTCTCCGAGGTGCTGCGCGAGCAGTTGCTGGGCGGTTCGTTGGCGAACGCGCGCGCACGGCTCGCCGCCGATCCGGAACTGGCGCGCTATTCGGCCGTGCGCATCGTGGCGCGAGCCGCCACCGCGAGTTGGGGTCGCGCCGTGGACACACCGCTGCTGACCGCGGGCGTGTCGCACATGGCCGACCAACCCGAGTTCGCCGACGGCGCCCGCCTGGGCCCGCTGTTGCGCGCGCTCGAATCCGGACACGCGTTCGAGCGCCTCATGGTGAGCGGCCTGCAGGGACATGCCGGGGTGCGCGTGGGCGTTGGCCCCGTGGAGGGCCCGGCAACGCTCAGCCTGGTCAGCTATCCGCTCCCCGGCGCCGTCTCCGGGGCCGTGGCCGTGCTGGGGCCCATGCGCATGGACTACGCCACCACGATCGCGCTGGTGGACCTGGTCGGCACGCGCGTCTCCGACCATCTCACCGCCTGAGGTCGCCGATGCCGCGACCCCACGAAGGACCCGACATGACCCAAAACAACCCGCCGGCCGCCCGCGCCACAGGGCCCGTCCCCGGCTCGGCACCCGACGAGGGGCCCTTGGCGCCCGTGGACCGCGCGCCGCACGACGCGGCAACGTTCGCTGCGCAAACGGAGAACGCGGACCGACTCTCGGGGCCGGAGGCCCCGGACTATAAAGACCGCTGGCTGCGCGCCGAGGCCGAGATCCAGAACACGCGGCGGCGCGCCGCGCGCGATCGCGACGACGCCGTGCGCGCGAGCGAGGATCGCATCCTGCTCGACCTGATCGAGGTGCTGGACGACCTCGAGCGGGCGCTCGCGGCCGTGCCGGCCGATCCGACGGCCGGCGCGTGGTCGCAGGGGGTGGTGCTCACCGCGCAGCGCATGCGCGACGCGCTCGCACGGCGCGGTGTCGTGCCGGTGGCCGCGGTGGGCGAACCGTTCGATCCCACGTTCCACGAAGCGCTGCTCGAGGTGCCCGCCGCCGAAGGCGTGGCTCCGGGGAGCGTGGCGCAGGAGGTGCAGCGCGGCTACCGGCGCGGAGAGCGCGCGCTGCGCGCGGCACGCGTGGTCGTGGCGAGGGCGAGCGGCTAGCCGATGGCCAAGCGCGACTACTACGAAGTGCTCGCCATCGCCCGCGGCGCCTCCGAGGACGAGATCAAGAAGGCCTATCGCAAGGTGGCCATGCAGTGGCACCCCGATCGCAATCCCGGCAACCACGACGCCGAGGCGAAGTTCAAGGAGGCCACCGAGGCGTACGAGGTGCTGCGCGACGCGCAGCAGCGCGCGCGCTACGACCAATTCGGGCACGCCGCCACCGGCGGCGGGGCCGCAGGCCCCGCTGGCTCCGAGGCCTACGGTGGCTTTGACCTCGCCGACGCGCTGCGCGCGTTCATGCGCGACTTCGGCGGCGACGGTTCGTTCGAGGACCTGTTCGGCGGGGGCGGCCGCTCGCGCGGGCAAGGGGGCGCCCGCGGCGACGATCTGCAAGTGCGGCTCACGCTGACGCTGGAGGAGATTGCCAGCGGCGTCGAGAAGAAGATCCGCGTGAAGCACTTGAAGCGCTGCGAGACGTGCAGCGGGCGCGGCGGCCAGGGCGAGAGCGTGTGCCCGCAGTGCAAGGGTCGCGGCCAGGTGCGTCGGGTGCAGCAGACGATGTTCGGCCAGTTCGTGAACGTCTCGGCCTGTCCGCGCTGCGAGGGCGAGGGCAACGTCGTGGCGCAGCCGTGCAAGGTGTGCGGCGGGGACGGCCGGACGAGTGACAGCGACACGGTCTCGGTAAAGGTCCCGGCCGGCGTGGCCGCGGGCAACTACATTCCTCTGCGCGGCCTCGGCGACGCCGGCATGCGCGGCGGCCCGGCCGGCGACCTGGTCGTCCTGATCGAGGAGAAGCCACATGAACTCTACGAACGTCACGGCGACCACCTGACGCTCGACCTGCCGGTGACGTTCGCGGTGCTGGCACTCGGCGGCAAGGTCGAGGCGCCACTCCTCGCGGGAGGCACCACCACCGTGGAGGTGCCGGCCGGCACACCCAGCGGACTCCTCGTGCCATTGAAGGGCAAGGGGCTGCCGGGGCTGCGTGGCGGTCGCGGGGACCTGCGTGTCCGGTTGCGCGTGTGGGTGCCCACGAAGCTCTCGGCCGCAGAGCGGAAGCTGCTCGAGGAGCTGCGACGTGGCGAGGGGCTGCAACCGCCCCAGCCGTCGCGCTCGCTGTTCGACAAGGTGCGTGATGCGTTCAGCGGCTGAGGCCGCGCCATCGTTCCTGTATCTCCCGGGACTCGCCGAGACGAACGAGTGCTTCACGATCGACGGCGAGGAGGCGCGCTACGCGACTCGCGTGGTGCGCGCGCGCGAGGGCGAGCAGCTCACGGCGACCGATGGCGCCGGCCTCGTCGCACGCCTCGTGGTGGAGCGCGTGCGGCCCACGCTCGACGTGCGAGTGGAGTCTCGCGATCGGCAACCCGCGCCGCCTCGCTCGCTGCTCCTGTGCGGGGCTCCCGAGGGTGAACGCGGGGACTGGCTGGTGGAGAAGTGCGCCGAGCTGGGAGTGACGCGGCTCGTGCCGGTGGACACCGAGCGCGTGCGCTGGCCGGAGGGCCACCGAGGCGAACGCTGGCAACGCCTGGCCGTGGCCGGCCTTCGCCAGTCGCGCGGCGCCTGGCTCCTTAGGCGGCTCCGCCGATGGAGCTCGCGGCTTCGCTGGCGCTGCTCGGGCCCGGGCAGCGCTGGCTCGCGGACCCGGCGGGCGCGCCGGCGGGACAGATGCCACCGCTAGGGGAGAGCCCTGTGACGGGGGCGGTCGGGCCCTCATCCGGGTTCTCCGACCGCGAACGCAAGAGCCTGTTGGAGAATGGATTCTCGCCTGTCCGCCTCGCTCGGCATCGGCTCCGCACCGAGACCGCCGCGCTGGGCCTCGCCGCGCTCTGGGCGGCGGAGCGCAGCCGTTCAGAGGGAGCCACCGCTTGACGCTTGGAAAGGGCCGGTCATACACTGCGTCCTGAGTCACGCGAACTTTCACGTGCCCGGAAGTCCTCGTAGGCACAATGACTTACCACCCACATCTCTTTCTCCAGGAAGACCGTCGAGAGAGGGGGGGATCGTATTGCCAGGCATCAGGGTGAAGGACGGTGAGTCCTTCGAGAGTGCCCTGCGCCGTTTCAAGAAGAAGTGTGAGAAGGCCGGGATCATGGCTGACCTCCGTCGTCATCAACACTTCGAGAAGCCGAGTGAGCGGCGCAAGCGCAAGTTGAATGCCGCCAAGCGAAAGAACTTGGCTCGGCGGTCGCAGGAGAACTGACTCAGCTGAACTTCTTCCCTCAACTCACGTGGCTCGACGGGGTCCTCATGGTCCTCACGGCCGCGTTCCTGGTTCGCGGACTCCTGCGCGGCACGCTCGCGCAGGTTTTCGCTTTCTTCGGCGTCCTGATGGGCGTCCTGGCTGGCTCCGCGCTCGCGGACTGGGTCGGGACGCACTGGCGGAGCGCCCGTCCGGAACTCGTGTTCATCCTGCTGCGCTGGCTGGTGGCGGGACTCGCGGGTCTCGGCGTGGCGGCATTGCTGCAGTGGTGGGGCGACCTGCTGGCGAAAGCCGCCCATGACGGCCCGTTCGGATGGCTCGACCGGACCGTCGGCGGACTGGTCGGGCTCACCATCGGCAGCGTGGTGAGCACGGCGGTATTGGTGCTCCTGCTCCAGGCTCCGGGCCTGGAGTTCGCGCGGCCGTTGGTCGCGCGGGGCGCGACGTCCGCACCGCTCATCGCGGCGGGCGATCGTGCGAGCGAGTGGGGCAAGGCGCTTCCCGGAGGACTTTGGCTGCACGAGCAGCTGCGCAGCGCGTCCCGCCGTCTGGCGGCGCGCCGCCAGGCCTGAGCGTCGCGGCATCACCCGTCTCTCCTGTGTCCGGTCTCGTACCGGCGCGAGGGGTTCCGGGCGCGAGCGTGGTCGTGCATCCGCATTCCCTGGACCTGATCGAATTCCCGCGCGTCGCTCGAGCCCTCGCCGCGCGCGCCACGAGCCCGCGCGCGGAGCGTGCGCTACGAGACGCGCTACCCCTGCTGAACGCCGGCGAGCGCGAGCAAGCCTGCGAGCGCCTCCGGGAGGCGATCCGCCGGCAGCGTGAACCCGACGCATGGTGCTTTGCCGCCCCGAGCGCGCTGTCCGATCTACTGTCGGGAGACGCGCGCGACGCGTTCGAGCCCGAAGCGTTCGCGGTGGTGAGCGACTGGCTGGACGCCGCGGCCCGCACGCGCGCGGCGTGGGAAGATGCCGCGCGCCGCGAGCGCTTCCCGCGACTGGCCGCCGCGGTGGACGGTGTGCCCGACCTGGAGCCGCTGCGCGCGCGGCTCGCCGCCACGCTCGACGCCGACGGCCGCGTGCGCGACGAGGCGTCGACGGCGCTGGCGCGCGCGCGCCGTGGACTTGCCGAGGGCGAGCGCACGCTCCACCGCCAGCTCGAGCGCTGGGCGGCCGGCCACGGTCCCGACAGCTACGTGACGCGGTTCGCCGACCGCTTCGTGGCACTCGTGCCCGCCGCCGGGTTCTCACGCAAGCGGGGCATCGTCCACGACACGTCGAACAGCGGTCAGTCGCTGTTCGTGGAACCGCTCGAGACGTGCGAGGCGAACAACCGCCTGCTGGAGCTCCGGGCCGAGGCCGCGGAGGAGGAGCGTCGCATCCTGCGCGAGCTGGCCGCCGAGGTGCTTGCGGCGTCACCCGAACTGGAGCGGCTCGAAGTGTCGCTCGCCATGCTCGACGCGGCGCGCGCGTGCGCATCGTGGGCGGTGGAGTTCGGCGCGGAGGCGATCACGCCCGGCGGCGATTCGCTGCGCCTGATCCGCGCGCGGCACCCGCTACTTGCCATGGGTCCGCGCCGGGAAGCGGTGGTTCCGCTCGACCTGGAGCTGGGCGAGGGGGGCCGGCTGCTGCTCGTCTCGGGTCCGAACATGGGGGGGAAGACGGTGCTCTTGAAGACCGTCGGACTCGCGGTGGCGCTCGCGCATGCGGCGCTGCCCATCCTCGCTGCCGAGGGCAGCGCCATTCCCGCGCTGGACGAGCTGCGCGCCGACCTGGGCGACGAGCAGTCCGTGGACCAGGGTCTGTCCACGTTTGCAGCGCACCTGTTGGCACTCAAGGCCATGGCCGAGGCGGCGGGGCCGCGTACGCTGCTGCTCGCGGATGAACTGGGCGCGGGCACCGATCCCGAGGAGGGCGCCGCCCTCGGGCGGGCACTCGTGGAGCACGTTGCGGCGCGCGGCGCCTGGGGTGTGATCACGACGCACTTAGGCAGCCTCAAGCGCGTGGCGAGCGACGTGCCGGGCGTGGTGAACGGCTCGCTCGAGTTCGACCTCGACACGCTCACGTCGCGGTACCGTTTCCGGCGCGGCGTGCCGGGCGCGAGCCATGCGCTCGACGTGGCCGGCCGGCTGGGATTCCCCGAAGCACTGCTCGCGCGCGCCCGCGCGCTCACGCCCGAGGAGACGCGCGCGCTCGAGCGGCTGCTGGCCGAGGTGGGCGACGCGCTGGCCGCGACGAACGAGGAGCGCGTCGCGCTGGAGCGGGCGCGGGCCGAGGCCGAGCGCGCCGCCGCCCACCATCGCGAGACAGCCGAGGAGGCGAAGCGCACGCTCGCCGAACTGCGCCGCCGGCTTACGGCCGAGAGCGAGGCGCTGCTCGCGCGCTCGCGCGAGCTGTGGCAGACGGTGCAGCGCGAGGCGAAGAAGCGCGACAAGTCCCTCGCCGACGCCGAGTCGCTGCGCACGAGCATGCGCGAGCTGGAGCGCGGGGCCGATACGCTGCTCGCCGCCGCCACACCTGCCGCACTCGGGTTGCCCGACCCGGTCGAAACGCAGGCGCCGCTGGCGCTCACACCCGGCAGCCGGGTGCGCGTCACCGACCTGGGGTTCGAGGCCACGCTCGTCTCCGGCCCCGATGCCGAGGGCCGCGTGCAGCTCCGGCGTGGCAACTTCAGCATCCAGTCGCACGTCAGCCGTCTGACGGCTGCCGCCGCGGCCCCGGCCGCGGCGGTTCGCGGACCGGCGGCGCGCTACGAGGCGTCCGACGAGCCGCCGCCGCTCGAGGTGGACCTGCGCGGGCTCGAGGTGGCCGAAGGCGTGCGGGCCGTGGACCACGCGCTCGATCGCGCCGTGCTGTCGGGGCTCACCGAGTTGCGCATCATCCACGGTATCGGCACCGGCGCACTCCGCGTGGCGGTGCAGAAGCATCTCAAGGGACACCCCCAGGTCGAGTCGCAGCGCTGGGGCGAGGGGCACGAGGGTGGACGGGGAGTGACCGTGGCGAGGCTCCGATGACGACACACCGGATGTGCGCACTCAGCGACGGCGCAGCGGGAGGCTCAGGCGGCGGCCCAGGCGGCGCTAGCCCCGCGGCCGGAGGCCGCGAAAGCTCGAATGTCGGCCGCGCGGCCGCGGCCGGAGGCCGCGAAAGCTCGAATGACGTCTGGGTCGAGCGCGTGCGCGCCGCGAGCGACATTCTCGAGATCGTGGGCCAGACGGTCCCGCTCCGTCGCGTCGGACGGAACTGGATCGGGCGCTGCCCGTTCCACGAGGAAAAATCGCCCTCGTTCTCGGTGAGCGCCGAGCGCCAGTTCTATCACTGCTTCGGCTGCAAGGTGGGTGGCGACGTGTTCAAGTTCGTCCAGGAGACCGAGAAGGTCGGCTTCCTCGAAGCCGTGGAGTTGCTCTCGCGCCGAGCCGGCATCCCGGTGCCCGAGCGGCGCGCGGGCGAGCGGGGCAAGCGCGCCCCGCTGCTCGAGGCGCTCGACGCCGCCACCACCGCGTACGAGCAATGGCTCGGCGATCCGCGCTCGGGTGCCGCCGCGCGTGACTATCTGGAGCAGCGCGGCGTCACGCGCGAGACACAGCGCGAGTTCCGCCTCGGGCTCGCTCCGGCCGGCTGGGAGAACCTGGTGCCGCGGCTCGCGAGCCGCTTCAGCGAAGAGGTCCTGCTCGAGGCGCGACTCGCCGGGCGCCGGGAGGGCGGGCGCACGCTCTACGACTGGTTCCGCAACCGGCTCATGGTGCCGCTCGTGGCGCCGGGTGGTTCGGTGCTCGGCTTCGGAGCGCGGGCGTTCGGGGACGAGCAGCCCAAGTACCTGAACTCACCCGAGTCCGCGGTGTACCACAAAGGTCAATTTCTCTTTGCGCTCGAACAGGCGAGGCGGGCGGTCAAGGCCGAGGGCGAGATGGTCGTGGTGGAGGGTTACTTCGACGCCATCGCGTTGCACCAGGCCGGCGTGCGGAACACCGTGGCCACCTCGGGCACGGCGCTCACGGCGGACCACGCCCGGCTGCTCAAGCGGCTGGTGCGGGGGGTGGCTCTCACCTATGACGGCGACGCGGCGGGCCAGCAGGCCATGTTGCGCTCGCTCGGCGTGTTGCTGGCCGAGGGTCTGGACGTGGCAGTGGTGGACCTGCCCGCCGGGGACGACCCGGACTCCCTGGTACGTCGCGCAGGAGCCGAGGGATGGTGTAGAGTGCGCGATTCCGCTTACGACGCCGTGGAGTTCGTGCACCGCCACGTGCTGCGCACCGCCACGGGGGGAGACCCCCGCGAGCGCGCGCTGCAAGTGGTGGTGCGCTTGCTCGCGGGCGTCACGGACACGATCCGGCACCGATTGCTCGTGGAACGGGCAAGCCAGGTGTTCGGTGTGGCCGAGGGGGTGATCGCGCGCGCCGCGCGCCTCGCCTCGGGCGGAGATCGCACGGGCCGACCCGTTACCGCGGCGGTCCACGCGCAGCGCCGCGTCGAGGGCGAACTGGAACGCCGGCTGCTGCGCGGGCTGTGGCATGAGCCGGAGTTGCTCGAAGCCGCACGCCGCGAGCTTCGATCCGGAGATTTCGAGGACGGCAGCGCGCGGGCGCTCGCTGTCCTGTGGTGGGAACACGGCGTGGTCATGCCGGAGGAGGACGGGCCCGACGGCGCAGCCGCGCTGGCCCGTGAGTTGGCAGTAGGGGAGGAATCGGGGCAGGACCAGCGCGCCGAAGTCGTCGGCGCCATTCGTAGGATGGTGGTCCGGCGGCTGCAGCGGGAGCGGCGAGCCCGGGAGGCCCAACTGGTGACGGCACGGGGTGAGGAGTCCACGAGACTGATGCGGGAGATCCAGGAGATCGCCAGCACGCTCAAGAAGCTGAGTACCTGAGGAGAACGCCCTTCATGGCGACTGCGTCCGCGAAGAAGCAATTGAAGGAGAAGGAGAAGGCCGAAGCGCGCAAGCGCACCGACGAGATCAAGACGCTCGCGCTCCGGCAGGGTTACGTGACCGAGGACCAGATCGTCTATCTCCTCGACGACGACCTCGACCCCGAGAAGCAGGTGGAGCAGATGGAGGAGATCCACTCCATGCTCAACACCCTGCACATCGAGGTGTTCGCCAGCGAGGAAGAGGCCCACGAGCGCGCGAAGAAGTTGCGCAAGCTCGAGGACAAGCGCCCGTCCGCCGCCGCCAAGGCCGCGCCGCCGCAGCCCGTACGCTACGACGATCCGGTGCGCATGTACCTGCGCGAGATGGGTCGCGTGCCGCTGCTCACGCGCGAGGGCGAGGTGGAGATCGCGCGCCGCATCGAGGCCGGCGAGCGGCAGGTCGTGTCGGCGCTGTTCCGCGCCGAGCCGGCGCTGCGCGAGATCCGCGTGCTCATGAAGAAGCTCAAGGAAGGCCAGCTCAAGATCGAGGATTTCATCAAGGTGGACGACGCGGCCGCCACGGAACAGGCGCTCAAGAAGGAGCGCCTGCGCGCCGTGAAGATCCTCGAGCGCGTGTTCGCGAAGCAGAAGCGCTACAACGAGCTGCTCGAGAAACAAGACGAGCGCATGGCGGACCGGGAGCGCGCAAATTACCGCGGCTCGTTCGCGAAGGTCGAAGCCGAGCTGCAGCAGGAGATGCACAAGCTCAGCCTGAACCCGCGCATGGTCGAAGGATTGGCGTCGCCGCTCAAGGCCATCGCCGAGCGCGCGATCGAGTTCGATGACCAGCTCGCCGAGCTGGAACGTCAGTACGGCCACGGCGTGGACGACATGAACACGTTCGCCAAGCGCCTGAAGCGGGGCCCGGGCGAGTTGCGCGCGGTGCGGCGCGAGTCGGCGCTCCAGCCGGCGCAGATCGCCGAGTTCCAGAACGAATTGAAGAACCTGCGTAAGAACATCAAGGCGCTCGAGGACGAGTCCAAGCTCTCGCGCGATCACTTGCTCGAGATCTACCGCCAGATCCGCGACGGCGAGCGCGCCACGGCGCAGGCGAAGCGCGAGATGATCGAGGCCAATGTGCGTCTCGTCATCTCCATCGCCAAGCGCTACACGAATCGCGGCCTGGAATTCCTGGACCTGATCCAGGAAGGCAACTCGGGGCTGATGCGTGCGGTGGACAAGTTCGACTACACGAAGGGCTACAAGTTCAGCACCTACGCCACGTGGTGGATCCGCCAGGCCATCACGCGCGCGATCGCCGACCAGGCCCGCACCATCCGCGTGCCCGTGCACATGATCGAGCACATCAATCGCGTCGTGCGTGTGTCGCGACGCCTGGTGCAGGAGCTGGGCCGAGAGCCCACGCCCGAGGAGATCGCAGAGCGGCTCGAGCTGCCGGTGGACAAGGTGAAAGCCATCATCAAGGCGGCGCAGGAACCCATCTCGCTCGATCGCCCGATCGGCGAGGACGACGACTCGAACCTCGGAGATTTCATCGAGGACACGAGCGTCGTGAGCCCGGCACACTCTGCCTCGTCGGCGATGCTGCGCGACGAGGTGAACGAGGTGTTGAAGACGCTCACCCCGCGCGAGGCCAAGGTCATCCGCCTGCGATTCGGCCTCACCGACGACGGCGCCCAGCGCACGCTCGAGGAGGTGGGCGCGTTCTTCAACGTGACCCGCGAACGCATTCGCCAGATCGAGGCGAAGGCGCTCCGCAAGTTGCGTCATCCCACGCGCAGTCGCCGGCTCAAGGCGTATACCGAGTTGCTGTGATCCGCCGCTGCACGCGCCGCCGCGCTCTGGAGTGGGGCGCGGCCATTGGGCGTGCGGCCGCACGGGCCAGGGTAACCTTGACGCTCTCCCCGAGCCTCTGCTACAAACGCCCGGCTTCCGTCGCAGGTGATGGGCGTCGGGCGCTGGGCCCATAGCTCAGCGGTCCAGAGCCGCCGGCTCATAACCGGTAAGACCCTGGTTCGAATCCAGGTGGGCCCACTCGCCTGCGCGCCGAGTCTCGGGATGGGCGAATAGCTCAGCTGGTAGAGCACCTGGATCACAACCAGGGGGTCACAGGTTCGAGCCCTGTTTCGCCCACCATCCTTCTCCACCGGCGGCGCGCCGTGACCGAAGAACTCCGCCTCCACTGGGACCTGCACGAGATCGACGAGCAGGCCGTCGTGCGCGAACAGGCGCTGGCCAAGCACCCGGAGCAGCGCCGCGCGCACGAGACGCGCGTCGCGGCCGCCCGCCAGGCGCTCGCCGCGCTGGACCAGCGCACCTCCGAGTCCGCGAAGCGACGCCGCCTGCTCGACGGCGAGATCACGGCGTTCGACGCGCAGCAGCACCACTTCGAGCAGCAGCTGCAGGCGGTCACCGACCAGAAGCAGTTCGAGGCCGTGCATCACGAGATCGCAGCCGTGAAGTCGCGGCGCGACGTGCTCGAGACCGAGGTCCTGGAACGGCTGGACGCCGAGGAACGCGACGCGACGGCTCGCGCGGAGAAGGCGCACGCGCGGGAGCGCGCCGAGGCCGAGGCCGCAACGCTGTTCGCTAAACTCGATGTCGAGGCCGCCACGCTGCGCGCGGATCTCGCCGCACTCGACGCGCGCCGTGCCGAGACGGCGGGCCGGTTGCAGCCCGTGGCCCGCACGCGCTACGTGAAGCTGCGCGCGGGCCGTGCCGGCCGCGCCGTGGCCGCGGTGACGCAGGGCGCCTGCGGTGGCTGCTTCCGCGGCCTGTCGCCGGCCGCGCTCCAGGAGGCGCGCCGCCGCGAGAAGCTGTTGGTCTGTGACGGTTGCGGGCGGCTGATGCTGTTGCCGCCCGCCGAGGGCGAGCCGGCATGAACGCGCCACCGACGCCGGGCCTGCGCGCCGACCTGCCGTACCGCCGGGTCGCGCTCGTGCTCTCGGGCGGCGGCGCGCTCGGCGCCTACGAAGTGGGCGTGCTGCGCGTGCTCGAGGCGACTCGGCTCGTGCCGTCGCTCATCGTGGGGGTGTCCATCGGCGCGATCAATGCGGTCTCGTGGCTGGCGGCCGGCCGTGATGCCGGACCCATCGAGCGCGTGTGGCGCAGCGCGCGCGGCGAGGCGCTGGGCGTGCAGTGGGTATCGCTGGCGATGCGCGTCACCGGTGCGCTCACCACGATGATCGCGCTGCTCGAACTGGTGCTCACCGCCGCGGGCTCGCGCGAGTTCTCGGGTGCTTACTGGCTGTGGGGGCGAGGCAGCGCGCAGGCGGACCTGCTCTCGACACAGCTCGACCTGGCGTTGTGGATCGTGCTCGCACTGATCGGTGCGCTCATGGTGTTGTTCGCGCGGCGCGTTGCGCGCGATCTCGACCAGCGGTCCAACGAAGCCGACCCCGAGCGGCTCCGGCGCCAGTTGCGCAATGCCGTGCTCGCCACCGGAACGGTGTTCGCGGTGGTGTGGGTGATGGGCTGGCCGTGGCCGCACCGGTTCCACGCCTCGCTGGTGCTGCTGCTCGCGCTGGCCTGGCTGGCGAGCATGCCGGGCCGCGTCGGGCGCTGGCTGCGCGGGCTCGCCCTCGGGCTCATGCCGGAGACGGGCGGGCGCGGCCTGTGGAGCGGCCGGGCGCGGCGACGGATACTGGAGGCCATCGTCGCCTCCGGTGACGGCCGACAGCTGGCGGGACCCGGCACCGCGCTGGCGGTGTCGGCGCTGGCCATCGACTCGGGGCGTATCGGGCTCTTCGTGAGCTGGCCCGACCCGGATCCCGCGTTCGTCGCACGCATCGAGCAGGAGGGCGGCGAGGTCATCTCGCTGCCGCGGGCGTCCGGCATGGTGGACGCCGCAGTGGCGTCCTCGGCGATCCCCGGGATCTTCCAACCCGAGCGCGTGGCCGGGCGTGACTTCGTCGACGCCGGAGGATTCTCGAACCAGCCCCTGCACGTGGCCATCGCGCACGGCGCCGACGCGGTCTTGATGGTGCTGCTTTCGCCGAGTGAATCGCCCGCCGCCGCGCCGCCTCCCGCGGATGTCGTGGCGCTGGGGGGGCGACTGCTCGAGCTCGCGAATTGGCGGGATCTTCAGACGGAGTTGCGAAACCTGCCGGCGGGGTGGGGTCGCGACGGCGTGCCGGCGCGCATCTGCGTCGTGGAGCCGACCGAGTCACTGCCGGCTTCGATCCTGACGTTCGATCCCGCACGCGCGGCGGAGCTGATCGAGCTCGGGCGCCGGGACGCGTGGGCGGCGCTGGCGCGCGCCGGCTGGCTCGCGGGTGCGCCGCCGCTTGAGTCGGCCGCGGTCCGCCGTTAGGGTCGCGCCATGGCCCCGACCTCCAAAGCCGTGTGGACGCTGCGATGCGACGGCGGCTCCCGCGGCAATCCGGGCCCCGGAGCGCTCGGCTACGTGTTGTGCGACGCGGCCGGGCGAGAGGTCGAGGCGCGCGGCGAGTTCCTCGGCGTGTGCACGAACAATGTCGCGGAGTACCGGTCGCTGCTGGCGGGGCTCGCGGCGGCGGCGCGGCACGGGGTGCGCACGTTGGTCGTGCACATGGACTCCGAACTCGTAGTGCGCCAGATGCTGGGTCAATACAAGGTGAAGAACGAAGGCTTGAAACCATTGCACGCCGAGGCCCGCAAGGCCGTGACCCGGGTGGGCGTGGTAGACTTCGAGTCCGTTCCGCGCGACGACAACGGTCGGGCAGACGGGTTGGTGAATGAAGCGCTCGACCTGGCGCTTCACAGGAAGTCCGAGTCTCCCAGGTGATCGCGCGGTGTGCACCGACGCTTCCGCTCACGCGGCGGCCGAGGTCGCAACGTGAGGAAAGTCCGAACTCCACAGGGCAGGACGCCGGGTAACCCCCGGGGGGCGTGAGCCTACGGAAAGTGGAACAGAGAGCAGACCGCCAACGGGCGGCGATCGACTCCGGGCTCACGCCCGGTTCGATGCCGCTGCGGGCAAGGGTGAAACGGTGAGGTAAGAGCTCACCAGCGGTGCCGGTGACGGCATCGGCTCGCCAAACCCCGTCCGGAGCAAGACCGCATAGAGGGGGAGGGGTGTGACCCGCCCCATTACTACCCCAGGGTCGGTCGCCACGAGGCGATGGGAGACCATCGTCCCAGTCAAATGATCACCACGGAGCGATCCGTACAGAATTCGGCTTACGGGAGGCTCGGCATGTACACGAGCGCGCGCCCGCCGGCGTCCAGCCGGCGGGCCGCTTCGTTTCGCCCGTAGCGTCCGCCGCGTGACGGCCGAGTCGAGATGCTGCGCTCGCGACTCGAGCAGCGCTCAGGCGCGGAACGCCTTGCCGGTCAAGCGGCAAGGCCATTACAGTCTGATGCTCCAGAAGCCGGACTCTCCACCTCCTCCCCGGGAACCACGCATGCCGCCGACCGTCACGGCCTCACCCCAGTGGGTGCTGCACCCGAACCATTCCCCGGAAGCGGCTGCGGGGCTGGCGCGGGCGCTCGGCGCCCCGCTCGCGCTCGGGTACGCGCTGGTGAATCGCGGGCTGGCGCGTGAGGATGCCGCGCGACGCTTCCTGGACCCCTCGCTCGATGATCTGCACGACCCGGCCGAGATGCGCGACCTGGAGCTGGCGGCCGAGCGCATCCTGGGCGCCATTCAGCGCGAGGAGCGCATCTTCGTCCACGGCGACTACGACGTCGACGGCATCACGTCCACGTTCCTGCTCTACAGCGCGCTCGAGGAGTTGTCGGCCCGCGTCGAGTACCGCATTCCGCACCGCATCCGCGACGGTTACGGCCTCACGGTCGAGGCCATCGACGAGGCGCGGCGCCGCGGCTGCACGCTCGTGGTCACCGTGGACTGCGGCATCACCGCGATCGAGGCGGTGGCGCACGCGCGCTCGCTGGGCATCGACACGGTCATCACCGACCATCACGAGCCGCCGGTACTGCTGCCGGACGCGGTCGCGATCGTGAACCCGCTGCGGCCGGGTTGTGGCTACCCGTTCAAGTCGCTGGCGGGCGTGGGTGTGACGTTCAAGCTGGTGGAGCGGCTATTGCGCGGCCGTGGCGGCCTCGACCGCGCACGCCACTATCTCGACGTCGTAGCACTCGGCACCATCGCCGACGTCGTGCCGCTCGTGGGCGAGAATCGCGTGCTCGCGCGCCTCGGGCTGGACCGATTGAACCAGCAAGCGCGCCTCGGGCTCCGCGCGCTCATCGGCGTCTCGGCGCTGTCGGGCAAGCGCATCACCAGCGGGCACGTGGCTTTCGTGCTGGCACCGCGCATCAACGCAGCCGGTCGCATGGGCAATGCCGAGCAAGGACTGCGGCTGCTGTTGGCCCGCGACCAGGACGAGGCCGACTCCATCGCGCGCAGTCTCGAGGAGGACAACCTCCAGCGCCGCAAACATGACGAGAAAGTGCTGATCGAGGCGGTGCGCATGGTCGAGACCGAGGTGTCCTACCCCGATTGCAGTTCCATCCTGTTGTGGTCCGACACCTGGCACCCGGGCGTCATCGGTATCGTCGCGTCGCGGCTCGTCGAGCGCTTTCAGCGGCCGACCGTGCTGGTGGCGATCGATGGCGATCGTGGTCGGGGCTCGGGCCGGAGCCTGCCGGGACTGGACCTCACGCGGCTGCTCGACGGTTGCAACGACCTGCTGCTCGCGCACGGCGGGCACGCGTTCGCAGCGGGCCTGTCGGTGCGGCGCGAGCGCCTGCCCGAGCTGCGCGATCGACTCGAGCACCTCGTGCGCGAGCAGTACCGGCCGGACCAGTTCGTGCAGCGGCTGGAGCTGGACGGGGACCTGCGCGCGGGCGACTGCGACATGGAACTGGTGGAGTGGCTGGAACGCATGGCGCCGCACGGACTCGACAACCCCGAACCGCTGTTCCGCATGAGCGACGCCCGACTCGAGCAAGTGCAGGAGGTGGGGGGTGGCAAGCACGTCCGGCTCCGGGCCCGGGACGAGAGCGGTGAGGTCGAGGCGATCGGATTCGGCATGGGCGACCGCGCCCGCGCGCTCGCTCGCGCCGGGCGCGCCGACCTGGCGTTCGTCCCCACGCGCAATGAGTGGTCGGGCGAGTCGCGGGTGCAGCTCAAGCTGAAGGGCGTGCGCACCCCCTGAGCGGAGCCGAACGCATGTCGGCGGGCCGACCGCATCCCGAGCTCCGCGCCGCACTCATGAGCGCCGTGGCCGAGAAGGCGCCGCGAGTGGATCGGGACCGGCTCGGCGCGTGTTTCGATTATGCCGGCCAGGCGCACGGCGAGCAGCGGCGCGATTCGGGGCAGCCCTACCTCACGCACGTCGTCGAGGTG